>NZ_CP156081.1:0-300000 GCF_039830135.1 Defluviimonas sp. SAOS-178_SWC | reverse complement strand
GGCGCTATGGCGGGTGCTACGCCGTCAGCAAGGGGTTGCTGGGCAAGTTCGGACCTGATCGCATCCGCGACACGCCGCTTTCGGAATCGGGTTTCACCGGTGCCGGCATCGGCGCCTCGGTGGCCGGGATGCGGCCGATCGTCGAGGTGATGACGGTCAACTTCTCGCTCCTGGCGCTCGACCAGATCCTGAACACCGCCGCCACCTACCGGCACATGTCGAACAACGCCTTCGGCGTGCCCGTCGTGATCCGCATGGCGACCGGTGCAGGCCGCCAGCTTGCCGCGCAGCATTCGCATTCGCTCGAAGGCTGGTTCGCGCATATCCCCGGCATCCGGGTGCTTGCGCCGGCAACGCTGGAAGATGCGCGGGGCATGCTCTGGACCGCGTTGCAGGACCCCGACCCGGTGCTGATCTTCGAGAATGTCATGCTTTACAACATGACCGGGGATCTCGCCGAGAACGCGGGGGCGGTCGATATCGACCGCGCGGCCATTCGCCGTGAAGGGCGGGACATCACGCTGATCACCTATGGCGGATCGCTCTGGAAGACGCTCGACGCCGCCGGGGAACTGGCGAAGGACGGGATCGAGGCCGACGTGATCGACCTGCGCAGCCTGCGGCCCCTTGATATGGACACCATCTTTTCTTCGGTCGCCAGGACGCACCGGGCGCTCATGGTCGACGAGGGCTGGAAGAGTGGCAGCCTTGCCGCCGAGATCGGCATGCGGCTGGCCGAAGACGCCTTCTTCGATCTCGACGCGCCCCTGGCCCGCGTCTGCAGCGTCGAGGCGCCAGTGCCGTATGCGCGGCATCTGGAAGAGGCCGCAATTCCGCAGGTGCCCGGCATCGTCGCGACCGCGAAGCGGCTCTGCGGTAAGGGCTGAGACATGGGCGAGTTCCGCATGCCCTCGCTTGGCGCAGACATGGAGGCGGGAACGCTCGTCGAATGGCTGAAGGCGCCCGGCGACGCGGTCGCGCGAGGGGATATCGTGGCGGTCGTTGAAACCCAGAAGGGCGCGATCGAGATCGAGGCATTCGAGGACGGCACACTGGAGCGGACGCTGGTTGAGATCGGCACGAAGGTGCCTGTGGGCACACCGCTTGCCGTCATCCGCGCGAAGAGCGAGGCCACCGCCCCCGCCGAAGCGGCAAAAGAGGAGAGGAAGCCTGCGCCAAAACCGACACCTCCCGTCCCGAAAGCCGCGCCGCGCCCCACATCCGCCGCACCGGCGCGGCCGGCCGGGGACCGGCTGCGGATCACACCCGCCGCGCGGCGGCTGGCCGACGAGAAAGGCTTCGATGCCGCGCGACTACGCGGTATCCAAGGCACGGGGCCCGACGGCGCGATCACATTGAGCGACCTCGAGGAACCTGCCGAAGCCCCGTCCGCTGCCCCTGCACCGATGTCGGACATGCGCGCCGCGATCGCCGCCGCGATGGCGCGGTCGAAGCGCGAGATCCCGCATTACTACCTGGCCCAGACGGTGGACCTTTCCCGTGTCTCCGGGTTCCTCGCCAGGGCGAATGCCGACCGCGCGCCGGAAGACAGGCTGCTGATCGGCGCGCTGTTTCTTCATGCTGTGATCCTCGCGGCGAAGAAGTATCCCGAGTTCAACGGACACTTCATCGACGGTGCCTTCCGCCACTCGGCACAGATTCACGCGGCAATGGCGGTGGCCCTGCGCGGCGGCGGGTTGGTCGCCCCGGCGATCCTCGATGCGGGCGAGTGCGACCTCGACACTCTGATGGCCGGGATGCGCGACACGCTTGGCCGGGTCCGGGCCGGCCGGTTCCGGGCGCGAGAACTGTCGGACGCCACGATCACCGTCACCAGCCTTGGGGAGCGCGGGGTCGATACGCTCTACGGCGTCATCCAGCCGCCGCAGGTCGCCATCGTCGGCTTCGGCAGCCCTGCCGAGCGCCCCGTCGCCCGCGACGGAAAGCTGGCTGTCGCGCTCACCACGACCGTCACGCTGTCCGCCGACCACCGCGTCAGCGACGGCCATCGCGGCGCACTTTTCCTGCGCGCCATCGACCGGCATTTGCAGGAGGTTACGGGGCAATGACGAAGGACGAGATCGAAACGCTGGTCCGCACCGAACTCGGGCGCATCGCCCCGGACATCGACCCGGACGAGATCGATCCCGACGGTGACCTGCGCGACGAATGCGATATCGACTCGCTCGACTTTCTCAATCTCGTCACCGCTCTTGGCAAGGCGCTCTCGATGCCGATGCCAGAGGCGGACTATCCCCAAATGCGCAGTCTCGACGGCCTCCTGGCCTATCTGGCGCGTGGAACAGCCGCCTGAACGGAGTGGCAGGTCACGCGGCTGTGTCCGTCTGGTGGCCGGCCCCGACGATGAGAACCGGGCAGCGCGCCGCGTCGACCAGACGCCTGAGTTCGACCTCCGGCATCATCGTGCCGCCGCTCAGATCGAGAACCACGGCCGCCGCATGACTGCGGCTCAACTTGTTCAACGCATCGACGTCATTAGGCTGCGGCATTCGTTCCACCCGGACGCCGAGAGCTGCCACCAGCGCATCGACCAGCGCCTCTGCCTCCCTTCCGTCACCGTGTCCGGCCCCGATCAGGATAACCCGCCCCGACGACCGCCGCGTCTGGCGATAGCCGATGGCGACAAGATCCCAGCTTCGCGACGCGCCGATGAGCCCGCTGACAAGCTCTCCCGCTCGCGTTTCGAACGACCAGTCGCTGCCGCATGCGGCGGCAAGGCGCGACAGGGCGGCGCGAAACGCCCGCGCCTCGGCGCGCGCGATCATGCCCGCCTGCGCGGCGGACGGACCGGGCACAACGAAACCGGTAGACGTGACAACACGCGCGCGCGGCGGGCCGCCATCTCCGAAGGCATTGCTGTCCTCGATCAGCAACCCTCCCAACTCCAGCGCCAAGGCACCGGAAATCTGTTCGGCGAGACGGAGCACGCTTTCCGCATCCGCGAACGAGGCTGCTCCGATCAGAAAGCGGCGGCGTTTGGGATCGGGCGGGGTCATGGCGAATCCTGCCCCCCCGCTTCGCCCTTGGCGGGGCGAACGTAGCGCTGGCGAAGCTCCGCGAAACCACGCAGGCGGTCATCCACGAGGCGATTGACCGTATCGGGCGGGTAATGGCCATCCGGACCCCGCACCCCTGCCGCGCGGTTGGTGAGAACGGCGATCCCCTCGTCGATGGTCTCGACAGGCATGACCCGGAACCGGCCCGCTTCCGCAGCCGCGACCACGTCCGGCCGCAGCATCAGATGTTCGACATTCGCCTTCGGGATCAGCACGCCCTGCGTACCGGTTAGCCCGCGCCGCTCGCAGACATCGAAGAAACCTTCGATCTTCTCGTTGACCCCGCCGATCGCCTGGACCTCGCCCAGCTGGTTGACCGATCCGGTAACGGCGATCCCCTGATCGACGGGCAGGCCCGACAGGGCCGACAGGATCGCGTAAAGTTCGGCCGACGAGGCACTGTCACCGTCGACCCCGCCGTAACTCTGCTCGAATACGAGGCTCGCATGGAGCGAGAACGGAACATCAAGCGCGTAGGTCGACGTGAGGTAGCCAGAGAGGATCAGAACACCCTTTGAATGCAGGGGCCCGCCCAGTTCCACCTCACGCTCGATATCGACGAGCTTGCCGGCCCCCATCCGGGTTCGCGCGGTGATCCGTGACGGCCGGCCGAACCGGTAGTTGCCAAGATCGAGGACCGACAATCCGTTGACCTGCCCGACTTTCGCCCCGGTCGTGTCGATCAGGATCGTGTTGCGCCCGATCGCCTCCTGCATCCGGTCGCGGATACGCGACGCCCGGCGCTCCTTTTCCCGGACGGCCCGCTCGACATCGGTCGCTTCGATCAGGTCGTGTCCGGCGCTGCCGGCATAATGCTCGGCCTCGCGCATCAGGTCGGAAAGGTCGCCGACATGGAGGCTCAGCTTTCGGCTGTCCTCCGCGCGGCGCGTCGCCTCGTCCAGGAGCCGCGCGACACCACCTGCCGACAGATGGCGCAGACCTTCACGCCGAGCCCCAGCGGCGACGAGACGCGCCAGCAGCGTCAGGTTCTCCTCCGACCGGTCGAAATCTTCCTCGAAATCCGCCTGGACCTTGAAGAGATCGCGGAAATCGGGATCGAGCAGCGTCAGGAGCATGTGGAGCGACCGGTCGCCGATCAGAACCACGCGGACGTCAAGCGGAATGGGATCGGGCTGGAGCGACGTCGTCGAGACGAGCGACAGCCGCTCCGCCAGCGAGGTTATGGTGATGGACCGGCTTTTGAGGCAGCGTGTGAGGGCGTCCCAGGCGTATGGTTCGGTGAAAACGCGGCGCGCATCGAGCACCAGAAAACCGCCGTTGGCCCGGTGCAGCGCGCCCGGCTTGATCATCGTGAAGTTGGTGATGAGTGCCCCCATCTGCGACGCATGTTCGATCCGGCCTGCCAGATGATCGAGCGTCGGAAGCTCCTCGATGACAAGCGGGGCGCCGGTTCCGTTCGTTTCCTCGCGCGAGACCATCACGTTGACGACATAGCGCTCGAACGGCGGCTCGCGGTGGTACTTCCGGATCGCGTCCGGGAAGGGGCCGCTGTTGGCGTCCGCCCGCGCAGCGAGGAAGATCTCGGCATTCGCGATCATGTCCTTCCGCACGTCGGCAAGGAAGTCTTGCACGGCCTCGATCCCGGCGAAGCCCTCGTCAAGGTCCTTGACCCGTGCAGAAACCGCGCGCTCAGCCATTTCGGCATGCAGCGCTTCGACCTTGCCGCGCAATTCCCTGTCGAGCTTCGGGGCATCGCGCAAGACTTCTGCGAGGTCCTCCTGCAGGCGGGCGATCTTTTCGTCGATCTCCTTCTGCGCGTCTTCGTCCAGCTTGTTGTAGTCCTCGGTCTTGACCACCTTGCCGTCCCGGATCGCCGCCAGCATGAAGCCCATCGGGGTGCGCATCAGCGCGACATTCTCTGCCTTCGCCTTGTCGGCGAAATCGGCCATCGCGGTTTCCTGGCGGTCGCCGTATTCCTCGTCGAGCGCGCGGCGCTGGGTCTGATATTCCTCGGATTCGAAAAGCGACGGGATCTCGACTGCAAGATCGTCCACCAGCCCTTGCATCGCGGTTCTGAGCCTCTGCGCCGTTCCCGGCGGCAATCGCAACGCCTTCGGCTTGTCGGGTGCGTCGAAGTTGTTGACATAGGCCCAGTCGTCGGGAACCGGCATCGACTTGGCGTGCCGTTGCAACAGGTCGCGCACGGCACGGTGGCGGCCCATGCCGTTTGGACCAAGAACGAACAGATTGAAATCGCAGTGAGCGATCTGGACCGCGAGCCGGATCGCATCCATCGCCCTGTCCTGACCGACTAGGCAATCAAGCCCCTCCAGTTCGTCGGTCGAGCGGAACGGCAGGATGGCCGGATCACAAACGGTCCGCAACGCGGCGGCGGCAAGTCCGCGCTGTATCTCGTTGTCCGGTGTCATGCCCGATCCTCCGTCGCGCTGCTCCCCGATGCTGACCGCCTTTTCGCGACGGGGCAATGATCCCGGTCAAGGCGGTTCCGACGGGAGGGGCGATCAGTGATCGCGGCATTCACCCGGATGGCGTTCATGAAGTCTGCAAGGATGAGAATGGCCGGTCCGAACTGCACAGGCGGCGGGGACCGTCGGTCACGGTCCCAGCATCCCCCTTGCCGCGAGGTTTTCCATCAGGGCCCGCGCCCCGAAGGTCCACGGTTCGATCTCGTCACAGGGGCGGACGATGTTGATCAGCCTGCCGAGGGGGTCGGAGGCGATCTCCACCCGGTCGCCGTAGTGGTGCGTGAAGCCCTGCCCGGCACCGCCCCTGTCCTTTGTCGGTGCGAACATCGTGCCGAGAAATAGCATGAAACCGTCTGGATACTGATGGCTGCGGTTGCAGGTTTGTGCCGCGATATCGGCCGGCTGACGAGAGATTTCGGCCATGTTCGAGGCACCCGACAGCGCGAAGCCGTCGTTGCCCGTCACGTTCAGACTGAGTTGCAGTTCCGATATCCGGGCAAGCCCGAACGCCTCGTCGAAGAGCCGGATGAACGGGCCGATCGCGGCGGCGCCGTTGTTGTCCTTGGCCTTGCCGAGCAGAAGTGCCGACCGACCTTCGACGTCACGCAGGTTAACATCGTTGCCCAGCGTGGCGCCCCGAATGCGGCCGGTGGAATCGACCGCCAGAACCACCTCGGGTTCGGGGTTGTTCCAGTCCGAGGCGCGGTGAACGCCGATATCGGCCCCGCATCCCACCGCCGACATCGGTTGACCCTTGGTAAAGACCTCGGCATCCGGGCCGATCCCGACCTCAAGGTATTGCGACCACATACCGTTCTTCTGCAGGTGTGCCTTGATCTCCGCCGCCTTCTCCGACCCGGGAACGACGCCCTTGAGGTTGCCACCGAGGATCGCCGCAAGCTCGGCCCTGATCGCGTCGGCGCGGCCCGCCTCTCCCTTCGCGCGCTCCTCGATCACCCGTTCGATCATCGAGCCCGCGAAGGTGACGCCCGCCGCCTTGATCGCCTGCAGATCGCATGGCGCAAGGAGCCGGCCGAGGGAGCCGCGATCGCCGCCACCGTCGAGATAGCCGTCCAGAGGCCCGAGCGACGGGAATGCGCCGCCAAGATCGCCGGAAAGATCGGCACGGTCCAAGAGGCCCGACATTGTCGGTGACAGATCCGAGAGGTCGAGAACTTCACCATCGCGGACGAGGACCGGACAGGGACCGCCGCGCGCCGCCGACCAGACCCGACCGACAAGACGCGCCGTGGGATCGGTAGGGAGGATATCCGCCGCACTCAGCCGAAGTGGATGTTCCGACATGTCTCGCTCCTTCAAATGGCGGCCCGGTCGCCCCGGACCTGGACAGGCAGCATTCCTGCGATGACCAGCCCGGAGATGGTCTGCCCGAATGCCTCAGGCATCTGCATGATCGACAGAACCGGGTTCGGCAAGGCGATCATGATTGCCCCGACGAGTGTGAGCGCCTTCGGAAGTCTGAGCAGATCCGACGTTGCCCCGATCAGCGCAGATCGAGGAGGTCGCGGACGGCGGCGAGAAGCGTTCTGCCATCCTCCGGCCGATTGTAGCCTTGAATCGAAAGACGCACGAAACATCGGCCGGCCCAGCGCAGGACCGGAATCTCGATCCCGTAGCGGGAGAGCAAGTCGCGATGCAGCTTTTCGGTATCGCAGTCCGGGATCGGCATCGCGATCATTTGCGGCGCGCTAACCTCTGGTGCGGCCAGCGCGGGCAAGCCGGTGATTCCGGCAAACTCGGCGGCGATTTCCTGCGCCAGCGCCCCACACCGGGCAGAGACCGCGCCCCAGTCGTGATCGTTCCTGAACCTGATGGCTGCGGGCACCGCCAGCCAGGCCGAAGGATCGCGGGTGCCCTGAAACTGGAACCGGTCGAGGAAGGCCGAACCGCCGAACGGTCCGGGCGACTCTCCCGCCTCGGTCCAGCCGTGGCTGATCACCCGGGGATCCAGCAACGCCTGCATCGCCGGACGGGAGTGCAGGAAAGCGGTGCCCTTTGGCGCCATCAGCCATTTGTGGCAGTTGCCGACATAGTAATCGGCGCCAAGTGCAGTCACGTCGAGCGGGATGTGGCCCGGCGCATGCGCCCCGTCGATGATGGTCACGATCCCCCGCGCGCGCGCCTCGGCGACGATGCCCGCAATCGGAAAGACCAGCGCCGTGGGCGAGGTTATGTGGCTGAGAAACAGCACCTTCGTGCGGTCGGTGATGGCTTTGCGCAAGGCGTCGGCGAACGCCTCTTCCGTCAGGGGCAGTGGAATCCGGACCGGCCGGATCACCGCCCCGGCCCGTCCGGCCACGAAAGCCCAGGTCTTTGTCAGCGCGGAATATTCGTGATCCGTCGTCAGAACCTCATCACCCGGACCGAGATCGAGCGAGCGGGCGACGATGTTGAGCCCGGCGGTGGCGTTCGTGACCCAAACGAGATCGTCGGGATCTGCTCCGATCTCCGCCCCTAGCGCAATGCGAACTTCGGAAAAGCGCTCCGTGAGATGGGCAGGGTCCATGAAGGCGACCGGCTGCGCCTCCAGCCGCTCCTGCCAATCTCGATACGCCTCCATCACCGGACGCGGGCAGGCGCCGTAAGAGCCGTGATTGAGAAAGGTGACGCCGGGGTTGAGGAGGAAGTGGCGGGCAAGATCGTCGGGCAAGGCGCACTCCGCAATGGCTCCGGGCGCGACCCTAGCACGGGCCGCGCGCCGGGAAAGCGGCGATCATGTCCAGTCGAGCACGACCTTGCCGCTTTTGCCCGATCGCATCACCTCGAACCCGTCGGCGAAGCGATCGACGGGGAAGCGGTGGGTGATCACCCGGCGGATATCGAGGCCGTTTTCCAGCATCGCGATCATCTTGTACCAGGTCTCGAAAATCTCCCGGCCATAGACGCCCTTGATCGTGATCGCCTTGAAGACGATGCGAGACCAGTCGACGGGCGACTTGCCCGGCGGGATACCGAGCATGGCGATGCGCCCGCCCATCACGAGGTTCTCGACCATCTGGTCGAGCGCCACCTGATTGCCGGACATCTCCATCCCGACATCGAAGCCTTCCTTCATCTTCAGGACGCCCTCGACATCCTTGAGATCCTGCTTCGCGACGTTCACCGGGACGACGTCGGCGACCTTCGCGGCAAGATCAAGCCGGTCCTGATTGACGTCGGTGATGACGACATGCCGGGCGCCGACATGCCGCGCGACGGCCGCCGCCATGATCCCAATGGGACCGGCGCCGGTGATCAGCACGTCCTCTCCCACCAGATCGAAGGACAGGGCCGTGTGCACCGCATTGCCCAAGGGATCGAGGATAGCCCCGATCTCGTCGTCGATCTCATCGGGCAAGGGCACCACGTTGAAGGCGGGCAGTTTCAGGTATTCGGCGAAAGCCCCCTGCTCGTTCACGCCGATCCCGCGCGTGGCGGGGTCGAGGTGGAACTTGCCGGCACGCGACTGCCGCGACTGTTTGCCGATCAGATGGCCCTCGCCGGAGCATCGCTGGCCGATGCTGAGCCCTTCGACGTTGCGGCCGATCTCCACGATCTCGCCGGCGAATTCGTGACCCGTCACCAGCCCCACCGGAACGGTCCGTGCCGCCCACTCATCCCAGTTCCAGATATGGATATCGGTGCCGCAGATGCCGGTCTTTCGGATGCGGATCAGCACATCGTCCGGACCGATCTCGGGCACCGGGCGGTGCTCCATCCAGAGGCCGACTTCGGGTTTCGTCTTCGCCAGTGCCTTCATGTCGTTGCGCATCAGATCGCCCCCACCGCCTTGCCCGCGCCCCGGAAGGCGTCGAGCGCGAAATCCAGATCGTCCCGCGTCAGCCTGGCATTCATCTGCGTCCGGATGCGCGCCTGCCCTTTCGGCACGACCGGAAAAAAGAAGCCCGAGACATAGACGCCCCGCTCGAAAAGCGACGCAGCCATGGCCTGTGCGAGTTTCGCCTCGCCCAGCATGACCGGGATGATCGGGTGTTCGCCGGGCAGCAGGGCAAAGCCCGCATCGGTCAGCCCGGCGCGCCAATAGCTTGCGTTCCCAAAGAGCTGCGCGCGAAGGTCGTCGGCTGCCTCGACGAGGTCAAGCGCCGCGATCCCGGCGGAGACGACGGCGGGTGGCAGGGCATTGGAGAAGAGGTAAGGTCGCGCCCTCTGGCGCAGAAGGTCGATGACCGGCTGCGGGCCCGCGACGTAGCCACCAAGGGCACCGCCCAGCGCCTTGCCCAGCGTCCCGGTCAGGATATCGACCTCGACCCCGGCATGGGCGGGCGTGCCGCGCCCCTGCGGGCCCATGAACCCGGTTGCGTGGCAATCGTCCACCATTGTCAGTGCGCCGTATTTCTCTGCCAGCGCCGCGATCTCCGGCAGCTTGGCAAGATACCCGTCCATCGAGAAGACGCCATCCGTCGCGATCAGGATGAACCGCGCGCCATCCGCGCGGGCGCTCTTCAACTGCGCCTCCAGGTCGGCCATGTCGGAATTGGCGTAGCGGTAGCGCCTGGCCTTGCAGAGCCGGATCCCGTCGATGATCGACGCATGGTTGAGCGCATCCGAGATTACCGCGTCTTCGGGCCCCAGAAGCGGCTCGAACAGTCCACCGTTCGCATCGAAGCAGGCGGCGAAGAGAATGGAATCGTCCTTCCCCAGGAACCGCGCGATCCTCGCCTCCAGCTCCCGGTGCAGGTCCTGAGTACCGCAGATGAAGCGGACCGAGGCCATGCCGTAGCCGTGATCGTCCATCGCCGCCTTCGCCGCTTCGATCAGCCTTGGGTGATCGGCAAGGCCAAGATAGTTGTTGGCGCAAAGGTTCAGCATGTCGCGACTGGCGACTGTCACATGCGCGCCCTGCGCCGAGGTGATGAGCCGTTCGCGCTTGAACAAACCTTCAGCCTCGATCCCCGTGAGCGTGTCGCCGAGATGGGCGAGAAAGGCAGCCTTGTCCGACATGGCAGAATCTCCTCCTATATGATGGAATATTATCCGCGATCACGCATTTGTCAATATAACGGATTGACGTCCCGTATCACGGATTCCTGCGTCCGTCCGTTCCCAAATGCACCACTGCAAACGCCCCCCAACGGCGCCCGCCCGTCAGGAATTCTGCACGATCAGGATCGCCCGCGCCGGCCCGCCCTCGGCCTCGATCCGGTGCGGGCGGTCGGCGAAATAGCGGGCGGTATCGCCAACGCCGAGGCGCTGCGTGTCCTCGCCCGACACCACGACCACGACCCCTTCCAGCACCGTCAGATGTTCGCGGCAACCCGGCCCGTGCGGATCGCTGACAAGCGTCCCGCCCGCGTCGAAGCCGAGGTCGTAGACCTCATGCTCCCCGGCGGCCTCCGCCGGAGACAGGATCCGGATGCGGACGCCTTTGCCACGACCGGCGATGACCGGGGCGGCCTCGGCGCGGATCACTTCGATCCCCGGCGTCGACCGGCCTTCGAGAAGCCCGGCGAAATCCACCTGCAAGGCTTGCGTGAGGTTCCACAGGGTCGAGACGGTCGGACTCGATTCGCCCCTCTCGATCTGGCTGACCATCGAGCGTGAGACCCCGGACAGCTTGGCCACCGCGTCGAGGCTCAGCCCCTTGGACTTTCGCGCCTCCTTCAGCGAGGCGGCAAGCCGGTCATGGATGTCGGGGCGCGTGTTCATGGTGCGAAGGTGATCCCGCAACGGCGAAAGGTCAACGGGGCAGCATGGCCTCTCCATCCGGATCGGCCGCTTCCGCCTCAAGCCAGGCGCGGAACGCCTGAAGCGGCGGATACCAGGCGCCGACCGAGGGCCAGACTAGGTAGTAGCTGCCCTCTGTCGGCACCGGGCCGCCGAATGCCTCGACCAATCGCCCGTCCGCCAGTTCCTGTCGCGCCAGGAACTCCGGCAGCAGCGCCACGCCAAGCCCGTGGATCACCGCCTCGATCATCGGCGCGAACTGATCGAAAAGCATGCCTTGCGGCACCCGGTCGGAAACCCCGTGATGCGCGAACCACGATGCCCAGGCATTGGGCCGGGTTTCGAGTTGCAGGAGGGGAAGGCCGATCATGTCGCGCGCCGCGCCAATCGGGTGATCCGTCAGAAAGCGAGGCGCGCAGCAGGCCACCAACCGCTCGTCGAAAAGCTTGATCGCGCCAGCGCCCGCCCAGTTCTCGGTGCCGAAATGGATGGCGGCATCGAAGCCCTCCTCCTCGAAATCGAAGGGTTTGAGCCTTGTGCCGAGGTTGATCGTCACGCCCGGATGGGCCGCGAGGAACCGTGGCAGGCGCGGGGCGAGCCAGCGGGTGCCGAAGGTGGGCAGGATCGCCAACGACAGCGTTCCACCGCCGGTATTCGACCTGACCCGCATCGACCCACGCGAGATGAGATCGAGCGCCTTCACCACGTCGCGCGCATAGGCGAGCGCAGGGTCGGTCGGCACCAGCCGGCGACGCTCGCGCAGAAAGAGCGTGACGCCGAGTTGAGCCTCCAACGACTGGATGAGCCGGCTGACCGCGCCCTGTGTCAGGTCGAGATCGCGCGCGGCCGCAAGCGTCGACCCGGTACGAACCACGGATTCAAAGGCCGCAAGCAGCGAAATCGACGGCAGAAGGCGGCGCGGCGTGGCCATTATATGAGTATCATACATATCATACGGTCAGAATAACGCTATTCCCGCCGAAATTAATAGCCCATAGTGCATAAGACATTGCGTGAGGCCATGATGTCCGACCCTTTTCGACGCTCAACCCGGATCGACGCCGTGGAACTGTCGGAGATCTTGAAGATCTCGGAGCTGGCCGACGCATTGAAGCGCGAGGGGCGCGCCATCATCACTCTCGGCACCGGGGAGCCGGACTTCCCGACGCCGGCGCCGGTGATCGAGGCCGCGCATCTTGCCGCCCTGAAGGGCGAGACGACCTACACGCTGACGGCCGGAACAATTCAGCTTCGGGAAGCCATTGCTGCGGCGTGCGAGCGGGAGAGCGGCTACCGGCCGGCCATCGGCGAAATCATTGTCTCAACCGGCGCGAAACAGGTGCTTTACAACGCCTTCGCGGCCACCCTCGATCCCGGCGACGAGGTGTTGATCGTCGCACCCTACTGGACGAGCTATCCCGACATCGTCACGGTCTGCGCAGGCCGTTCGGTGATCCTTCCAACCTCTGCCGCAACAGGTTTCCGGGTGACGCCGGAGGCGCTTCGCGCCGCAATCGGTCCGAAGACACGCTGGCTGCTGCTGAACTCGCCGTCGAACCCGTCGGGCGCGGTCTATTCCGCGGAAGACCTCGACGCCTTGGCGGAGGTCTTGCGCGACGCGCCGCATGTGGGGATCATGGTCGACGAGATCTATCAGCATATTTCCTACGTGCCGTTCCGTTCTTTCCGCGCGGCGGCGCCAGATCTTGCAGATCGGACCCTGATCGTGAACGGCGTGTCGAAAAGCTATGCGATGACCGGCTGGCGGATCGGTTGGGGTATCGGGCCGAAGCGCCTCATCTCGGCGATGATCGCGGTGCAGAGCCAGATCACCTCCGGCGCTTCCTCCGTCAGCCAGGCGGCCGCGGCGGCGGCGCTTTCCGGCGACCAGCAGCTTCTGGCCGAGCACTGCGACGATTTCCGCGAGCGGCGCGACATGATGGTGGAGGCTTTGAACGCGACGGGGCTGCTTTCCTGCCCCTCCGCGGACGGGGCCTTCTATCTTTTCCCCGACTGCACGGCCGCCTTGGGAAAACAGACCCGCGACGGACGCACGATCGAAACCGATGCCGATTTCTGCGAGGCGCTCCTTGCCGCCGAAGGCGTCGCTCTCGTCCCCGGCCGCGCCTTCGGAACGCCCGGCCATCTCCGGCTGTCCTATGCCTATTCGAGAGCTTCGCTCCGCGAGGCCGCAACCCGAATCGCGCGTTTCTGCGCATCGCTCAAGTGAGGATCAAATGGCCCTGAAACCCAAGGACGCCCCCGACCTGTCCCGCTTCGATTGGGAAGATGCCTTCCGCATCGAAGACCAGCTGACCGAGGAAGAAAGGATGCTCCGCGACGGCGCCCGCGCCTATGCGCAGGAAAAGCTGCAGTCGCGCGTGATCGAAGCCTATCGCGAGGAAAAGACCGATCCCGCGATCTTCCGCGAGATGGGCGAAATGGGTCTGTTGGGGGTGACGATTCCGGAAGAATACGGCGGGTTAGGGTCTTCCTACGTCGCCTACGGCCTCGTTGCCCGCGAAGTGGAGCGGGTGGATTCGGGCTACCGGTCGATGATGTCGGTGCAATCCTCTCTGGTCATGTATCCGATCTATGCCTACGGGTCGGAAGAGCAGCGGAAGAAGTATCTGCCGAAACTCGCCACCGGCGAATTCATCGGCTGCTTCGGCCTGACCGAGCCGGATGCCGGCTCCGACCCCGCCGGAATGAAGACCCGCGCGACGAAGACGGCGAACGGCTATGTCCTCAACGGCTCGAAGATGTGGATCTCGAACGCGCCGTTTGCGGATGTCTTCGTCGTCTGGGCCAAGTCCGAGGCGCATTGCGGCAAGATCCGGGGCTTCATCCTCGACAAGGGAATGAAGGGCCTTTCGGCCCCGAAGATCGGCGGCAAGCTGTCGCTTCGCGCCTCGATCACGGGCGAGATCGTGATGGACAATGTCGAGGTGGGCGAAGACGCGCTTCTGCCGAATGTCGAAGGGCTGAAGGGGCCGTTCGGTTGCCTCAACCGCGCCCGCTACGGCATTTCCTGGGGTGTTCTCGGCGCGGCCGAGTTCTGCTGGCACGCGGCGCGGAGCTACGGGCTTGACCGCAAGCAGTTCAACCGGCCGCTGGCGCAGACGCAGCTTTACCAGAAGAAGCTGGCCGACATGATGACGGAAATCTCGCTCGGGCTTCAGGCGTCCCTGCGCGTTGGCCGACTGATGGACGAGGCGAAGGCGGCGCCCGAGATGATCAGCCTCGTCAAGCGCAACAATTGCGGCAAGGCGCTGGATATCGCGCGGATGGCCCGGGACATGCACGGCGGCAACGGCATCCAGGAAGATTTCCAGATCATGCGCCACATGGTCAATCTGGAGACGGTGAACACCTACGAGGGAACGCACGACGTTCACGCGCTCATCCTCGGGCGGGCCATCACCGGATTGCAGGCGTTCTTCTGACGGCCACTGCACGAGAACGAACCCGCCGGAGGCCCGGACCATACGGTCGATGCCTCCGGCGGGGATATTTGGAGCAAGATGAAGAGTATCGGTTGGAAAGATGGACCGCGCTGACATCGTTCATGACAACTTCCTGCGCCGGGTCGCTTCCGGCGACCTTCCAGCCGGCAGCACGCCGGCGGGACCGCTCGGGCAGACCGGTGCCGTCGCGATCTTCCGCGCTGGCTGCCTGTCGCGCGCACTCGACCGGCAGAGCCGGGCCATGCAGAAGGCCGGGCAGGGCTTTTATACGATCGGGTCATCCGGTCACGAAGGGATGGCGGCGGTGGCGGCGGCGCTGAGGCCGACAGACATGGCGTTCCTCCATTACCGCGACGCGGCCTTCCAGATCGCGCGCAGCCAGCAGGTTCCCGGCCAGTCCATCGCCTGGGACATGCTTTTGAGCTTCGCCGCCTCGTCCGAGGACCCGATCTCGGGCGGGCGGCACAAGGTTCTGGGCTCCAAGGCGCTGAACATCCCGCCGCAGACCTCGACGATCGCCTCGCATCTGCCGAAGGCCGTGGGCGCGGCCTATGCCATCGGCGCGGCACGCCGGCATGCGCCCGAGCACAAGGAACTGCCCGACGACGCCATCGTCTGCTGTTCGTTCGGCGACGCATCCGCCAATCATTCGACCGCGCAGGGGGCCTTCAACACGGCGGGATGGACCTCCTACCAGTCGATCCCGCTGCCCCTGCTTTTCGTCTGCGAGGACAACGGCATCGGCATTTCCACCAAGACCCCCAAAGGCTGGATCGCGGCGACGTTCCGCGACCGGCCGGGACTGAAGTACTTCGCCTGCGACGGGCTCGATCTCTACGACACCTTCCGCGTCGCCGGTGAGGCTGCGGCCTACGTCCGCACCCGCAAGAAGCCCGCCTTCCTGCATATCCGCACGATCCGGCTTTACGGCCATGCCGGCGCCGACGTGCCGACGACGTATCTCAGCCGCGACGAAGTCGAGGCGGAGGAGGCGAATGACCCGCTTCTGCACGCCGTGCGGCTGATGGATCACGCCGGCGCGCTGTCGCCCGCCGAGGCACTGGCGATCTACGAGGAGACCAACGCGCGCGTGGCCCGCATCGCCGGCGAGGCGGTCACCCGGCCGCGATTGAAGACGGCGGGCGACGTGATGGCGTCGCTGATCCCGCCAAGGCGGGCATGCAAACCGACGAACGGCCCGAGTGACGAGGCACGTGCGGCGGCCTTCGGCGCCGACATGAAGGCGATGAAAGAGCCGCAGATCATGTCGCGGCTGATCAACTGGGCGCTGACCGACCTGATGCTGGACAATGGCGAGATCGTCATGATGGGCGAGGATGTCGGCCGCAAGGGCGGCGTCTACGGTGTCACCCAGAAGCTGACGCAGCGATTCGGGCCGGACCGGATGATCGACACGCTGCTCGACGAACAGTCGATCCTCGGCCTCGCCATCGGCATGGCGCAGAACGGCTTTGTCCCGATGCCGGAGATCCAGTTCCTGGCCTATCTCCACAATGCCGAGGACCAGATCCGGGGCGAGGCCGCGACGCTGCCGTTCTTCTCGAACGGGCAGTACACCAATCCCATGGTGCTGCGCATTGCCGGGCTTGGCTATCAGAAGGGCTTCGGCGGGCATTTCCACAACGACAACTCGGTTGCCGTCCTGCGCGATATTCCGGGCGTGATCCTCGCCTGCCCGTCGAACGGGGCAGATGCGGCGAAGATGCTGCGCGAATGCGTGCGGCTCGCGCGTGAGGAGCAGCGGGTCGTGGTTTTCCTGGAACCGATCGCGCTTTATCCCATGCGGGATCTGCACGGCGACAAGGACGGCGGCTGGATGCGGCTCTATCCCGCCCCGAATGAAGTCATTTCGCTGGGGGAGGTGGGCGTTCACGGCGATGGGACGGACCTTGCTATCGTGAGCTTCGGGAATGGCTGTTACCTCTCGCGGCAGGCCGAACGTAGGCTCGCCGATACAGGCGTCAAGGCGCGCGTCATCGACATGCGCTGGCTTTCGCCCCTGCCCGCCGACGCGCTGATCGAAGCGGTCAACGGGGCGAAACGCATTCTCGTCGTCGATGAGACGCGCCGTTCAGGCGGGATCGCGGAGGCGCTTATGACGCTTTTCACCGAGCGTACGGTTGTGCCGCATGCAAGGTTGACCGCCGAGGACAGCTTCATCGCCACCGGCCCGGCCTATGCCGCGACCATGCCCTCGGCCGACGGCATTTTCGACGCCGCAATGGCGCTGATCGGAGGCGGGGCATGAAAACGGCGGTCGTCATCTGCCCCGGTCGGGGCACCTACACCAAGACCGAGCTGGGCTATCTGAAACGGCATGTCGCCGACACGGCGCTTCTCGGCGCCTTCGACCGGACGCGCGAGGGGCTGGGGCAGGAGACGCTTTCGACGCTCGACGGCGCGGCGAGTTATTCGGTCGCGCGCCATACCCGCGGCGACAACGCCTCGGCGCTGATCTACGCGGCGACGCTCGGCGATTTTCGCGCCATCGACGGGGTCGAGGTCGTCGCGGTGACCGGCAATTCGATGGGCTGGTACTCCGCGCTCGCCTGCGGCGGCGCACTGACCGCAGAGGCGGGGTTCGAAACCGTAAACACGATGGGCACCCTGATGCAGGAGGCGCTGATCGGCGGCCAGCTGATCTATCCTTTCGTGGACGAGGACTGGCGGCCCGATCCGGCACGCAAGGCCGAGTTGATGGCGCTGGTCGGCGACATCGCCAGCCGTGCGGAGCATGTCCTGACGCTTTCGATCGACCTCGGCGGGATGCTTGTGCTCGCGGGGGACGAGGCAGGGCTTGCCGCTTTCGAGGCCGCCGTTCCGCCGCTACAGGGTCGATTCCCGATGCGGCTTGCCAATCACGCGGCCTTCCATTCGACGCTCCAGGCACCGGTCGCCGAACGCGGCCGCGCAAGGCTCTCGCCCTCGCTCTTCGGTCAGCCGAAGCTGCCGCTGATCGACGGGCGGGGCGCGATCTGGTGGCCGGGCGCCACCGATTCCCATGCGCTCTGGGACTACACGCTCGGCCATCAGGTGACCGAGACCTACGACTTCACCCATGCGATCAAGATCGCGGCGCGGGAATTCGCGCCCGACCTGTTCATCGTCACGGGGCCGGGCACCACGCTCGGCGGTGCCGTGGCGCAGTCGCTGATCCTCGCGGATTGGCGCGGCATGGGGTCCAAATCCGATTTTCAGACACGGCAACAAACGGAGCCGCTGCTGATCTCCATGGCAATGGACGATCAGCGCGCATCCGTCACCAAGGGAGACTGACATGAACCACGAAGATATCCTCACGGCCGCGGGCCTGACCAAGGCTGAACTGACAGGCGGCACGCTCTCGGTGCAGTCGCCCATCGACGGGGCAGAGATCGCGAAGGTGCGCGAAACCGATCCGGCCGACATGGCGGCGATCATCGCCCGCGCGCAGGAGGCGTTCAAAGCTTGGCGGCAGGTTCCCGCGCCGCGCCGGGGCGAACTCGTGCGCCTTCTAGGCGAGGAACTGCGCGCGGCCAAAGACGAGCTTGGCGCCGTCGTGACCCTCGAAGCGGGCAAGATCACCTCCGAGGGCCTCGGCGAAGTGCAGGAGATGATCGACATCTGCGACTTCGCGGTCGGCCTTTCCCGCCAGATCTACGGCCTTACCATCGCCTCCGAACGGCCCGGCCACCGGATGATGGAGACCTGGCACCCGCTCGGCCCCTGTGCGGTCATCACCGCCTTCAACTTCCCCGTCGCGGTCTGGTCGTGGAACACCGCCCTGGCCCTCGTCTGCGGCGATCCGGTGATCTGGAAACCGTCGGAGAAGACGCCGCTGACCGCCATCGCCACGATGAAGATCATGGACCGCGCGCTGAATCGCTTCGGTGACGCGCCCGAGGGGCTCTGCCAGCTTGTCATCGGCGGGCCGGCCATTGGCGAGGCGCTGGTGAACTCGAAAGACGTGCCGATCGTCTCGGCCACCGGCTCGACCCGGATGGGCGGCATCGTGGGGCCGAAGGTCTCCGCCCGCTGGGGCCGGCCGATCCTCGAACTCGGCGGCAACAACGCGATGATCGTCGCGCCCTCGGCCGATCTCGACATGGCCGTCCGAGCCATCGTCTTTTCCGCCGTCGGCACGGCGGGCCAGCGCTGCACGTCCCTGCGCCGGCTGATCGCGCATAATTCGATCCGCGCCGACCTGGTCGCGAAGCTGACCAAGGCCTATGCGAGCCTGCCGGTCGGCGACCCGCGCAAGGGAACGACGCTTGTCGGCCCGCTGATCGACCATGCCGCGCGCGACCGGATGCAGGCGGCGCTCGAGAAGGCGAAATCCGAGGGCGGCACCGTGCATGGTGGCAAGACCGTGACCACCGGCGTGCCGCAGGGCGGTGCCTATGTCGAGCCCGCCATCGCCGAGATGCCGAAGCAGACCGACACAGTGCGGACGGAGACCTTCGCGCCGATCCTTTACGTCATGGGCTACGAGACGCTGGAGGAGGCCATCGCGATCCAGAACGACGTGCCGCAGGGGCTGTCGTCCTGCATCTTCACGTTGAACATGCGCGAGGCAGAGGCATTCCTGTCCTCGGCCGGTTCCGACTGCGGCATCGCCAATGTCAATATCGGCCCCTCCGGCGCCGAGATCGGCGGCGCCTTCGGCGGCGAAAAGGAGACGGGCGGTGGGCGCGAAAGCGGTTCGGACGCCTGGAAGGGCTACATGCGGCGGCAGACGAACACGATCAACTATTCCGCTCAGTTGCCGCTGGCGCAGGGCGTGAAATTCGACTTCTGAGGCAAACCCGTCCCGGACTTGACCCGGGACCTCTGACGAAACACGAGGCCCCGGATCATGTCCGGGGCTTCGCCATGTTAAGGCAGGAAAGCCACGCGGATAATTACCAGCGCAACTCCGCCAAAGCCCGGCGTGCAGAAAGTCTGCATTCCAAAGACCGGGCACTTCAAGCTAGCATGCGGCGTTGCAAGGGTGTGGCTTCCAAGGGGCTGGATGTAACAAATTGAAAGTTGGCTTCTGAACCAAACTTGATTTCAAAAGCTTCGTAGGGGGCATCTTGAAGCTGAAATGAGATCGTACACGACGAGCTGTCGATGACGACCGATCCAATCTCTCGTCCGTAAAAGTTACCAATTTCGCGAACTACATTCGGGACAGGAAGATCGAACCAAAAAACGCCTCCAAGAATAGGTTTAGGATTATAGAGGTACTCACTCCCGAAATACATCTGTTCGACGAAAACCATTTGCTCACTAGGTTCTCCGAAATAGGCGCAGCCGATGGCTCCATCATGGAATCCATGCACAGCATCGAGAACGCTCAGGAATTCGCGAGAAGTGAGTGCCATCCGCCTGTCTGACAAATTCATCATTGTCTCACTTGAAACAGCGCCGCGAGATATATTCAACTTTGAGGAGTAACCGCAATTTAGCGTCCTGAGCAAGCACAGACAAATAGGGCTCTCAGGCAACATCCGGCCACCAGATGAAGACCCGCCTCCGCCCCGACACATTGACCGACCACCCCGGCACTTTTCTGCATTCCTCCACCAAAACCGCCGGAATAACCGACGAAATCGCCAGCCGCGCAGGCGATTGTGGCGGCGAACCGGCGTCATTCCGGAAGAGTCACAGAAGAAAAGGAAGCGCGTCATGTCGTTCAACAAGGTCGCCGTTCTCGGCCTCGGAAAGGTCGGCCATCTGGCCGCGGAGCTTCTGGCCGAGGCGGGCTTCGCCGTCACCGGCGTCGATGCGCGCGAGGTCTCGGGCTGCCCGTTCCCGACCAGAGCGGCAGACCTGACCGACAGGGACGCCTTGGCCGCGATCCTCAAGGACCAGGAGGCGGTCCTGTCCTGCCTGCCCTACCACCTCAATATCGGCGTCTCGACCGTCGCTCACGGCCTTGGCCTGCACTACTTCGACCTGACCGAGGATGTGCCGACGACGAAGCATATCCGCGAACTGGCCAAGACCTCCAAGGGTATCATGGCCCCGCAATGCGGCCTCGCCCCCGGATTCGTCGGCATCGTCGGCGCGCACCTGGCCGACATGTTCGAGAAGGTGCGCTCGATCCGCCTCCGCGTCGGCGCCCTGCCGCAGAATCCCACGGGACTTCTCGGCTACGCCTTCAACTGGTCGCCCGAGGGTGTCGTGAACGAATACCTCAACGACTGCGAGGTGATCGAGGAAGGCGTGCACAAGTCCGTCTCGGCGATGGAATGGCTGGAATCGATCTATATCGACGGCGTGCACCTTGAGGCGTTCACCACCTCCGGCGGCCTCGGCACGATGTGCGAGACCTATGCCGACAGGATCGAGAACCTCGACTACAAGACGATGCGCTATCCGGGCCACGTGCATCTCATGAATTTCTTCTTCCACGAGCTTCTGATGCGGGAAAACCGCGAGGCGGCGGGGAAGATCCTGACCCATGCCAAACCGCCGGTGGACGAGGATGTCGTCTATGTCCACGTCGCGGCCGAAGGCTGGACAGAAGGCCAGTTGAAGCGCAAGGAATATGTCCGCGCCTATTATCCGCTGGAAATCGGCGGAAGACGGCGGACGGCCATCGCCTGGACCACTTCCGCCTCCGTTGTCGCGGTGATCGAGATGGTGCGCGCCGGCGCCCTGCCGCAGAAAGGCTTCCTGAAGCAGGAGGAGATCCCGCTCCTGCCCTATCTCGATACGCGGACCGGCCACTACTACACGATCGGCCACAAAAGCCGGCGCTGACGGAACCGTCTTTCATCTTGCCAGAAATACCTCCGCCGGAGGCGGCTCAGCCACCCGCGCCCCAGCTGTCGGTCAGGCGATACCCGCCCGGCCAGGGATCGTCCGGGTCGAGCATGTGCTGATGCGTTCCGGTGATCCAGGCGCGGCCGCTGATCTCCGGGACGATGGCCGGACGCCCCTCCAACTCCGTTACCGCGGCGATGCGGCCCGTGAACGTGCTGTCGATGATCGACCGCGCGGTCAGGGTCTGCCCCGCGCGCATCAGTCCCTTGGCGTGAAGCACCGCCATCCGGGCCGAAACCGCGGTTCCGGTCGGCGAGCGGTCGACCTTGCCGGGCTGGATCGCGACGGCGGATCGGGTGGAAAAGCCGGTCTCGGTCGGCTCCAGCACACCACAAAAGGCGCAAAATGAGATGTGGTCCCAGTCGGGCCGTTCGGGATGTGAAAACCCGATCTGCGCATTCGCGGCATCGGTGATCCGGACGCCGAGCCGGGCAATATCCCGCGCCTCGTCGGCCGTCATTGCGAGCCCGAGCGCGGAGGCGTCGAGCATGACGAAGCTGTCGCCGCCGAAGGCGGTGTCGACACTCAGTGTGCCAAGCCCCTCCACCTCCAGCGGGACGCCAATACGGTCGGCAAAGGACGGCAGGTTGCGAACGGTGATCCGCTCCGCCTTGCCGTTCCGGCACTCGGCCCGTACCCGGACAAGCCCGCCCGGGGCTTCCAGCACCAGTTCCGTCACCGGTTCCGTCATCGGCAGGATGCCGGCATCGAGAAGCACGGTTGCGACGCAGATGGAGTTCGATCCGGACATCGGCGGCGTGTCCTCCGGCTCCATGATGATGAACCCCATCTGCGCCTCGGGGTGTTTCGGCGGCACCAGCAGGTTCACGTGGCGGAAGACCCCGCCCCGGGGTTCGTTGAGCACGAACGCCCTCAGCATGCCATCCTCCGCGATGAACCGCCGCTGATCCCAGAGGGTGTCGCCGGGCGGCACGGGAACCCCGCCGACAATGACGTCACCGACTTCGCCCTCGGCATGGGCGGAGACAACGTGGATGATCTTCGTCGTGCGCATCGCCCCGCCTCAGGTCACCACGAACCCGTGGGCGAAGGGATCGCGGTCGTCGATGAAGATCGTGT
Organism: Defluviimonas sp. SAOS-178_SWC; assembly: GCF_039830135.1. Taxonomy (NCBI): domain Bacteria; kingdom Pseudomonadati; phylum Pseudomonadota; class Alphaproteobacteria; order Rhodobacterales; family Paracoccaceae; genus Albidovulum; species Defluviimonas sp. SAOS-178_SWC. The sequence goes on along the minus strand of NZ_CP156081.1, from coordinate 277,431 downwards.
TGAAACCCGTGACCCGCGCCCAGCCCGCGATGGACGGGATGATCGCGTCTCGGTCGCCGACCTTCGCCCGCCCCTCGATCCGGCCGGTGAAGAGCGAGCCGATGATGCTCTCATGAACGAAGGCCTCGCCCTCTTTCAAGCGCCCCTTCGCCGCCCAGTGCGCCATGCGGGCAGAGGTGCCGGTACCGCAGGGCGAGCGGTCAATCGCCTTGTCGCCGTAAAAGACTGCGTTGCGCGCAGTGGCCTCCGGGTGCGTCGGAGCGCCGGTCCAGAGGATATGACTGAGGCCGCTGATCTCCGGCTTTTCGGGATGAGTGAAGCTGTACCTGGCGTTCAGCGCCGCGCGGAGCTTCGGGCTCCACCCGACGAGGTCGAGCGCGCGGAGATCGGCGATGTCGCGGAAAGCCGCCTGCGGTTCGACGATGGCGTAGAAGTTGCCGCCATAGGCGACGTCGACCGTGATCTCGCCCAGCCCCTCGACCTCGGCGGTCAACCCCTCCGCGTAGAGGAAGGCGGGGACGTTGGTCAGGCGCACTTCCTCGACGAACCGTCCGGCCTGCCGGTATTCGGCGACGACACGGCCTGCGGGGGTGTCGAGGTTGAGAATGCCGGGGGTCTTGGGCCGGACAAGGCCGTTCTCGATTGCCGTCGTCACCGTGCCGATCGTGCCGTGCCCGCACATCGGAAGGCAGCCGGACGTCTCGATGAAGAGGACGCCGACATCGCAGTCGTCGCGCGTCGGCGGGTAGAGGATGGAGCCCGACATCTGGTCGTGCCCGCGCGGCTCGAACATCAGGCCGGTGCGGATCCAGTCGTATTCCGCAAGGAAGTGCGCGCGCCGTTCCAGCATCGTCGCGCCCTGAAGCTGCGGCGCGCCGCCAGCGACGAGGCGGACGGGATTTCCGCAGGTATGGCCGTCTATGCAGAGGAAAGTGTGGCTGGTCATGGGAAGCCCCTGAAGCGGACGGGATCGAACGGGCCAACGTCGATGCTTGGCGCCTGCCCCGTCAGAAGGTCAGCGACGAGCGTCGCGGTGGCTGTCGATTGGGTGAGGCCCAGATGCCCGTGACCGAAGGCATAGATGACCTGCGGCCCGCTAGGCGCGCAGCCAATGGCAGGAAGGGAGTCGGGCAGTGACGGACGGAAACCCATCCATTCGGTGCCGCCATCCGCGTTCAGACCCGGCAGGAAAGCCTGCGCCTTCCTCAGCATCGCCTTCGACCGCGCGTAGTTCGGCGGCAGGTCCAGCCCGCCGAGTTCGACGGCGCCACCGATGCGGATGCCGGTCGAGAGAGGCGCGGCGACGAAACCGTGGGCGGCGAAGGTGATGTGGCATCTGAGGTCGAAAGCGCCGGGCGGCAGCGTCGTGTTGTAGCCCCGCTCGGTTTCAAGCGGGATACGGTCGCCGATAGTGCGGGCGATCCGGTGCGAATGGGCGCCGGCCGCAAGCACGATCCGTCCGGCAGGGATCGCACGTCCGTCGCCGAGTTGCGCCACCGCGCCGTCATTCTCGACGGCGAGGGCGCGGACGTCGCCAGTGTCTATTATACCGCCTTTCGCCCGAAACGCATCTGCGAGCGCGAGGACGTAGAGCTTGGGATCGGCGATCGCCCACCAATCCTCGGTGACGGTCGCGTGGCTGAACCGCGGCGAAAGACCGGGCTGGACCTCGGCAATGGCGTCGGCCCCGACAAGCGGGCGGTAACTGAACCCGAATTGCCGCGCCTCATCATGTTGCCGCAGGGCGGCGTCGAACGCTCGGGCGGACTCGTGCACCTCAAGCTGGCCGGTCTTGCGCAGCATGCCCGACGTCCCAGTCGCCGCCATGAACGGCCCGAGCGTCTCGCGCCCCAGCGTCATCAATGCAGCCTGCGCGCGGGTCGAGGCGGCCACCTTATGCGGCAGGCTCGCGCAGGCGAACCTCGCCATCCAGGGTGCGATCTTCGCCGCATAACGCGGCGGGATTGAAAGCGGCCCAAGCGGATCGAGCAGCCAGCGCGGAGAATTCAGCAGAGTATCCGGCGAGGCGAGAGGGTGGATTTCCGGGAAAGCGAAACCGCCTGCATTGCCGGCAGATGCACCGGCTGCGGGTCCGGTCCGGTCAACGACCTGCGCCGTCAGACCCCGCGCAAGAGCGGCGTTGGCCACGGATAGGCCGATGACTCCCGCACCGATGACCAGAACGTCGGGACGGGGGGTCATGGCCGCTCCTCAGAAAGCCGGAAGGGCAGGGCGCGATGCGATCGCCTTGGTGATGATCGTCTCGACCCGCGCCCGATGCTCGCCCGAAAGCGGCAGTCGGGGGGCGCGAACACGCTCGTTCGAGCCGATGGCATGCACTTCGGCAAGCTTGATCTGCTGGACGAGATAGGTCGAGACGTCGAGGTCTAGAAGCGGCCGAAACCAGCGATAGATCGCGAGAGCCTCGGCGTGCCGCCCTTGCCGGATCAGCTCGTAGATCGCCACGGTTTCGCGCGGGAACGCGACGACAAGTCCCGCAACCCAGCCGATGGCGCCCATCATCAGCGCTTCGTAACCAAGGTTGTCGACGCCGGTGAAAACGTCATAGCGATCGCCGACGATATTGAAGATCTCGGTCGTGCGGCGGATGTCGTCCGAGCTTTCCTTGATCGCGACGAAACGGGGATCGTCGGCCAGCTCCACCATCATCTCGGGCGTGACGTCGACGCGGTAGCCGACACGGTTCGAATAGATCATCACCGGCAGATCTCCGGCCGCCGCAATGGCGCGGAGGTTGGCGATGGTTTCGTCGCGGCTGGTGAAATAGATCGGCGAGGGCACGATCATGAGTCCGTCGGCACCGGCCCTGGCGGCGCGGCGGGCAAGGTCGCAGGCCTCGCGCGTCCCGGCCTCGGATATCGTCAATAGTGCCGGTTTAGACCCTGTTTGCGTCTTCGCGATGCGCAGAACGTCAAGCCGCTCGTCGGGCGAAAGCATGTTGCCCTCGCCGAGCGTGCCGCAGGCGATGAGGCCGTGGCAGCCGGCATCCATCATCAGCGCGAAGCACCGCTCCATCTCGGCGGTGTCAAGCGCGCCATCCTCGGTGAACTTCGTCGTCACGGCCGGGATCACACCATGCCACATGAGCTTTCCTTTCCTCTCGATCACCGTTTGGCGGCAGAATCTTCGTGACTTGGATAAAGAATATTGGATACAATAATCAAGTAAGAAATTGAGGAGGTCAATCAGGTGAAGATCGAAAGCGTTGACATTGCGCAGACCGCGTCGGCGGCGTCGATCATCTGCGAGGCCTTGAAGAAGGCGATCATCGAAGGACGATTGAAGGACGGCGAGCCGCTTCGTCAGGACGATATCGCGCGGATGTTCAATACGTCGCGGATCCCGGTGCGCGAGGCGTTGACGATGCTGGAACAGCAGGGCCTGGTCGCCACGCAGCGCTACAAGGGCGCGGTCGTCGCCGGAATCTCGCCCGACGAGGCCGCCGAAATCTGGGATTTCCGGGCGTTGGTCGAAGGGCATGTGATCGAAGCGGCGGTTCCGAAGATGTCCGCCGATATCCTTGAGGAAGCGGGGGCACATCTGGCGGCTTTCGCGACGGCGGACGGCCCCGTGGAATGGGGTGACTGGAACCGGCGGTTTCACATGGCTCTCTATCGTGCGAGCGGGCTGACCTATCACCTCGGCGTCATCGAAAAGACGCTCGACCGCGTGGACCGCTACATTCGCGCGCAATTGTCCCTGTCGAATGGCGTATCTCGGGCCGATGCGGAACATCGGGCGATCCTCGACGCCTGCGCGGCCGGGGACGCGGCACGGGCCGGCGCGCTGACCCGGCAGCATATTCTCGGGGCGAAGGCGAATCTTCTGGCGAACCTGCGCCGCGATTGAGGATCGTCAGACCCGGATTTTCTCGGTCGGGGTCAGCCCCGTCTCGTCAAAAAATTCGGGGAAGAAGGCGGCGGCGCAGGTGAACGTCGTGCGCATCGCCTCTTCGGGCCCGTAAGGGTCGGTCATCGTCATCATGTCGAGCCAGACACCTTCGGTCGTGATGCGGATCACGCGCGCGATGCGGACCGGATCGCCGGATCGCGCATCTTCGGCGACGAGGCGGGTGCAAATATCTTCCAGCGTGCGATTGTAATCGTCGTCGTTGGAGCCGCAAAGTTCCTGATACATCGGCCTGCATTGCGCCTCGCCCCAGAAGGCGCACCAGGCCGAGAGCCGCGCTTTGGTGCAGATTGCAGGGTTGAAATCCGACCTCAGCATCGCGTCGAGCTGCTCGGCCGGTGTCGGCCCGGCCGCCGCGAGCGCCTCGGTCCAGTTCCGTCGATACTCCTCGGCCAGATACTTCAAGGTCTCGGTCAGGAGGCCTTCCTTGGTTTCGAAATGGAAGTTGACGAGGCCATGCGACAGCCCCGCATGGCGCGCGACATCGGTGAGGGTGGTGCGCGAATAGCCCCGCGCCGCGATCGTGTCGATCGTCGCCTCGATCAACTGCTGGCGGCGCGCACCGCGGCTGAGCTTGCGTGGCGTGGCCGGCCCATCCTTCGATATGTCGTCGATGCCGTCCATCGGGCCCCCCGGTCTGATGCACCGCGCACAGCTCGGCGCATAGTCGTTTCGGGTGGGAGTTTGCCCACAAAAGTCCGCTATTTCCAGTTTTGATTGACAATACAGTCAAAATCTGAATGAATGATCGTACATTAAATGAGGCCGACCCCCACAGAGGATTGAGTCGGCCCGCCGCCCGACAGGACACGCCATGCGCCCGCTACCGAAACGCGCCCTTTCAAGATCGAACGCCCAGTTCAAGAAGGCTCTGACTCGCCTGCCCTTGGGGGTGGCATCGACCTTCCGCTACTGGGGCGAAGACCGCACGATCTATGTCGATCGAGGCAAGGGCGGGCGGATCTGGGATATCGACGGCAATGCCTATGTCGACTACCGGCTGGGCTACGGCCCCGCGATCCTCGGCTATGCCGACGACCGGGTGGACGCGGCGGCGCGCAAGGGGATGGAGGTCGGCGGGGTCTTCGCGCTTTCGACCGAACGGGAGTTTGCCGTCGCCGACCGCATCGCCAGGATGGTGCCTGGCATTGATCTCGTTCGCTTCTCGAATTCGGGGACGGAGGCGGTGATGGCCGCCCTCCGCTTGGCCCGCGCCCATACCGGACGCGACAGCTACCTTCTGGTCGAGGGAGGCTATCACGGTCTTTTCGACGCAGCGATGTGGATGGCCAACGTCGAGGACTGGGACAGGTCGGAAAACCGCGATCCGGAGGTCGTGTCCTATTCGAAGGGCATCCCACAGGAGTTGAAGACCCTCGCCCATCTGGTGCCGATGAACGACCTCCAGCGGCTCGAAGACACGTTCAAGCGCTACGGCAACACGATGGCCGCGATGCTGATCGAGCCGATCCAGGGCAATTGCTGCGGCATCACCGCCTCGGTCGATTATGTGCGCCTCGCGCGCGAGCTTTGCGACCGCTACGGCGTTCTTCTGATCATCGACGAGGTCAAGACCGGTTTCCGCGTCGCGCGGGGCGGCGTGCAGTCGCTTTACGGCGTGACGCCCGACATCTGCACCTTCGCCAAGGCGATGGCGAACGGCTATCCGATCGCCGTCGTCGCGGGGCGTGAGGCGGTGATGCGCACCTTCGGCTATGGCGGCGCGGCACATGGCGGCACCTATACCGCGCATTCCGTCAGCCTCGCCGCCGCCGAGGAATGCCTGCGCATCCTCGACGAAACCCCGGCACTGGAGACGATCGCCAACTACGGCGAGGAGTTGAAGGCGGGGATCTCCAGGATCCTCAACCGCCGAGGAATCGTCCATTCCTACGCCGGGCATTCGTCGATGTTCGGCCTTTTCTTCGCGGAGCGCGCGCCGGACAATTACCGCGACTGGAAGACCTCGGACTACTCCTTCTACGACCAGATGGCCTATTTCCTGCACGACCTCGGCGTCATCTGCGAACCCGACAGCCGCGAGCCTTGGTTCGTCTGCGAAGCCCACGGGATCGACCGCGCATGCCTGACCGACACTTTGATGGCGGTTGAAACGGCGGTCGACCTGACGCTTGAACATGTCGAGGCCGAGAAGCGGGCATGAGCGAGCATCATCCGCCCGTCTCCCCGCTCCTCGACCGTTGCCCGGAGGCCTTGCCGGCATCGTCGTATTTCGACCCCGACTGGTACGCGCGCGAGGAACGCGCGATCTGGCGCCGGAATTGGGTGCATGTCGGACGGCTGGACGACATCCCGGCGGGAACCATGCGGCGCGTCCAGGTCGGCGGACAGAACCTGATCCTCTGCCGGGACCGCGACGGGCAGGTCACGGCTTTCCACAATACCTGCCGCCACAGGGGGGCGGAGCTTTGTTCGGCGGCCGAAAAGCCTTTGGGCAAGCTTATCACCTGCCCCTATCACAACTGGGCCTATGACCTCTCGGGGCGGCTCGTTTCCACCGCCTTCGCGACCCCGACGCCGGACTTCCGCAAGGAGGAGCACGGTCTTTTCCCGGTGCACACCCGCGACTGGAACGGCTTCCTCTTCGTCTGTCTTGACGACGCGCCGCCCGAGTTGCGGCCCGACATGGGCCTCAAGGCGCTCGACAACTGGCCGATGGACCGGCTGAAAACCGGCCACCGGCTGGTAAAGGAACTGGACTGCAACTGGAAGATCTTCTGGGAAAACTACAACGAATGCCTGCACTGCCCCGGCATCCACCCGGAACTCTGCGACATGGTGCCGATCTACAAGCGGGGCGTGATGGCGGCGAACGAGGCCTCAGGATGGGTGCCCGATGCGCCGAAACAGCCGGTGCTGAAGGACGGCGCGCAGACCTGGACGATGACGGGGGCGCCCTGCGGCCCTGAATTCGCCGGCCTGACGGCCGAGGAACGGGCGAATGGCTTCAATTTCGTGACGATCTACCCGACGATGTTCGTCGTGGCGCATGTGGATTACGTCCGCTCCGTCACCGTCACCCCGCTCGGCCCCGAACGCACAAGACTGACGGCGGAATGGCTGTTTGCCGGGGAAACGCTCGCCCAGCCCGGTTTCGACGCGGGTAATGTGGCGGAATTTGCCACGCTCGTCCTCGATCAGGACGGTGCGGCCTGCGAAATGAACCAGCGCGGGCTGCGCTCCGAGAAATATCAGGGCGGCCGGCTGATGCCGCAGGAATTCGACATTCTCAAGTTCCACGACTGGGTGCGGGCGCAGATGGAGTCCGCGTAAGGAGAAGGCCATGACCACCGCCGTAACGCCGATCAAGGTGCCGAACGACTGGGACCGCCGGGGCCTGCCCGGCTGGACCTATCATTCCAAGGCGCTCTTCGAGCTCGAACGCACCGAGGTGTTCCTGACCCACTGGCAGATCGGCGGTCATGTCGGCGACATCCCGGCGCCCGGCGACTGGCTGACCTTCGATCTTCTCGGCGAACGCGCGCTGATCATCCGTGGCAAGGACGGCGTCGTCCGCGCCTTTCACAACCTCTGCCGGCATCGCGGCGCCCGGCTGGCCGACGGCGATTCCGGGCATTGCAAGAACGCGATGGTCTGCCCGTTCCACGGCTGGGTCTACAACCTCGACGGAACCCTGCGCGGCGCGGCGCGGCCCGAAAGCTTCGGTGATATGGAGCGCTCCGATTTCGGGCTGAAGCCCGTCGAAATGGAAATCTGGCAGGGATTCCTGTTCCTGCGCTTCCTGCCCGGCCCGCAGCCTTCGGTGGCCACGCTGATGCGGCCGTTCGAGGCCGATTTCGCTGCCTACAGGTCAGACGCGCTCTTGCCGGCCGAAGCCGGCAACTGGAGCGGCGCCACCCTTCCCGTAAACTGGAAATCGGTGCGCGACGTGGACAACGAAGGATATCACGTCGCGATGGCGCATCCGGCCTTGCAGGACCTCTATGGTCGGACCTATCGCGATATGGTCTATCCCGGCGGAATCTCGCATTCGACCGCGGAATTCGGCGACCAGCCGGGCCGGCTCTGGTCGGTTCGGCAATACCTGAAATTCAGCCCCCGGCCGGACTGGCTGCCTGAACGGCTGCGCCGGTCCTGGACCTATTACGGGATCTTCCCGAACTCGGTCATCGCCTTCACGCCCGAAGGCGCCCAGTACTATCAGGACATTCCGCTGTCGCGGGACGAGACCTATCTCAACGGGCGCCTCTACCGTCAAGCGCATGAAACGCGCCAAACCCGGGCGGCGCGCTACCTGGCCTACCGGATCGACCGCGACACCTCGCAAGAGGATCAGCAACTGTCGATCTGGTCGAACGAGTCGATGAAATCGACGGCCTTCGACGATTTCCACCTGTCCGATCTGGAATACGGGGTGCGCGCGCATCACGACCAATTGCGTCGCGTCCTTCCCGTCACTTGTCTGCCCGATGCACCGGACGAAGACCGGGTGGCCGGCCTCAACGAAGATTTGCGTAGCGCTGGCGCGAATCCGGCATAACCTCAAAAAAAACCAGCGCATACCAACCGGAGGAACTGCGATGACGAAACTGACACGGCGGACGGCGCTTACCGCGATCGGCGGCGCCCTGGCGCTGCCCTATGTCCGGCCCTCCTGGGCCCAGTCGGGTACGGTCAATGTCTACAACTGGGCCGACTATATCGGTGAAACGACGCTGTCGGACTTCGAGGCGGCGACGGGGATCGGGGTGGTCTACGACACCTATTCCTCGGCCGAGGAAATGCAGGCCAAGATGCTCGCCGGCTCGACCGGTTACGACGTCGTCGACCACGCCGGCATCGACATGCCGCGCGCCATCGCGGCAGGCATCTACGAAAAGCTCGACAAGGCGCTCTTGCCGAACTGGAAGAACCTCGACCCCGAGATCTTGCGCATCCTCGCCGGCTGGGACGAGGGCAACGCCTACGGCATGCCCTATATGTGGGGCTCGGTCGGCTTCACCTATAATGTCGATTTGGTCAACGAACGCATTCCGGGCGCCGACATGACCTCGATGGATCTGATCTTCAAACCGGAGAATGCAGAAAAGCTCGCCGATTGCGGAATTTCGATCCTCGACAGCCCCTCCGACATCATGCTGATGGTTCTGAAATACCTCGGGCTCGACGGCGACACGACGAATGTCGAGGATTATCAGAAGGTCGTCGAGGCGTTCAAACCGATCCGCCAGTACATCCGCACCTTCGACAACACCAATTACCTCAACGCGATCCCGAACGGAGAGCTCTGCGCCGTCAACAACTGGTCCGGCGACTACGCGACCGCTGCCGGCCGCGCGGCGGAGGCCGGAATCGAGATGAATCTGGCCTATTTCGTGCCGAAAACCGGGGCGCCCGCCTGGGTCGACTGCATGGCGATCCCCGCCGACGCGCCGAACCGCGAAAATGCCTACAAGTTCTTGGACTTCATGATGCAGCCGGAAGTCGCGGCGGGCTGCACGAACTACACCTACTACGCCAATGCGAACGTTCCCGCGCGGGAGTTCGTCCTGCAAGAAATCCTCGACGACCCGGCTGTCTATCCGGACGCCGAGACGATCGGCCGGATGTGGGCGCCGAAACCCTTCTCTGAAGAGCAGGACCGCGCCATGACCCGCGCCTGGCAGGAGATCAAGTCGGGCTGAGCCCGTCTGTCCGTACCGAAAGCCACCACTCAGACGGAGAGACCGCCAGATGCCCGAACCCGCCCGTGCCGCCACGAATGTCGCGGTATTTCCCGGCGCAGCCCCCCTCGCGGCCGCCAAGGAACCGCCCTTCATCCGCATCGAAGGCGTCACGAAACGGTTCGGGACTTTCACGGCGGTCTCTGACGTCAACCTTGAGATCCGGAAGGGAGAGATCTTCTCCCTTCTAGGGGGGTCCGGCTGCGGCAAGACCACCCTCTTGCGGATGCTCGCCGGGTTCGAGGACCCGACCGAGGGCCGCATCTTCATAGACGGACAGGACATGACCGACCTGCCGCCCTACGAGCGGCCGGTGAACATGATGTTCCAGTCCTACGCGCTTTTCCCGCACATGACCGTCGAGAAGAACGTGGCCTACGGCCTCAAGCACGAGGACATGACCGCCGCCCAGCGCAAGGAGCGCGTACGGGACATGCTGGCGCTGGTGCAACTCACCGAGTTTTCCCACCGCAAGCCGCACCAGATCTCCGGCGGCCAGCGGCAGCGCGTGGCACTGGCCCGGGCGCTGGCGAAGCAGCCGAAGGTGCTCCTGCTCGACGAACCCCTGGCCGCGCTCGACAAGAAGCTGCGCGAACACACGCAGTTCGAGCTGATGGAGATTCAGGAAAAGACCGGCACGACCTTCATCGTCGTCACCCACGATCAGGAAGAGGCGATGACGCTTTCGTCGCGGCTCGCGGTCATGGACAAGGGCCGGATCAAGCAGATCGGGACCGCGACCGAGGTCTACGAATACCCAAACTCGAAATTCGTGGCGGGGTTCATCGGCTCGATCAACTTCTTTCCGGCGACTGTCCACGACACCAAGGGCGACACTGCGCGGGTCGACGTGCCCGACCTTGGCGGCACGGTCGAGGCGCGGGCAATCCCCGGCCTCGCGGCGGGGCAGGAGATCACGCTGGCGGTGCGGCCGGAAAAGATCGCGCTGTCACGAAAACGGCCCGAGGAAGCGAATGCCTTTGCCGGAACGGTGCAGAGTCTGGCCTATTTCGGCAAGGATAGTCTCTATCGCATCGCCCTTCCTTCCGGCCGCATCCTGTCGGTCAACTCCGTCAATGCCCGCCGGGTCGGCGAGACGGAGCGGGTGGCGGACTGGGAGGACGCGGTCTTCCTGTCCTTCGACCCGGCCGCCGCGATCCTCCTGAAGGACTGACGCATGGCCGCGGCACATCACGACACCCCGTTCCAGCGCTGGTTCAACCGCAAGGGCTGGATCAACGTCACCATCGCCACGCCCTACATCTGGCTGATCTTCTTCTTCCTCCTGCCCTTCGTCATCGTCCTCGCGATGAGCTTCGCGACCCGCACGCCCACGGCGCCGCCGTTCTCGTTCGGCGGCGATTATCCGCTCCTGAACACCGACCACTACGCGCGGCTTTTTCAGGACGATCTTTATATCCGCGCCTATCTGACCTCGATCATGAACGCGGCCTTCGCGACGGTGATGTGCCTGCTGATCGGCTACCCGATGGCGCTTGGCCTCACGCGGGTGTCGAGGTCGTGGCGCAACATCCTCCTGATGCTGGTGATCCTGCCGTTCTGGACCTCGTTCCTCCTGCGCGTTTACGCATGGATGGGGCTGATGGGGTCGAACAGCTGGTTCAACAAGATGCTGACCGGCGCCTATAACTGGGTCGTGCCATCAGAATGGGCCCTGCGCTACATCCCCATGATGAACACCAATTTCGCGGTCGTTCTGGTCACGGTCTATTCCTACCTGCCCTTCATGATCCTGCCGCTCTTCGCCAATCTCGAAAAGCTCGACCGGACGCTGGACGAGGCGGCGATGGATCTCGGCTCACGCCCCTCTCGGGTCTTCTTCGACGTGACCCTGCCGCTCTCGGTGCCCGGCATCATCGCCGGTTCCATGCTGGTCTTCATTCCCGCGTCGGGCGAACTGATCATCCCCTCGCTCGTCGGCTCCTCTTCGCGGCCGATGATCGGGCGGGTGATCGCGGATGAGTTCACTTCGGCCCGAAGCTGGCCAATGGCCTCGGCGGTGGCGGTGGCGCTCCTCGTTCTCCTCGTCGTGCCCTTGATGCTCTACACCTATTACGAGGGCAAATCGCACGAGAAGAAGAAGGAGGAGGCATGAACCGCCGTCCCGTCTTCCTCATAACCATGCTCTGCTTCGGCTTCGCGTTCTTCTACATCCCGATCCTGTCGATGATGGTCTATTCCTTCAACGGCTCGCGGCTGGCGACCGTCTGGGGCGGGTTCTCGACGAAATGGTATGTCTCGCTCCTGTCGAACCGGCAGGTGTTGAAGGCTGCCGTCCTGTCGCTCCAGATCGCGGTGGTCAGCGCGACGATGGCGACGATCCTTGGCGCGATGGCGGGCATCGCGCTCGCCCGGTTCAAGCGGTTCCGGGGACGGACGCTGTTTTCCGGCCTCGTCACCGCGCCCCTGGTCATGCCCGAGGTGATCACCGGCATCGCCTCGCTCATGCTCTTCATCCTGATGGCGGAATGGATCGGCTGGCCCGCCCAGCGCGGCTTCACCACGGTGACGCTCGCCCACATCACCTTCTCGATGGTTTTCGTCACAACCATCGTCCATTCGCGGCTGGTTCAGGCCGACGAGGCGATCGAGGAGGCGGCGATGGACCTCGGCTCCCGCCCCTGGCAGGTGATGAAGGATATCACGCTGCCGGTTATTTCGCCGGCGATCCTGTCGGGCTGGCTCCTGGCCTTCACCATCTCGCTCGACGACGTGGTGATCACCAACTTCACCACCGGGCCGGGAACGACGACGCTACCGATCCTGATCTGGTCGAAGGTGAAACTCGGCGTGACGCCCGACATCAACGCGCTTGCAACGATCACGGTCTGCATCGTGGGAATCGGCGTCGCGGTCGCGGGCTGGGTGCTGAACCGGGCCGAAAAACGGCGCGACCGAGATGCCCAGCTGGCCTATCAGGAAAACACATGACCGCGAACGACGACCTGCGCGCCCGCGCAGACCTGAACGCCGCGATCGGCCAGCCCGGATCGGGCCGGCTGCGCTACGCGGCGGCGATGCATTTCTACCGCAAGGGGCATCTGTCCCCCGAAGCGCTGGAGGTCTACCGGATCTGCTCGCCGAAGGACGGCGAGGATCCGGCGCCCCTTCTCGCCGCGCGGGGGATGAGGGTCGATGTGCCGGCCCCGGAAGCGCCCGAGCTTGCGATCCGGCTTCTCGTTGAAGAGGTCGACCGTTACCTCGTCACACTGGCGGGACCGGGCATCGCGGAAGTCCGGAGCCTGACCGCGAAGTGGCGCGGCGGACCTGTCCGGGCGAGCAACTCGCCCAACCCGGTCGTGGATGCACATCTCGCGGCCGCCCTCGACGCGATGGAGGCAGATCAGCCGGCGCTGGCCACCGCACTCCGCGCGGCCACCCCGCATCTCCCTTGGATCACCTACGGGCTCTACCCGCCGGAGGAGATCGGCGAGGCGTTCCTGACCGGCCACGCCTATGCCACCCTTGTCGGCGCCGACGGCGCGATCCCGGCCGAGGAATTCGACCTCGGCATCTTTCTCATCGCGCCCCATGTGCTCTACCGCGACCACGCCCATCCGGCGCCCGAACTTTACGCGCCCCTGACCGGCCCGCATGGCTGGCGCTTCGGGCCGGGGACGCCATTGATCGTCAAGCCGGCGCACCAGCCGGTCTGGAACGAGCCGGAAGCGCCGCACATGACGAAGGTCGGCCCGGTCCCGTTCCTGTGCCTCTTCGGCTGGACGAAGGACGTGGACCTGCCGGCACGGGTGCTGCCGGCAGAGGATTGGCCGGACCTGGAAGCATTGCGGATCGGAGGATGAGGGATGGAAGCGGTCGGAGGCGAGCTTTACCACAATCGGATGATCGGAATGCTGGAGGCGATCTGGGGCGAAGGCTTCCTGTCGCCGGGCGGCCCGGATGAGGTCGCGCGGCTGGTCGCGAACACCGACTTCGCCGGCAAGTCGGTGCTCGATATCGGCTGCGGCGCCGGCGGGATCGACATCGCGCTCGTCCGCAATCACGGCGCCGGCTATGTCTGCGGTATCGACGTCGAGGATACGGTTCTTGCCCACGCGCGAGAGCTGATCGGGCAGGCGGGGCTGACACCGCGGATCGGTTGCCTGAAGGTCGCGCCCGGCCCCCTGCCCTTTCCGCCCGCTGTGTTCGACATCGTGTTTTCAAAGGATTCCATCGTCCATATTCCCGACAAGCATGCGCTCATGGCCGAGGCCTTCCGGGTTCTGAAACCCGGCGGGCGGTTCGTCGCCTCGGACTGGCTGATCGGCCATGACGGCACGCCGTCGCCGCAGATGGCCGAATACATCGCCGCCGAGGGGCTCGACTTCGGCATGGCGTCGCCCGGCCGCTACCGCGAGGCGATGGCGGCGGCCGGGTTCGACGAGATCGAGGTGATCAGCCGCAACGGCTGGTACCGGCAAGCCGCGCGGGCGGAGCTTGAGCGGCTCAAAGGGCCGGTGGGCGATGCCGCAGTGCAGATCGTCGGGCGAGATTTCGTCGACGAGAATATCGGCATATGGAGCCGGATGATCCCGGTTCTCGATACCGGCGAGCATTGCCCGACCCACCTGAAGGCGCTGAAACCCGGCTGAGGCGCGGGCGCTGGGCGGCGGATGCCTCCGGCGGAGGTATTTTGGGCAAGGTGAAAGGGTCAGGGGGTGCCCTCTTCCGTGACGATGGCGGTCATCGGGATATCGTGGGGCTGCGGGACGATGGTTGCGATGCGTATCAGTCGGCCTTGATTGGCGACAGGCAAACCAATCTGCGTTCCGATGAACGGCGGAGATCCGGTTCCCGCAACGCGGGCCGGAATCGGGAGGAGTGAAAGCAGCGCGCCGTCCACGCGTCCCGCGGATCACGCCACCATCACGAGATGCGGACATTTCTGTAACGGTCTTGGCTCGGCCGGACTCTTCGTTGCACAAGGGACGAAGTGAGGACCGGGAAAGCCATGACAGCACACGTCGTCAACCATATCCCGGCGCCCCCGTCGTCCGCCGTCGAAGCCTTCGCCCGGTCCGAATGAAGAAGCCCGCCCTCTTTGCCGCGCTCGCCGTCCTGATCGCCGTGCTGATCTGGATGATCGGCCGCAACCCGCCCGATCTCGACATGCTGCGCGATCACCTCGTCGACCTGCACGCGTGGCGGACGGAGCGGCCGCTGCTTGTCGCTGTGCTCTTTTTCGCGGGCTATGTCGCGGTTACCGCCCTGTCGCTGCCCCTGGCCACATGGATGACGCTTGCCGCGGGGGCGCTCTTCGGCTTCTGGAGCGGCCTTTTGATCGTTTCCTTTGCATCGACTATCGGGGCGACGCTGGCTTTCCTCGCCGCGCGCTATCTGCTTCGCGACTGGGTGCACGGACGGTTCGGCAACCGCCTCGACGCGGTCGATGCAGGGATCGAGCGGGACGGCCCCTTCTATCTCTTCACGCTGCGGCTGATCCCGGTCGTGCCGTTCTTCGCGATCAACCTTCTGATGGGTTTGACCCCGATCCGCGCCTGGATCTTCTACGTCGTCAGCCAGATCGGGATGCTCGCCGGAACCGCCGTTTATGTGAATGCCGGCACCCAGCTCGCCCAGCTCGAAAGCCTCTCGGGCATCGTTTCATCACCGGTCCTTTTGTCCTTCGCGCTTCTCGGCCTCTTCCCGTGGATCGCCAAATTCATACTCGGTCTCGTCAAGCGACGTCGGGCCTATGCGGGCTGGTCGCGACCGAAACGCTACGACCGGAACCTGATCGTGATCGGCGCCGGGGCGGCGGGGCTGGTTTCGGCGTACATCGCGGCGGCGGTAAAGGCGAAGGTCACGCTGATCGAAGGCCACAGGATGGGCGGCGACTGTCTGAACCATGGATGTGTGCCGTCGAAGGCATTGATCCGGTCGGCCAAGCTTGCCCACCAGATGCGCCATGCCGATCATTACGGGCTGAGCGCGACAGCGCCTGATTTCTCGTTCCGCAAGGTTTTCGAACGGATCCATGCGGTCATCGCCGCGATCGAACCGAAGGACAGCGTCGAACGGTATGAAGGATTGGGCGTCGAGGTCCTGCAAGGCCACGCCAAACTTCTCGACCCGTGGACGGTCGAGATCACCGGCGAGGATGGCGACGCCCGGCGGTTGACCGCCCGCTCGGTCATCCTCGCCACCGGCGCCGCGCCCTTCGTGCCGCCGCTGCCGGGGCTCGACGAGGTCGGCTATCTCACCTCGGACACGCTCTGGGACGCGATGAGCGGGCGCGACGTGGCGCCGGATCGACTCGTCGTTCTCGGCGGCGGGCCCATTGGCTGCGAACTCGCTCAGAGCTTCGCCCGCCTCGGTTCCGAGGTCACACAGATCGAGATGCTGCCCCGCATCCTCATCCGCGAGGACGAAGAGGTCTCCGACCTCGTGAAAGCGTCGATGGAGGCCGACGGCGTGACGGTCCTGACCGGGCACAAGGCGATCGCCCTCGGCAAGACCGGCGACGCGAAGTGGATCGAGGTCGAGGCGGGCGGCGAGACGCGGCGCATCGCGTTCGACGACATCCTCGTCGCCGTCGGCCGCGCCGCGCGGTTGAAGGGATACGGGCTGGAGGAACTCGGCATTCCGACAGGGAGGGTGATCGAGACCAACGAGTATCTCGAAACGCTCTATCCCAACATCTATGCCGCCGGCGACGTGGCCGGACCCTTCCAGTTCACGCACACGGCCGCGCATCAGGCCTGGTTCGCCGCCCTCAACGCGCTTTTCGGCACGTTCAAGCGGTTCAAGGCGGATTACCGGGTGATCCCCTGGGCCACGTTCACCGATCCCGAAGTGGCGCGCGTCGGCCTCAATGAGCAGGAGGCGCGCGAGAAGGGCATCTCGGTGGAGGTCACGCGCTACGGCATCGACGATCTCGACCGCGCCATCGCCGACGGCGCGGCGCGGGGCTTCGTCAAGGTCCTGACCCCGCCCGGCAAGGACACGATCCTTGGCGTCACTATCGCGGGCGAGCATGCCGGCGACCTTTTGGCCGAGTTCGTCTTCGCGATGAAGCACGGGCTGGGGCTGAACAAGATCCTTGGCACCATCCACACCTATCCGACACTGGCCGAGGCCAACAAGTTCGCCGCCGGCGAGTGGCGCAAGGCGCATGTGAACGAACGCGCGCTCGGCCTCATCGAACGGTTCCATGCCTGGCGGAGGGGCTGAATGATCGACGCCCGACTCCTGCCATTTGCACGCGCGGCCCTGGTCCGGCCCGCGCGAGCGCTTGCCGCGGGCGGGGTGAGCGCCGATCAAGTCACGTTTGGCGGGTTTGCCATCGGCGTTCTGGCGGTTCCGGTGCTATGGACGGGGGCCTACTGGCTCGCCCTTCTGCTGATCCTTGCCAACCGGCTTGCCGACGGCCTCGACGGCGCCATTGCGCGCGAGGTCGGGCCGACCGACCGTGGTGCCTTTCTCGACATCGCGCTCGACTTCGTCTTCTACGCGCTCGTGCCCCTCGGCTTCGCGCTTGCCGATCCTGCGGCAAATGCGCTGCCTGCCGCCGTCCTCATCGCCAGCTTCGTCGGTACCGGATCGAGCTTTCTCGCCTTCGCCGCGATTGCCGCAAAGACCGGGATCACGGCAGAGGCCTATCCCTCGAAAGGCATCTATTACCTCGGCGGCCTGACCGAGGGCGCCGAAACGATCACGCTTTTCGTCGTCATGTGCCTTTGGCCGGCCGCCTTTCCTAAGCTGGCCCTTATCTTCGCCGCGCTTTGCGCCATCACCACTCTATCCCGCTGGCTTCAGGGCTGGCGGGCCTTCGGGCAGAACTGACCAACAGGAGTACCAATGCGCCTTCCCCTTATTGCCCTCCTGGCCGCCGGCTTGGCCGCTCCGGCCCTTGCCGACAACTGGGACGACACGCTCGCGGCCGCCCGTGGCCAGACCGTCTTTTGGAACGCCTGGGGCGGGGACGAGCGCACCAACGACTTCATCGCTTGGGCGAGCGGGGAACTGGAGGCGCAATACGGCGTCACCATACAGCAAGTGAAGCTCTCCGACACCGCCGAGGCCGTGACCCGCGTCATCGCCGAAAAGGCGGCCGGGCAAACCGGGGGCGGCTCGGTCGACCTCATCTGGATCAACGGCGCGAACTTCCTGTCGATGAAGGAACAGGGGCTGCTGCATGGTCCGTTCCTGGCCGACCTGCCGAACTCGAAATACCTCGACTTGTCCGACGACTCGGCCGCCATCGTCGATTTCACCATCCCGACCGAGGGTTATGAAAGTCCGTGGCGGCTCGCGAAATTCGTGCTGACCCATGACAGCGCCCGCGTGCCGGAGCCGCCCCGCTCGATGGCCGCGTTTCTCGACTGGGCCAAGGCCAATCCGGGCCGCTTCACCCATCCGGCCGTGTCGAACTTCATGGGCGCCACGTTTCTGAAGCAGGCGCTGATCGAACTGACGCCCGATGTCTCCGTCCTGCAATCCGAGGCGACAGATGCGGTGTTTTCGGCCGCTACAGAGCCGCTTTGGGCCTGGTATGACGCGCTCCGCCCGAACCTCTGGCGCGGGGGCACGGCCTTCCCGGAGAATGAAAGCGTGCTTCAGCAAATGCTGAACGACGGCGAAGTCGACTTCGCGATGGCCTTCGACCCCGCCGCAGCTGCCGCCGCCGTCGAACGCGGGCTTTTGCCCGATACCGTGCGAAGCTACGCGCCCGAGGGCGGATCCATTGGCAATATCAGTTTCGTCGCGATCCCCTTCAACGCCGCCCATAAGGAAGGCGCGATGGTGGTGGCGAACTTCCTCCTCGATCCCGCCACCCAGGCCCATGCCCAGGACATAACCGTGCTCGGCAGCTATTCGGTCCTCGACCCCGCCAAGCTGGATGACGCGGCAAAGGCCGCTTTCGCTGCCCTGCCCACGTCCCCCGCCCTGCCGTCGAACGAAGCCCTCGGCCCGACCCTCAACGAGCCGCATCCGAGCTGGATGACCCGGATCGCCGGGGAATGGGCGAAGCGCTACACCAAATGAGGACGACCGAAGGCCGCTGGCTGAGGTTGACGGTCCTCGGCATCGTGTCGGCCGGCCTTGTCCTGCCGATCCTTGCCGGCCTTTGGGAAACGGCCCGCGCGGCCTTCGGCTTTCTCCCGGCCATCGGTGCGGATGCCCTGTCGCTCGATCCCTGGCGACGGCTCTGGGCGCTTCCGGGCGTCACGACCAGCCTGTGGCTGACGCTCTGGACCGGCTTCGCCTCCACGCTCCTCGCGCTCGCCATCGCGACCGGCTTCTGCGCTGCCGTTCACGGGCGGATGAGCGCGGGCCGCAGCGCCCGGCTGCTGACGCCATTCCTTGCGACACCGCATGCAGCCCTCGCCATCGGGATTACCTTCCTCATCGCGCCTTCAGGCTGGATCGCCAGAATGCTCAGTCCCTGGGCCACGGGATGGGACTTACCGCCAGACCTCGCGACGGTCCGGGATCCATACGGGATCGCGCTGATCCTGGGTCTCCTAATCAAGGAAGTGCCGTTCTTCCTTCTGGTCATGCTTTCTGCGCTCAGCCAGGTGCCGGTGCGCGCGCATCTCGCGGCGGGCCGGGCGCTTGGCTACGGGCGGGGTGTCGTCTGGATCAAGGTGATCGCGCCGCAGGTCTATCCGCTGATCCGGCTGCCGATCTTCGTCGTCCTCTCTTTCGCGCTGTCGATGGTCGACATGGCGATCATCCTCGGCCCCTCGAACCCGCCGACGCTGGCCGTGGCGATAACCCGCTGGTTCTTCGCGGCCGACACGATGCTGATCCTCCCGGCCTCGGCCGCGGCGCTGACGCAGACGGCGCTGGTGGCGGGGGGGATCCTGCTCTGGGTCGGGGCGGAACGCGCTGCGATCCTTGCAGGCCGGTTCTGGATTCGTCGCGGCGGGCGCGGCCTCTCCTCGGGGCCGGGACTGGCGGTCGCGGTTGCCGGGGCCGGTTTTCTCATGGCGCTTGGCACGGCGGCACTGCTTGCCCTGCTGATCTGGTCGGTGACGTGGCGATGGCCATTTCCCGATACCCTGCCTGAAAGCTGGAGCCTCGGGGCCTGGGCGCGGCCCGCAATGGGATGGGGGATGGCGCTGAAACAGACCCTGATCATCGGAATTGCCACGACCGTTCTGTCGCTGACGCTCGCCATCGCGTGGCTTGAGGGCGAGGACCGCGCCGGGATGAGCCGCGCGCGCTGGGCCGAGGGGCTGATCTATCTGCCGCTCCTCGTGCCGCAGGTCGCGTTCCTTTACGGCCTTTCGGTGACGTTCCTTCGTGCGGGCGTCACCGGTGGCATGATGGCGGTGATCTGGGGCCAGGCGCTTTTCGTCTTTCCTTACGTGATGATCGCGCTCTCCGACCCGTGGCGGGCAGTCGACCGGCGGATGGTGCGCGCGGCGGCGGCCCTTGGCGCGGGGCCGTGGCGGCGCCTGTTCGCCGTGAAACTTCCCGTCCTGCTCGCCCCGGTCTTGACGGCGACCGCGATCGGCTTTGCCGTCTCGGTCGCGCAGTATCTTCCCACGCTCTTCCTTGGTGCCGGCCGGATCGCGACACTGACGACCGAGGCGGTGACCCTCTCCTCTGGCTCGGACCGCCGGGTGACGGGCGTCTACGCGGTGTTGCAGGCCACCCTTCCCTTCGCCGCCTATGGCGCTGCGCTGATGCTTCCGGCGGCCCTCTTGCGCCACCGTCGCGGCCTCGCGGGGGCGGTCGCATGAGCGCGCTGGAGCTTCTCGACGTGTCGATCCGCCCCTGTGAGAGCCCCGCGCCGCTTTTCGCCCCACTGACCCTCCGCGTACCTGCCGGGAGCGTGACGACGATCATTGGCCCCTCCGGCATTGGAAAATCGACGCTGATCGACTTCATCGGCGGCCATCTTTCCGCCGGGTTCGAGGCGACCGGGCGGGTCCTGCTGAATGGCCGCGACGTCACCCGGCTTCCGGCCGAGGCGCGGCGGATCGGCATCCTGTTCCAGGACGCGCTTCTCTTCCCGCATCTCTCCGTGGGCGATAACCTCGCCTTCGGTCTTGCCCGCGACCTGCGCGGCCGGTCGAAACGGCGCGCCGCGGTCGAGGCGGCCCTTGATCAGGCGGGTCTTTCCGGCTTTTACGACCGCGATCCGGCCACGCTATCCGGTGGCCAGCGCGCACGCGCGGCGCTGATGCGGACGCTTCTGGCCGAACCCCGGGCGCTCCTCCTCGATGAGCCATTCTCGAAACTCGACCCCGATCGTCGGGCGGAAATTCGGGCGTTTGTCTTCGACCATATCCGTGAACGGGGGGTGCCGGTCCTGATGGTCAGCCACGACGTTGAGGATGCCGAAGCTGCAAGCGGACCGCTTGTCGCATTGGAATAGCGGTTTGCCGACGGCCGGCACCTCTGCAACGCACCCGATCCATGCTAGGTTGACCTGCCGTCCGCCTCTCAGGGACCGGCGGGGGAAGGTGCATTGACGATCCGGGGCGCATCCATCGGACGGCTCTTGCTGCGCCTCGGCGCACTGGCGCTTGTTGTCTGGCTCGTCCACCTTCTCATCGGATGGACGATGACGGAGGCCGATGCCCTCAAATCCGACGCACGGTCGATGCCGGCCCTCGCGCTCGTCGCCCTCCTCCTCGTTGCCTATGCCCTCCTCATCGCGCTGCCCTTCGTGCCGGGCGCGGAACTCGGCATTACCCTGATGATGGTCGAGGGCGCGGCGATCGCGCCTTTCATCTGGGCGGCGACGCTCAGCGGTCTGGCGCTGGCTTACGGGGTGGGGTCGCTTCTGCCCGATCCGATGCTGAGACGGTTCCTTGCCGACCTCGGTCTCCGGCGGGCGGCGGATCTCGTGGCCACGCTGCAACCCCTTGACCGCGCAGCCCGCCTCGACTTCCTTGGCGCACGGCTGCCGCGCCGGTTGTCGCCCCTCGTTCGCGGCCAGCGCTACGTGCTCCTCGCGCTCCTGATCAATCTGCCGGGCAACACGCTTCTGGGCGGCGGCGGCGGTATCCTTCTGATCGCAGGCGTCAGCCGCCTCTTCTCGCTCGCCGCCACGCTCCTGACCATCGCGATTGCGGTCGCGCCGGTGCCGATCCTGGTCTTCTGGCTTGGCGAGGGCCTGCCGCTGCCCGGCTTCTGAGCCCTATCCAACGCGTCGCCGCGCGAGCGTCGGGCCGGACGGCCCGAACCGCGTCCGCAGAATGCCGAGGAGCCGCCGGTGGGCGGAGCGGTGGCGGTTGCGGATATGGATGCCCGCGAAGATCGGCTGGGGTATCGGCGGCGCCCCTGACACGAGACGGCAGGTTCCGGCGCCGACAAGCTCATCCGCGGATTGGCGCAGGACATAGGCCGTCCCACCGAGTGAGCCCAGAAGCGCCACCATCGCCGCGTTCTGGCCGATGGAGAGGCTCGCGGTCGCCAGCCGCGGATGCAGCGCGGCATGAAGGGGCGCAATGGCGTCGGAGAAATGCGGAAGGATATAGGTCTCCCGGCGGACCTCGGCCAGCCGGTCGGTCTCGGTCGAGACCATCAGATAGGCGATCTCGCCAATCGTCTCGAAGTAGAGGTCGGGATGGTAGCGCGGCGAGAAGAGGATGGCGAAATCCTCGATCCCCGTCGTGAGGTCCGAGCACATCTGCGCCGAATAGTCCGCCTCGAAGAAGAACGCCGTGTCGGGCATCGCGGCGCGGAAATCGCCGATCAGCTCGCTGAAATGCAGGTTGACGAGGTCATGCTGAATGCCGATCCGCATCGTCACCGCCCCGGCCGTATCGCCCATCGCATGGCGCGCCTCGGTCCAGCCATGCAGCAGGCTGCGGGCGTGGGGGGCAAAGCGCAAGCCTTCCGTCGTCAGTTCCGTTCCTGCGCGCGAGCGGATGAAAAGCCGGTGGCCGAGGGTCTTTTCAAGCGTGCGGATCCGGCCGGAGATCGTCGATTGCGTCACACCCATCCGGTCCGCTGTGCGGTTGAAGCTGCGGGTATCGCAAAGGTCGAGGAAGGTTTCGATGAGTTCGATCTGCAAGGGGCGCTCCTGATCGGAGATGCCGATTAATAAACCGAGCGCTGACGAATTGAAAGCGCCCCGAACTCCGCCGATACTCGCGCCGAATTCGACTAGGGGGGCAAAATGTCCGGATTTCCGACAACGGCGCGCGTGGTGATCATCGGGGGCGGCGTGGTCGGTGTCTCGGCGCTCTATCACCTCGCGAAAGCGGGCTGGACCGATTGCGTGCTTCTCGAAAAGAACGAACTCACGGCCGGGTCCACCTGGCACGCGGCGGGCAACGTGCCCACATTCTCGACCTCGTGGTCGATCATGAACGTGCAGCGCTATTCGACCGAGCTTTACAGCCGCCTCGGCGCCGAGGTCGACTACCCGATGAACTACCACGTCACCGGCTCGGTCCGCCTCGCCCATTCGAAGGAGCGGATGCAGGAATTCGCACGCGCGAAGGGCATGGGCGTCTATCAGGGCATGGCGCTTGAAGTGCTCGGCGTGGATGAGATCAAGGGCAAGTATCCCTTCCTCGAAACCCACGACCTCGCCGGCGCGCTCTACGATCCGGCCGACGGCGATATCGACCCGGCGCAATTGACGCAGGCCTTGGCCAAGGGCGCCCGCGACATGGGCGCGACGATCCTGCGCTTCACCCCGGCAACCGGAGTGAGCCGCGAGAATGGCGAATGGATCGTTCACACCGAAAAAGGCTCTATCCGGGCCGAATTCGTGGTGAATGCCGCTGGCTACTACGCCCAGAAGGTCGGCGAATGGTTCAAGCCCTTCGGCGGCCGCACCGGGCCGATGATGGTGATGAGCCACCAGTATCTTCTGTCCGAACCCATCGCCGAGATCGAAGCCTGGAGCAAGGAAGTCGGCCACAAGCTGCCACTGCTGCGCGACGTCGACAGTTCCTATTATCTCCGGCAGGAAAAAACGGGTTTCAACCTTGGCCCTTATGAGCGCAACTGCAAGGCGCATTGGGTCACGCCCGACGACCCGATGCCGGACGACTTCAGCTTCCAGCTCTATCCCGACGATCTCGACCGCCTGGAATGGTATATCGAGGATGCGATGGCGCGCGTCCCGCTTCTGGGCTCGGCCGGGATCAGCCGGGTGATCAACGGCCCGATCCCCTACGCGCCCGACGGCAATCCTCTGATCGGGCCGATGCCCGGCGTTCCGAACGCGTTCGAGGCTTGCGTCTTCACCTTCGGCATCGCGCAGGGCGGCGGGGCGGGCAAGGTGCTGGCCGAATGGATCACGGAAGGCGGCACCGAGTGGGACATGTGGTCCTGCGACCCGCGCCGCTACACCGACTACACCGACCGCGACTACTGTATCGCCAAGGGCAAGGAGGTCTATGGCCACGAATACGCCATGCATTTCCCCTGGCACCGCTGGCCCGCCGGGGCGGATCGCAAGCTCTCCCCAGCCCATGCGAAGGTGAAGGCACTCGGCGGCCAGTTCGGCGCCTATAACGGCTGGGAGCGGGCGAACTGGTTCGCGAAGCCGGGCGACGACACCTCCGAGGAAGCGACGCATACCTGGGGCCGCTCCGGCCCGTGGGAGGCGCGCATCCGCGAGGAATGCGAGGCGGTCCGCGACGGCGTCGGTGTCCTCGACCTGCCGGGCTTTTCGCGCTTCCACCTTTCGGGGCCGGGCGCCGGGGAATGGCTTCTGGGACGGATCGCGGGCAATCTTCCGAAGCCGGGGCGGCTGTCGCTGGCCTATTTCCCGGATCACCGGGGGCGGATCCTGACCGAGATGTCCGTCGCCTGTAACGGCGCGGACGATTTCACCCTGATCACCGCCGCCGTCGCGCAATGGCACGACTACGAATGGCTCGCGCGTACGCTGCCGGAAAGTGTCACGCTGAAGGACCGGACGAAAGACCTGTCGACGCTAATCGTCACCGGCCCGAAGTCGCGCGACCTCTTCGCGAAGATGTCCGATGCCGACCTGACCCTGCCCTGGCTCAGCCACAAGATGTGGACGGTCGCCGGGCAAAAGGCCGTCCTCGCCCGCGTCTCCTTCGCCGGGGAACTCGGCTGGGAAGTCCACGCCCCCGTCGGGAACATCCCGGAGATCTACGACGCGGTGCTGGCGGAAGGCGCCAAACCCTTCGGTATGTGGGCATTGAATTCCTTGCGGATCGAGAAGGGCTATCGGGCGTGGAAGGGTGACCTTTCGACCGATTACAGCCTTCTCGAAGGCGGGCTCGACCGGTTCGTCAAATTCGACAAGCTGCAGGACTTCCCGGGCAAGGCGGCCCTTCTGGCCGAAAAGCAGCGCGGCGTGAAGAAGCGCTTCGTCACGCTGATGGTCGACGCGGGCGACTGCGACGCGCCCTACATGTCGACGCTCTGGCATGACGGAAAGGTAGTCGGCGAGACGACCTCCGGCGCCTGGGGCTACCGGGTCGGGGCGTCGATCGCGCTTGGCATGGTGCGGGCGGATCTCGCGGTGCCGGGGACCGTGGTCGAGGTCGAGATCTACGGCGAGCGCCACCGCGCCGTGGTGCAGAAGGATCAACCGCTCTGGGATCCGGAGAACGCGCGGATTCGGGCCTGAGGAACGCCGGGGGTTTCACCCCCGGACCCCCAGGATATTTACGGCAAGATGAAGAGGCTTTTAAGTGTCTATCCTACCTGAAAAAGCGAAATGCGTGATCATCGGCGGCGGGGTGGTCGGCTGCTCGGTGGCCTATCATCTGACCAAGCTTGGCTGGACCGATGTCGTGCTTCTGGAGCGCAAACAGCTCACGTCGGGCACGACCTGGCACGCGGCAGGGCTGATCGGGCAGCTTCGCGCTTCGGCCAACATGACGCGACTCGCCAAGTATTCGGCCGATCTTTACCGGGGGCTGGAGGCCGAGACGGGGCTCGCCACGGGGATGAAGACGGTGGGTTCGGTCTCTGTCGCGCTGACCGAGGCGCGGAAGGAGGAGTTGTTCCGCTCGGCCTCGATGGCGCGGGGCTTCGGAGTGCCGGTGGAGGAGATGTCGCCGGCGGAGGTGAAGGAGCGCTATCCCCATCTGAATATCGACGGCGTGAAGGCGGGCGTCTGGCTGCCGACCGACGGCCAGGGCGATCCGGCGAATATCGCGCTGGCCCTTGCCAAGGGGGCGCGGCAACGCGGGGCGCTGGTCCTCGAAGGCGTGAAGGTCACCGGCGTCACGGTCGAAGGGCGACGCGCCAAGGCGGTGTCTTGGTCGAAGGGTGGTGAAAGCGGCTCTATTCAGGCCGATCACGTGGTCAATTGCGCGGGCATGTGGGGCCGCGAGGTGGGCCGGATGGCGGGCGTCAACGTGCCCTTGCACGCCTGCGAGCATTTCTACATCGTGACCGAGCCGATCCCCGGCCTGACGCAGATGCCGGTGCTGCGGGTGCCGGACGAATGCGCCTATTACAAGGAGGATGCCGGCAAGTACCTCCTTGGCGCCTTCGAACCGAATGCGAAGCCCTGGGGCATGGCCGGCATTCCGGAGGATTTCTGCTTCGACCAATTGCCCGAGGATTTCGACCATTTCGAGCCGATCCTCGAACGCGCGGTGAACCGGCTGCCGATGCTCGCCGAGGCCGGCATCCACACCTTCTTCAACGGGCCGGAAAGCTTCACCCCGGATGACGCCTACAACCTTGGGCTCTCGCTCGAGGTCGACAATTTCTGGGTCGCCGCGGGCTTCAATTCGATCGGCATCCAGTCGGCGGGCGGCGCCGGGATGGCGCTGGCCGAATGGATGGAGACGGGCGAGAAGCCTTTCGATCTCGGCGACGTGGATGTGGGGCGGAACCAGCCCTTCCAGGGCAACCGGCACTACCTTTTCGAACGTTCGAAGGAGACGCTCGGCCTCCTCTACGCCGATCATTTCCCCTATCGCCAGAAAGCCACCGCGCGCGGGGTGCGGCGGACGCCGTTCCATGCCCATCTCGACGTCGAGGGCGCGGTCTTCGGCGAGATCGGCGGCTGGGAACGGGCGAACTGGTTCGCGACGCCGGGGCAGGCGCGGGACTACGAGTATAGCTGGGGCCGGCAGAACTGGTTCGCCAACACGGCCGCGGAGCACAAGTCCATCCGCACCAATGTCGGCATGTACGACATGTCCTCTTTCGGCAAGATCAGGGTCGAAGGCCGCGATGCGGAGGCGTTTCTGAACCACATCTCCGGCGCCGACATGTCGGTGCCTGTCGGCAAGATCGTCTATACGCAATTCCTGAACGCAAAAGGCGGGATCGAGGCGGACGTGACCGTCACCCGGCTGTCCGAGACCGCCTATCTGGTGGTGACCCCGGCCGTGACCCGGCCAAAGGATCAGGTCTGGATGCGCCGGCAGATCGGCGATTTCAACGCGGTCCTGACCGACGTGACGGCGGCGGAGGGCGTCCTCGCCGTGATGGGGCCTAATGCGCGGAAGCTGATGCAGAAGGTCAGCCCCAACGACTTCTCGAACGCGGCCAACCCTTTCGGCACGGCGCAGGAGATCGAGATCGGCATGGGCCTCGCCCGGGCGCACCGGGTGTCCTATGTCGGCGAGCTTGGTTGGGAGATCTATGTCTCCTCCGACATGTGCGGCCATGTGTTCGAGACGCTGCGCGAGGCCGGGCGCGACTTGGATCTTACGCTCTGCGGCATGCACATGATGGACTCATGCCGGATCGAGAAGGCGTTCCGCCATTTCGGTCACGACATCACCTGCGAGGATCATGTGCTGGAAGCCGGGCTCGGCTTCGCGGTGAAGACGTCGAAGCCCGATTTCATCGGCCGCGACGCGGTGCTCAGGAAGAAAGAGGCCGGGCTGGAGAAGCGGCTTGTGCAATTCCGGCTGAGCGATCCCGAGGTGATGGTCTATCACAACGAACCGCTGATCCGGGACGGCAAGATCGTCAGCCACCTGACCTCCGGCACCTACGGCCACCACCTCGGCGCGGCGATCGGCATGGGCTACGTGCCCTGCAAGGGCGAGAGCGCGGCCGATGTGCTGGCGTCGGACTATGAGGTGGAGATCGCGGGACGGCGGGTGAAGGCTGCGGCATCCTTGCAGCCGCTTTACGATCCGAAATCGGACCGTGTGCGGATGTGACCGGGCCGGGGGCCGTCTGCCCCCGGACCCCCGAGAGTATTTTTGAACAGAAGAAGCCAGTGGCGTTCAAGGAGTGACGGCAATGTCTGACGATGCGTTGAATTGCGCGCCGAGGCGGGCGGCGCGGGGTGGCGGGCGGGCGGCGCGGGTCGCGTTGCGGGCAGCCCCCCTTGCCGAGAACCTGCGTCCGGTTCGCGCCGGGTTGCCGGGCGGGCAGTACAAGCCCCTGACCGAGGCGGGGATGGCGAAGATCCATGCCGCCGCGCTCGACGCGCTGGAGGTGATCGGGCTGAGCCAGGCGCCCGCATCGGGGGTGGAGATCATGACCGGCGCCGGGGCGATCCTGGGCGATGACGGACGGCTCCGGTTTCCGCGGGCCCTGGTCGAGGACATGCTGGCCGTGGCGGCGCGCGACATCACCCTGTGCGGCCGCGATCCGAAATACGACCTGCATCTGAGCGGGACCAACGTGCATTTCGGCACCGCCGGTGCGGCGGTCCATATCGTCGACCTAGAAACCAACACCTATCGCGATTCGACCGCGCAGGATTTGTTCGACGCCGCAAGGATCACCCATCACCTCGACAACGTGCATTTCTTCCAGCGCGCGATGGTGGCCCGCGACGTGCTCGACAATCTCGAGATGGACCTCAACACGCTCTATGCCTGCTGTTCCGGGACCTCGAAACATGTCGGCACCTCTTTCAGCGATCCAAGCCATGTGGAGCCGTGCTTCGACATGATCCACCGGATCGCCGGCGGCGAGGGGGCATGGCGTGCGCGCCCCTTCATCTCCAACTCAAACTGCTTCGTCGTGCCGCCGATGAAATTCGCCGAGGAAAGCTGCGTCACGATGGAGAAGTGCATTAGGGGCGGCATGCCGGTGCTTCTTCTGAGCGCCGGGCAGGCCGGGGCGACCGCGCCAGCGCCCATCGCGCTGACCATCGTGCAGGCGGTGGCGGAGTGCCTCGCGGGTGTCGTCTACGTCAACGCGATGGCGCCGGGACATCCGGCGATCTTCGGCACCTGGCCCTTCGTCAGCGACCTTCGGACCGGGGCGATGTCGGGCGGCTCGGCCGAGCAGGCCCTTCTGACCGCCGGCTGCGCGCAGATGCACCGGTTCTACAACCTGCCGGGCGGGGCGGCAGCTGGGATCTCGGATTCGAAGCTGCCGGACATGCAGGCCGGCTGGGAACAGGCGATCACCAACACGCTCGCGGGGCTTTCGGGCCTCAACATGGTCTACGAGGCGGTGGGCATGCATGCCTCGCTTCTGGGCTTCTGCCTCGAATCGCTGGTCCTCGGCGACGATATCCTTGGTCAGGTCTTGCGCACCGTGCGCGGCATCGACGTGACCGAGGATTCGACCTCGATCGAGGCGATGAAGGCGGTTTGCCTCGGCGGGCCGGGGCATTACCTCGGCTCCGACCAGACGCTGGCGCTGATGCAGACCGAATACATCTACCCGACCGTCGGCAACCGGATGAGCCCGAAGGAATGGGTGGAGGCGGGGCGGCCGATGCTCCTCGACAAGGCCATCGCACGCAAGAACGACATTCTCGCCAAGGCCGGGATGCAGGTCGACCCGCAACTCGATGCGGCGATCAGGGCGGACTACAACATCTATTTCCGGTGAAATAGACCCGGTTTCAGGAGATTCGCGGTGCATTACGGCTATATCGGCCTCGGCAATCTCGGCGCCAATTGTGCGGCTTGCCTCCTGAAGGCGGGCTTTGCGGTGACGGTGCACGACCTCGACCCCAAACCGGCCGGGCGACTGGTGGCGATGGGCGCCACCTGGGCCGACAGCGCCGCGGATCTCGCCGCCTCGGTCGATCATGTCATCACCTGCCTGCCTTCGCCTTTCGTGTCGGAAAAGGTGCTGCGCGGGATCCTGCCGGCGATGAAGCCCGGCGCGACCTGGATCGAGATGTCGACGCTCGGCCGCGACGATGTTCTGGCGCTCGCCGAGGTCGCTGGCGAGGCCGGCGTGCGGATGCTGGAACTGCCGGTGACAGGCGGGGTGCATCTGGCGGCGCAAGGCAAGATCACCATGCTGCCGGGGGGCGACAAGGACCTTGTCGATCTCCATTGGAAGGCGTTCGAGGCGATGGGCGACCGGATCTTCCACATGGGCCCCCTGGGTTCGTCCTCGATCATCAAGGTCATCACCAACATGCTGGCCTTCATCCACCTGAAAGCCACATCCGAAGCGCTGATGCTGGCCAAGCGCGGCGGCCTTGATCTCGGGCAGGCCTGGCATGCGATCGCCGCTTCCTCCGGCAACTCCTTCGTGCACGAGACGGAGGGGGCGCTGATCCTCAACGGCTCCTACGATATCGCCTTTTCCGTCGATCTCGCGCTCAAGGACCTCGGATTCGCGTTGGGCTTCGGCAAGGAATTCGGTGTGCCCCTGGACCTCGCCTCGATGACCAACCAGACCTATGTAGCGGCGAAGGCCGCCTATGGCGGCGAGGCGCAGTCGCCGATGATCGCCAGGCTTCTGGAGGATCTTCTCGGCACCGATCTCAGGGCGCCCGGCTTCCCGGCGCGGCTGGAATAGCTCCTTTGCGACCAGATCGGTCGCAGATCTGGCGGAATCCGGCCCTTTCCCGTGGAAATGCTAGGCGGGGAAACAGGTGGCGGCCGTGAACGGGGCAGAATTCGACTACATCATCGTGGGCGCCGGATCGGCCGGCTCGGTCCTGGCCGAGCGGTTGTCGGCGAGTGGCCGGCACCGGGTTCTCGTGCTGGAGGCCGGCGGCAGCGACCGGCGCTTCTATGTCCAGCTGCCGCTCGGCTACGGCAAGCTTTTCTACGACCCCGCCGTCAACTGGCTTTATCAGACCGAGCCTGATCCGGGCCTCGCCGGCAACCGCGACCACTGGCCGCGCGGGAAGCTCCTTGGCGGGTCAAGCTCCATCAACGCGATGGTCTGGATCCGTGGCCATCAAAGCGACTACGACGACTGGGAAGAGATCGCCGGGCCGCACTGGGGATGGGCGAAGGCGCGCGACGCCTACCGCGCCATCGAGGATAACGAGGCGGGCGCGGATACCTTCCGGGGCAAGGGCGGGCCGCTCTTCATCTCGGCCAACCAGCGCGACCTGCATCCCCTCTGCGAGACCTTCATCCGCTCGACCGAGGCGGCGGGACTGAAGCGCAACGCCGATTTCAACGGGGCGGACCAGGAGGGCGTCGGCACCTACCAGATGACGATCCGCAATGCCCGCCGCAACTCCGCCGCGCGGGCCTTCCTGCGCCCGGCGATGAAGCGGGCGAACGTCACCGTGATGACCCATGCACAGGTCACACGCGTGATCTTCGAGGGGCGCCGGGCCATCGGGATTGAATACCGGAAGAACGGTGTTTTAGGCCGGGTTAGAGCCGCATCCGAGGTGATCCTCTCCGGCGGCGCGATCAATTCCCCGCAGCTCCTGATGCTCTCCGGGATCGGTCCTGCGGCGCATCTGAAGGATCACGGGATCGCGGTGACGTCCGACAGCCCACAGGTCGGCCGGAACCTCAACGACCATCAGGGGCTGAACTACACCTGGCGCATGAAGGTGCCGACCTACAATGACGTCCTGCGCCCGTGGTGGGGCAAGGTAGCGGTCGGCCTGAGATATTTCCTGACCGGCAGCGGCCCGCTGGCGAAGTCGATCAACCACGGCGGCGGCTTCTTCCGTACCTCGCCGGACCTGCCGCGCCCCAACATGCAGCTCTACTTCCAGGCCTTCTCCACCCTCGTCCCCCGCGTCGGCGAGCGGCCTCTGCTGACGCCGGACCCGTTCTCGGGCCTCTCCATCGGGCTTTCGAACTGCCGGCCGACCAGCCGGGGCGAGATCACGCTGAACAGCGCCGATCCCTTCGCGCATCCGAAAATCGTCGCGAATGCCTATTCGACCGACCATGACGTGCAGGAAATGCTGGCGGCGGTCAAATTCCTCCGCCGGATCGCCGATCAGGACCCGATCCGCCCCCTTATCGC
Source organism: Defluviimonas sp. SAOS-178_SWC (assembly GCF_039830135.1). Taxonomy (NCBI): domain Bacteria; kingdom Pseudomonadati; phylum Pseudomonadota; class Alphaproteobacteria; order Rhodobacterales; family Paracoccaceae; genus Albidovulum; species Defluviimonas sp. SAOS-178_SWC. The sequence goes on along the minus strand of NZ_CP156081.1, from coordinate 245,746 downwards.
CGAGGAGTTGCGGCCGGGACCGGAAGTGCGGAGCGACGCGGATCTGATCGCCGACATCCGGGCGCGGTCGGGGACGGTCTATCACCCGTCCTGCTCGGCGCGGATGGGGCACGACGCGGCAACGTCCGTCGTCGGCCCCGATCTGAAAGTGCACGGTGTCGATGGACTACGGGTCTGCGACGCTTCGGTCTTTCCAACGCTGATCGGCGGCAATACCAATGCGCCGAGCATTCTGGTCGGCTGGCTGGGAGCAGAACGCATCCTCGCGGACGCGCACTAGAGGGAACGCGCATGGCATATCTTCTGGGCGTCGATACCGGCGGCACCTATACCGACGCGGTGGTCCTCGACGAGGCCGAGGACCGTGTCATCGCCTCGGCGAAGTCGCTGACGACACGGCCCGACCTTTCGCGCGGCGTCGGTGCCGCCATCGACGCGGCCATCGCCACCTCGGGCGTCGCGGCGGCGGAGATCGCGATGGTCTCGCTTTCCACGACGCTTGCCACCAATGCGCTGGTGGAGGGCCAGGGCGGCCGCGTCGCGCTCGTCTTCATCGGTTTCGAGGAGGCGGAGCTTGGCCGCGCCGGCCTTGAAGACGCACTAAAGGGCGATCCAGTGATTCGCCTCGCGGGCGGCCACAGCCATGCCGGCGCAGAGACGGCACCTCTCGATCTGGCTAGGTTAGAGACTGAAATCGCCGCCCTCGGTCCCGGTATCAGCGGCTTTGCCGTCGCGGCGAGCTTCGCGACGCGCAACCCCGCGCACGAGATCGCGGCCCGCGATCTGATCCGCCGCGTAGCCAGCCGGCCGGTCACCTGTTCGCATGAATTGTCGGCCGGGCTGAACGGCCCGCGCCGGGCGCTGACGGCCGTCCTGAATGCCCGGCTGATCGGCATGATCGACCACCTGATTTCCGCCTGCGAGGGGCACATGGCCCATCTCGGGATCGCGGCGCCCCTCATGGTGGTGCGCGGCGACGGCGCGCTCGTCTCGGCGGCGCTGGCGCGGGAACGGCCGATCGAGACGATCCTTTCCGGCCCCGCCGCCTCCATCGCCGGGGCGAGCTGGCTGACCGGAGAGACGGACGCGCTCGTTTCCGATATCGGCGGGACGACGACGGATGTCTGTCTTCTCAAGGACGGCAAGCCGATGATCGACCCGATGGGCGCCCGCGTCGGCAGCTTCCGCACCATGGTCGAGGCGGTGGCGATGCGCACGACCGGGCTTGGCGGCGACAGCGAGGTGCATCTGATCGAGGGGTTGGAAACCGGCCTCCGCCTTGGCCCCCGCCGGCTGATGCCGGTGGCGCTGGCCGCACGCGACTGGCCGGGACTGGTGCACGACGCGCTCGACGGCTGGCTGTCGCAGGATGCGACGGGTGAGCATGACGGCCGTTTCGCCCTGCCGATGTGGCGCGGCACCCCGCCCGAAGGGCTCCAGGGGCGCGAGGGCGCGGTGGTCGAACGCCTTCTCGGCGGCCCGGTTCGGCTTGCCGACGCGGTCCGGACGCGGCTGGAACTGCCGGCGCTGATGCGGCTCGTGTCGCGCGGGCAGGTGATGGTTTCGGGCATCACACCTTCGGACGCCGCGCATGTCCTTGGCCGCCTCGACAGCTGGGACGCCGGGGCCGCACGCAAGGCCGTGACCCTCTTCGCCCGGCGCCGCAACGGGCGCGGGGACCGGATCGCGGCGGCGCCCGAGGCGCTCGCGCAGCGGATCATCGATCAGCTGACCGCGCAGACCGTCGATTGCCTTCTGGAAGCCGCCTTTGCCGAGGATGGCCGGGATTGGGGCGCGGCTCCGGAAGACCTCGCGCGGCATTCCCTTATGAAGGCGGGGCTCGACCGGCATTCCGGCGTGATCCGCATCACGGCGAGCCTCGGCGTACCGGTGATCGGCCTCGGCGCCTCGGCCCCGAGCTATTACGGCGCGGTGGGGGACCGCCTTGGCGCGCGGATGATCCTGCCGGAACATGCCGGCGTCGCAAACGCGATCGGCGCCGTCGTCGGCCAGATCGCCATGCATGCCGAAGGCATCGTCACAAGCCCCGGCCCTGGCCTTTTCGCCGCCCATCTCGCGGACGGGCCGCACCGGTTCAACGACCGCGACAAGGCTCTCGCCGCACTCGAGGCGGCGCTGACGGCCGACGCCACAGACCGCGCCCGCCGCGCCGGAGTCGAGGAGCTTCGCGTCACCTGCACCCGCGACATGTCAGAGATCGAGGTCGAGGGCCAGTCGATGTTCATCGAGGCGCGGCTTCGCGTGACCGCGCAGGGCCGTCCGAGGATCGCCACGGGATAGGTCTTTTCGCGTTCCACTCCCCAGCCGAGTGTCGGGCGCGGCCCTTCGCGCTCAAGAGGCCTACGCCCCCGGCAGCCCCGCTTCGGCGGCGATCTCGGCCCGGCTCTTGCGGGCACGCTCGGTCGCGGACTTGAGCTGACCGCAGGCCGCCATGATATCCTCGCCCCTGGGCGTGCGGATCGGCGAGGCATAGCCCGCCTTGTAGACGATGTCGGCGAAAGCCTCGATCCGCCCCCAGTCCGAGCGCTGATAGGGCGCGCCCGGCCATTCGTTGAAGGGAATGAGGTTGATCTTGGCCGGGATGCCACGGATCAGCTTGACCAGTCGCTTGGCATCCTCGTCGCTGTCGTTCACGCCTTTCAGCATCACGTATTCGAAGGTGATCCGTTCGGAGTTCGACAGCCGTGGATAGTCGCGCAGCGTCGCCAAAAGCGTCTCGATGTTCCAGCGCTTGTTGATCGGCACGAGCGTGTCGCGCACCTCGTCCGTCGTCGCATGGAAGCTGACGGCCAGAAGGCAGCCGATCTCCTCGGCGGCGCGGGCAATCTCGGGGACGACACCGCTTGTCGACAGGGTGATGCGACGGCGCGACAGGGTCAGCCCCTCGCCGTCCATCACGATCTTCATCGCGTCGCGGACATTCTCGAAGTTGTAGAGCGGTTCGCCCATGCCCATCAGGACGACATTCGACACCAGCCGCGTCTCGTCCTTCGGCGCACCCTGAACGGGCCATTCGCCAAGGTCGTCGCGCGCGACCAGGACCTGCCCGACGATCTCGGCCGCGGTGAGGTTGCGGACGAGCTTCTGCGTGCCGGTATGGCAGAAGGAGCAGGTCAGCGTGCAGCCGACCTGCGACGAGATACACAGCGTCCCGCGATTTTCCTCTGGTATATAGACCGTCTCGACCTCGTGCCCGCCAGCGATGCGGAGGAGATACTTGCGCGTCCCGTCGGCGGAGGCCTGCCGCGTCACGATCTCGGGCAGCGCGATCTCGAATGTCTCGGCCAGCATCGCGCGATAGTCCTTGGCGAGGTTGGTCATCGCGGCGAAATCGCGCACGCCCCAGTGGTAGATCCATTGCCAGATCTGCCCCACCCGCATCTTCGCCTGCTTCTCCGGCGTACCGGCGGCGATCAGCGCGTCGCGCAGGCCTTCACGCGTGAGCCCGACGAGGTTCACCCGTCCGCCCTCCGGCAGTTTGCGGGGAATCGTCATCACGTCCTGAGTGATCGGCGCGCTCGGGCTCTGTTCGGTCATCTGCGACATCTCGAAAAGCTTGAAGACCAGTCATATAGACGATCGCCCGGCAAAACGGAACACTGGCCGCAACGTCCGCGCACACCGCCTGTTATCACGATCGGGATGGGGTGAGTGGTGAGCCGGTCGGGGCTCGAACCCGAGACCTACTGATTAAAAGTCAGTTGCTCTACCAACTGAGCTACCGGCCCATCACAGGGCGTCTCTTTATGAACCCCATCCGAGGCGGTCAAGTGCAAAAGCAGGCCCCACTGGCAAAATCCCTGTGCCGGGCGTATATCGCGGGCCATGAAGGACGCGCGACCCTCCGCCGGCCTGCCGTTCATGAAGATGCATGGCGCGGGCAATGACTTCGTGATCATCGATTCACGGGGGCGGAACCCCGTGACTACGGCAGCGCTTGCCGCCGCGCTTGGCGACCGGCACCGGGGCGTCGGTTTCGACCAGCTGGCCGAGATTCGCGATGTCGAGGGCGCCGATTACGCGCTCGACTTCTGGAATTCCGACGGCAGCCGCGCCGGGGCCTGCGGCAATGCCTCGCGCTGCGTCGCCGATCACGTGATGTCCGGGCTCGGCCGTGACCGGGTGAGTTTCGTCACCGAACGCGGCGTCCTGACCGCGCTCCGCCGCGCCGACGGGCTCGTCAGCGTCAACATGGGCGCGCCCATTCTCGACTGGGCCGGGGTGCCGCTTGCCGAACCCGCCGACCTCCTGCATCTGCCAATCGACGGCGATCCTGCCGCGGTCGGCATGGGCAACCCGCACTGCGTCTTCTTCGTCGCCGATGCCGAGGCCGTGGACCTTTCCGCCGACGGCGCGGCGATGGAGCGTCACCCGCTCTTCCCCAAAGCCACCAATGTCGAATATGCCAGCGTCACCAGCCCCGACCGCCTGCGCATGCGGGTCTGGGAACGCGGCGCCGGCATCACCCTCGCCTGCGGGTCCGGCGCCTGCGCGACCGCCGTCGCCGCCCATCGGCGCGGGCTGACCGGCCGCAAGGTCACGCTCGACCTCGACGGCGGCACGCTGGAAATCGACTGGCGCGACGACGGGGTCTGGATGACCGGCCCCACCGCCCATGTTTTCGACGGCGCCCTCACATCCGCCTTCCTGACCCAATACGCATGAGCGCGCCGGTCTTCTCCACCCTCGGTTGCCGCCTCAACGCCTATGAGACGGAAGCGATGAAGGACCTGGCCGAAAAGGCCGGGATCGAGGGCGCGGTCGTCGTCAACACCTGCGCCGTCACCGCCGAGGCCGTGCGCAAGGCCAAGCAGGAGATCCGGCGCCTGCGCCGCGAGAATCCCGATGCGACGCTGATCGTGACCGGCTGCGCCGCCCAGACCGAGCCCGAAACCTTCGCCGCGATGCCCGAAGTCACCCGCGTCATCGGCAATACCGAGAAGATGCAGGCCGCCACCTGGGCCGCGCTCAAGGCCCCTGACCTGATCGGCGAGACCGAGAAGATCATGGTCGACGACATCATGAGCGTGACCGAGACCGCGGGCCACCTGATCGACGGATTCGGCCGGCACAGAGCCTATGTGCAGATCCAGAACGGCTGCGATCACCGCTGCACCTTCTGCATCATCCCCTACGGTCGCGGCAATTCCCGCTCGGTCCCGGCGGGCGTGGTGGTGGAGCAGATCAAGCGGCTGGTCGACAAGGGCTTTTTGGAAGTCGTGCTGACCGGCGTGGACCTGACGAGCTGGGGCGCCGACCTGCCCGGCGCGCCCCGCCTCGGCGATCTGGTGATGCGCATTCTCCGCCTCGTGCCCGATCTCGCCCGGTTGCGCATCTCCTCGATCGACTCGATCGAGGCGGACGAGAACCTGATGCAGGCCATCGCCACCGAGCCGCGCCTGATGCCGCACCTGCACCTTTCGCTCCAGCACGGCGACGACTTGATCCTGAAGAGGATGAAACGCCGGCATCTTCGCGACGACGCCATCCGTTTTTGCGATGAGGCGCGCCGCCTCCGTCCCGACATCGTCTTCGGCGCAGACATCATCGCCGGTTTCCCGACCGAGACCGAGGCGATGTTCGACAATTCCGTCAGGCTCGTCCGGGACTGCGGCCTTACCTTCCTGCACGTCTTCCCCTATTCCCGCCGCGACGGCACGCCCGCCGCGCGCATGCCTCAGGTAAGGGGCCCGGCGATCCGCGAGCGCGCCGCACGGCTCCGTGCCGAGGGGGACGCGGCGCTCACGCGCCACCTCTCGGCCGAGCTGGGCAAGGCGCACCGCATTCTCACCGAAAGCGCGCACATGGGCCGGACCGAACAATTCATGGAAGTGGCCTTCGCGACCGATCAACCTGTCGGCGCCATCGTCACCGCGCGCATCGCCGGAGCGGATGGCCGCATGCTTCTCGCGTAGATGCGCGGGACCTAATGATCCAAATCAGTTGGTAGCTTCAGCACTCGGCTAGACTTCACCCCGGAACGTAGCGTTCCAGGTGGAGGGAAACATGAAAACGATCACGACTCTGGCAGCCTGCATAGGGTTCGGCCTTCTGGCCGGATCGGCCGTCGCGCAGGACACCGACATCGGCGCGCACCTTTATGCCGACTATTGCGCGGCCTGCCACGGTGCGAGCGGCAAGGGCGACGGCGACATGGCCAACCTGATGACCATTCCGGCACCGAATCTTACGCTCCTGGCGACAAACAACGACGGCGAGTTTCCGATGTTGAAGGTGATCCATGTGATCGACGGCCGTACCGGGCTGCGTGGTCACGGCGCCCCGATGCCGGTATTCGGCCGCGTGTTCGCGTCCGATCCGGGGCCGGCCAATCCCTACGGTTCGGTTCTTGAAGTGCGGGGTCGGGTGCTTTCGCTCGCCATGTACCTCGAATCGATCCAGCAGTGAGCGTTTTCACGGCTCGACACTTCTATAACCGGGCGGGGTGACGCTGATTTCGATCAACGCATGGCCCCGGGCCGCAAGCATGATCAATGCGGGACGTGCACAAGATGGAGGGGACAAGATGATGCTTTCGAGGACGAGGGCGGCTCTGGCCGTGGCCGCGCTGCTCGGCGCCGGCGCCGCGGCGGCGCAGGACGCGGGTACCGGTGAACGAATCTACATGCAGTACTGTGCAACCTGTCACGGCGAGACCGGGGACGGCAGGGGCCCATTGACCGAACTGATGACCGTCAAGGTCGCCGACCTCACGCAACTCTCCGCCAACAATGATGGCGAATTCCCGATGCTGCGGATCATTCACATCATCGACGGCCGGACCGGCGTTCGTGGTCATGGCGGACCGATGCCGACCTACGGCGATATCTTCACATCAGAGATTCCGGGCGATGTCGGGCCCTACGCTTCATCGGTCGCCACCCGTGGCCGGATGCTGTCACTGGCCCTCTACCTCGAGTCGATCCAGAAGTGATTCCTCTCCGCAGGGCGCACCGCCGCTGCGGAGAGGAATACACAGATCAGGCAGCGGCACGGCGGCGGGCGCCGCCGATGGCTTGCGCGGCCATGGCCGCTTCGCGCCCCTTGAGGACGAAGTGTTCGCGGAAGAAGGCGGTGTGCGCTTCCGTCTCCTGGTAATTGTGCGGCGTCAGAACCACCGACAGGACCGGCACGTCGGTATCCATCTGTGCCCGCATCAGGCCCTCAACGACGGTCGAGGCGACGAAATCGTGGCGGTAGATGCCCCCATCGACAACGAAAGCCGCGCCGATGACGGCGTCGTAGCGGCCCGAGCGGCCAAGATCGCGGGCAAGAAGCGGAATCTCGAACGCGCCCGGCACATCGAAAACGTCGATGTCGGCGTCGCCGATCGCGGCGCGGAACCCCTCGAGCGCCCGGTCGACGATATCGGCATGCCAGTTGGCCTTGATGAAGGCATAGCGGGTGTGTGTCATCGTGATCTCCTTTCAAAAGTGACACGTCACCCAAGGCGATCACGGGCAGGGTGAACCCCTCGCGGGGGTCCGCCTTGCACGTTCTCTTCCATCCGGACTGTAACCGTCGGCCCCGGCCTCGCACCGGGTCTGCTGACCCCCGGACCAGGATCCGGGGCGCTCGCGGGCTCGGGGACGAACCCCATACCGCCGGTGGGGAATTTCGCCCCGCCCTGAGAACGGGAGGAAAGTGCCAGCAGCGGCAGCGCAAGGCAAGGGGGCGTCGGCGGTCAGGCGACGTTTGCCCGGCCCGCCGGGAAAATGTGCTCCGCACAAAAAGCCGCGTGACAGACCCGCCCGTCCCCGGCAGGAACCTTGAAGGCCGAGGAGACTGACAGATGCACCCGAACCCTGCCTACCGCCAGACGCCCGAGGACACCGTGCTCGCCTTCGCCCGCGCGCGCGGCTTCGGCACGCTCACCATCAACGGGCCCGGCGGGCCCCTTGCCTCGCACATCCCCTTCGTTCTCGCCCCCGACGGCACTTCGCTTGAACTGCACCTCGTGCGCTCCAACCCCATTGCCCGCGCCCTCGCGGTGCCCCAACCGGCGCTGCTCGCCGTCATCGGCCCGGACGGCTACATCTCGCCCGACTGGTACGGGATGGCGGATCAGGTCCCGACCTGGAACTACATCGCCGCCCACCTGCGCGGCACCCTCACCGCGCTGCCGCCCGATCTGATGCGCGGCCAGCTCGACCGGCTGTCGGCCGAGTTCGAGAACCGGCTCCGGCCCAAGACTCCCTGGCGGACCGACAAGATGCCGGAAGAGGCGCTCGACCGGTTGATGCGGATGATCCTGCCCTGCCGGCTCGACATCGCGAAGGTGGATGGCACCTGGAAGCTCGGCCAGAACAAACCCGACCGCGCCCGGCTCGGCTCGGCCGACGGACTCGAGGCGGCCGGCATCGGCAGCGAGGCCGCCGCCCTGGCGGGCATGATGCGCGCCACCCCCGGCTGAATGCCCGCCCGAGCGCCTGGCGCATCGGCGCCGGGGGCGAGATATAAACCTGCGAGCGGCACCGCGCGCTCCTCTGGATTGCGGCAGGCCAGCCGCCGGCAGCGTCGCCCCCGCGTTTGCCCCGCTCCCCGACGGCCGGCCCGGCAGGGGTGCGGGCCGAATCATAACCAATCTTGAATGGACAGCATCCCGACCCGCCCCTAGCATCGCTGCCGAAACGGACAAGGAGGGTTCCATGCCGCTTCCGCTCGCCCCGATCGCCGGTGTCGCCCTGCGCTACGGCATCCGTTATGGCGCGCTCGCCGTCGCCGCCTACGGCGTGAAACGCGCGCTTCGCAAGGGCCGCACCGACCAGCGCGCCGAAGATGCGATGGACCAGATGGACGAGGGCCTCGCCGTGCACCGTCCGGCCGATCGCGGCCAGACCAATGCCGCCGCCCGTTTCCACCGGGTGATCCGCTGGGGCGACAAGGGAGTCGAGATCGACGCCGCCGGCCTCGCCCGCTTCCGTATCCGCAAGATCTGAAAGGTCCGACATGCGCCTTTTCCACTCGCCCACAACGCCCTTCGGGCGCAAGGTCATGGTGATGCTGATCGAAACCGGCCAGGCCGGCGATGTGGAGGTCGTCCCCGCCTCCGGCAGCCCGGTCGATCCCGGCTCCACTCCGCTGGACACCAACCCCCTTGGCAAGATCCCGGCGCTGGAACTGGACGATGGCACGCCGGTCTATGACAGCCGGGTGATCTGCCGTTTCCTCGACGATCGTGCCGGCGGCAAGCTCTATCCCGCCAAGCCCCGCCTCTGGCGCACCCTGACGCTGGAGGCGACCGCCGATGGCATCCTCGATGCGGCGCTCCTGATGGTCTATGAAATCCGTATCCGACCGGAGGAGAAGCGCTTCGACGGCTGGGTCGAGGGCCAATGGGCCAAGATCGCCCGGGCGCTCGATTCGCTCGAGGGGCGCTGGATGGACCACCTGGGCGGTCCGCTCGACATGGGCCAGGTCGCGGTGGCCTGCGCGCTCTCCTATCTCGACTTCCGCCATGATGCCCGCAACTGGCGCGCCGGCCACCCGAAGCTTGCCGCATGGCATGAAGCCTTCGCCCGGCGTGACAGCATGAAGGCGACCGAGCCGCAGGGGTGAGCCTGGCCTTCGCGCCCTTCCTGACGGTCTGGGCGGTGCTGGCGATGAACATCGCCTCGCCGGGGCCGAATGTTCTCAACACCATCACCACGGCGATGGGATCGGGGCGCGGGCCGGGGCTCGCCTCGGCGGCGGGCGTGGCGCTCGGCGTCGGGCTCTGGTGCCTTGGCATGACCCTCGGCATGGCCGCGCTCTTTCAGGCGGTACCGGCGACGCGCGCCCTTCTCACGGTGATCGCCATCGGCCTCCTCCTGTGGTTCGCGAGCCGCTATCTCGGCGCCGCCTGGGCCGGATGGCGCCACGGCGCCCAGCGAATCTCCGGGCGCGCCGGTCTCGGGATGCGCGCCTCGTTCCTGCGCTCGCTCTCGGTCAATGCGCTGAACCCGAAGGCGCTGACGACCTGGGTGGTGATTCTGTCGCTCTTTCCGGTTGCGCACGCCCATGCCGGCGACATCGCCCTTCTCGGGGTCGGGGCGGCCACCATCGCCTTCACGATCCACGCTGGCTACGCGCTCGCTTTCTCGACCCCACCCGCCGCCCGGGCCTGGCTGCGACTCGCGCCGGCGATCAATACCGGCGTCGGGGTCTTCTTTACCGGATTCGCGCTCAAGCTCGCCCTCGGGCTTTTGCGGTGACGAATGTCCGGACCGGCAATCCGCGGCGATAAAGCCCGCCCTTCCGGGGTAGCGACGTGAAAAACGCTGTGTGCCTCCCGGTACGGGCAACCGCCCGCCGGTCATGGTAGCGCCCACGGGCTGACGCGCCCGCGACACACCCGCCCTCATGCGCCCGATTGTCCGCTGGACGGGCCTGATTTTGGCCGCTAATAACCGCCCCTGAAGGCTGCGGGAAACCGTCGCCCCGTTGTCGCACGGCCGGACTGCCGGTCAGAGAAGGGAGAAAGTTTCGTGTCCCACGCAGAAGACCACGCAGGCACCAGGAGGGATTTCCTCTACTACGCCACGGCCGGGGCGGGAACCGTCGCCACCGGCGCCGCCGTCTGGACCCTCGCCGATCAGATGAACCCTTCGGCGGACGTGCAGGCCCTGTCCTCGATCTTCGTCGACGTTTCGGGCGTCGAAGTGGGCACCCAGCTGACCGTGAAATGGCGCGGCAAGCCGGTCTTCATCCGCCGTCGCACCCAGGACGAGATCGACGCCGCCCGCGCCGTGCCGCTGTCCGACCTGGTCGATCCGAAGGCGGATAACGCAAACCTCGGGCCGGAGGCCGACGCCGAGGATCAGAACCGCACCCTCGACGAGGCCGGCGAATGGCTGGTGATGATGGGGGTCTGCACCCATCTCGGCTGCGTGCCGCTCGGCAACGCGTCGGGCGATTTCGGCGGGTGGTTCTGCCCCTGCCACGGGTCGCATTACGACACGGCCGGCCGCATCCGCAAAGGCCCGGCGCCGCGGAACCTCGACATTCCTGTCGCGGCCTTCACCGACGACACCACGATCAAACTCGGCTGAGGGGGCTGACACATGGCTGGTATTCCGCACGACCATTATGAGCCCAAGTCGGCCTTCGAGCAGTGGCTGCATCGCCGCCTGCCGATCGTCGGCCTCGCTTACGACACGCTGATGATCCCGACGCCGAAGAACCTGAACTGGTGGTGGATCTGGGGCATCGTCCTGGCCTTCTGCCTGGTTCTTCAGATCGTCACCGGCATCGTCCTGGCGATGCACTATACCCCGCATGTCGATCTGGCCTTCGCCTCGGTCGAGCACATCATGCGCGACGTGAATGGCGGCCACATGCTGCGCTACATTCACGCCAACGGCGCCTCGCTCTTCTTCCTCGCCGTCTACATCCACATCTTCCGCGGCCTCTTCTACGGGTCGTACAAGGCCCCGCGCGAGATCACCTGGATCGTCGGCATGATCATCTACCTCTGCATGATGGGCACCGCCTTCATGGGCTACGTGCTTCCCTGGGGTCAGATGTCGTTCTGGGGCGCCACGGTGATCACCGGCCTCTTCGGCGCCATCCCCGGCATCGGCGAGCCGATCCAGACCTGGCTTCTGGGCGGGCCGGCGGTCGACAACCCGACGCTGAACCGCTTCTTCTCGCTCCACTACCTCCTGCCCTTCGTCATCGCCGCGCTGGTCGCCGTCCACATCTGGGCGTTCCACACCACCGGCAACAACAACCCGACGGGCGTCGAGGTGCGGCGCGGCTCGAAGGCCGAGGCCGAGAAGGACACCCTGCCTTTCTGGCCCTACTTCGTGATCAAGGATCTCTTCGCGCTGGCGCTGATCCTCGTGGTGTTCTTCGCGGTCGTCGGCTTCATGCCCAACTACCTCGGCCACCCGGACAACTACACGCAGGCCAACCCGCTGGCGACGCCCGCGCATATCGTGCCGGAATGGTACTTCCTGCCCTTCTACGCCATCCTGCGCGCCTTCACAGGCGACGTGTGGATCGTGCAGCTGGTGCAGTTCATCACCTTCGGCATCGTCGACGCCAAGTTCTTCGGCGTCATCGCGATGTTCGGCTCGATCGCGGTCATGGCGATCGTGCCGTGGCTCGACACCTCGAACGTCCGTTCGGGCCAGTACCGGCCGATGTTCCGCTGGTGGTTCTACCTCCTCGTCATCGACTTCGTGGTGCTGATGTGGGTGGGCGCGCAGCCGGCCGAAGGGATCTACACCTGGATCTCGCTCATCGCCGCGGCCTACTGGTTCGCCTATTTCCTCGTGATCCTGCCGCTTCTGGGCGTGATCGAGAAGCCGACGACCCCGCCGGCGACGATCGAGGACGACTTCAACGCGCATTACGGCGCCAAAGCCCATGCGGCCGAGTGACGGAAAGGATCGATTGAGATGCTGAGAAAAATCGCAATCACGGCCGCTTCCGTCCTCGCCCTTGCCGGCAGCGGCGCTTTCGCGGCGGAAACAGCGCATATCGAGGATGTGGCCTTCTCCTTCGAAGGCCCGTTCGGCAAGTTCGACGAGCACCAGCTTCAGCGCGGGCTGCAGGTCTATACCGAGGTCTGCTCCGCCTGTCACGGCATGAAGTTCGTGCCGATCCGCTCGCTCGCCGACGAGGGCGGCCCGCGCCTGCCCGAAGACCAGGTGCGCGCCTTTGCCAAGCAGTTCACCGCGATCGACAAGGAGACCGGTGAAGAACGGGAAGCGAAGGAAACCGACAACTTCCCGGCCAACAACGATGCGGGCGCGCCCGACCTTTCTCTGATGGCCAAGGCGCGGGCCGGGTTCCACGGACCCTACGGCACCGGGATCAACCAGTTCTTCAAGGGCATTGGCGGGCCGGAATACATCCACGCCATCCTCACGGACTACACGGAAGAAACCAAGGATGAGGCCGGTTCGACCTTCTACGAGAACCACGCCTTCTCCACCGGCTGGATCGCGATGCCGCCGCCGCTTTCCGACGATCTCGTGACCTATCAGGACGGCACGCCGGCCACGGTCGATCAGATGTCCATGGACGTGAGCGCCTTCCTGATGTGGGCGGCGGAACCGCAGATGATGGCGCGCAAGAAGGCGGGCTTCGTGGCGGTGCTGTTCCTCGGCCTTCTCACGGTGCTTCTCTATCTGACCAACAAGCGGCTCTGGGCGCCGCACAAGGGCAAGCAGAGCGCCTGACGGTCGGGAAGGCCGGGGGCGCTGCCCCCGGACCCCCGGAGTATTTGCGAACAGAAGAAGAGGCGCCCGGAACCGAGCGCCTCTTTTCATTTGCCGAGATAGGCGGCGAGCGCCGGGGGCGGATCGTCCAGAAGCGCCACCGTCGGCGCGGGCGGCGCGGCCCGGCCTTCGGCGACGACGATGGTTTCGGTGGAGAAGCGGCGCGCATCGCCGGGATCGTGGCTGACCATCAGCACCGTCGCGCCGGTCTCGGACGCGATATCGGCGACGAGGTCGAGCATCTCGTCCTTGAGTGCCGGGCCGAGGGCAGAGAAGGGCTCATCAAGGAGCATCAGCGGCTGGCTGCGAAGCAGCACGCGGGCCAGCGCGACGCGGCTTTGCTGGCCGCCCGACAACGTCCCCGGCCTGCGATCCTCCATCCCCCGGAGACCGGTGCGGGCCAGCGCCGCGCTCACCCGGGCGGACTCGGCTGCTGAAAGCCGCAGGTTCGGGCGAAGGCCAAGCCCAACATTCTGGGCGACGGTGAGGTGCGGAAAGAGGTTCTGGTCCTGAAACAGGATCGACAGCGGCCGCTGCCCCGGCGGCAGGTGCGACATGTCGCGTCCGTCCCAAAGGATGCGCCCCGAAGCGGCGGGGAAGAAGCCGGATATCACCGACAAGAGCGTCGACTTGCCGGCGCCCGAGGGTCCGACGACTGCGACCCGCGCGCCCTTCGTCACGGCGAAATCCGCGGTCAGGCGAAAGTCGTCCTGGGTGATGACGACGTTCTCAAGCACCAGCATCGGCGCGCCCTCCACGGTCGAAGATCCAGAAGAGCGCGAGGCTGAGCGCCAGAAGAAGAACAGCCGCCCCCGCCGCGTCCGCCATCCGGTAGGCCCCCATCAGCCGGTAGAGTTGCAAGGGCAATGTGGCGTGATCGGCGTCGGCGAACAAGGCGATCACGCCGAGATCGCCCATCGACAGCGCCGCCGTCAGCCCGGCCGCGAAGCCGAGCGGACGGCGGAGGCGCGGCACGGTGAGCAGGCGCAGCCGCGCGACGCCCTGCATCCCGAGGCTGGCCGCGAGGCGACCGTAATCCGCCTCCAGATCGCGGGCGGCAGGGATCAGCGCCCGCAGTACGAAGGGCAGGGCCATCGCCGCGTTCACAGCAACCGTGACGGGCAAGGCGAGGTCGCCGGGGCTCGCCACCGGACGCAGGAGGAGGAAGAGGCCCGTGCCGGTGACGAGCGACGAGGTGGCGAGCGGCAACATGCCCACTGTCTCAAGCATCCGCGTCCGTCCCCGCCGCGCGATGGCGAGGGCGAGCGGCAGGGCGAGCGCCATCGCGACGATCGTCGTTCCGCAGGCCACGATGAGCGAGCGGATCGCGGCATGCCAGACCTGTTCCGGCAGGGCGAGGACACGCGGCAAGCCCGCCACCATGACCGCCGCGAGCGGGGCGAGAAGGAAAAGCGCGGCCAGCCCGAGAAGAAGCGTGTCGAGCAGCCTCAGCCCGGCGCTTCCCGCGTCCCAGCGCGCCACCGGACGGTCAAGCCCGGCGCCAAAGGCAGAGGGCACCGCGAAGCGCGCGGCGACAAGAGCGGTGATAGCGCAGAGCGCAAGCTGGAGGCTCGCGAGAAGGGCGGCGCGACCGAGGTCGAAATCGAAGCGGAAGGCCTGATAGATCGCCAGCTCCACCGTCGTCGCCTTCGGCCCGCCGCCGAGCGTCAGGGCGACCGCGAAGCTGGTGAGGCAGATGAGGAAGATGGTGACGAAGATGCCGGGGCCGAGCGCCTTCAGCATCGGCCGTTCGAGATGGCGGGCGATATCGCCGGGGCCGAAGCCGAGCGCGGCGGCGAGGCGGAAGCGCTCGGCCGGGATCGCAAGCCAGCCTTGCAGGAGGAGCCGCACCGCGAGCGGCAGGTTGAAGAAGACATGCGCGAGAACGACGCCGCCGAAGCCGTAGATCGAGACGCGGTCAAACCCGAGGGCGGCGAGCCCGTCATTGAGAATGCCCGAGCGGCCGAAGATCCCGAGGATGCCCATCACCGCGACGATGACGGGCAGGATGAAGGGCGCGCCGAGAAGGGTGATCAGGGCGCCACGCCCCGGAAAGCGCCGCCGGGCCAGCGCCCGGGCAACCGGAATGGCGAGCGCGAGGCTGAGCGCCGCCGAAACCGCCGCCTGGGTCACCGTGAATCGCAAGGCCGCCCAGTCGGCCGGAGCAAGGCCGGCGAAACTCCCGGCGCGGCCCAGAACCGCGCCGAGCGTGCCGAGCGTCAACGCGAGGATCAGCGCCACGGCCGTCCCCGCGCCGAGCCAGAGCCCCGCGCTCAGCGGCTGAGCGCGGTCTGCCATTCGCCCAAGGCCGAATCGCGGATTGCCGCTGCTTCTTCGGGCGGGAAGAGCAGGCTCTTTTCCGGCCGGATCAGGGTTTCGAAACCTACGGGCAGACCGGATACTGGCGTGACGGCGGGATACATCCAGTTGGTTTCCGGGATCACGCTCTGGAAGGCATCGGTCGTCATGAAGGCCAGGAACTGGTCTGCGAGGGCATCCTGATCGGTGCCTTTCAGCTTCCCGGCGACCTCGACCTGAAGGTAGTGGCCCTCACTGAAGGCGGCGGCGGCCTTGCTGTCGTCGCTTTCCGCGATGAGATGATAGGCGGGCGAGGTCGTGTAGGACAGGACCATGTCCGCCTCGCCCTCTAGGAAGAGGCCGTAGGCCTCGGACCATCCCGGCGTCACGGTCACGATGTTGTCGGCAAGTCCTTCCCAGATTGCAGCAGCCCGGTCGCCATAGACGGCCTTGACCCAGAACAGGAGTCCGAGGCCGGGCGTCGATGAGCGCGGATCCTCGATCACGATTTTCAGATCGGACTTCGCCAACGCCTCGAAATCCGCCGGAACAGTGTCTGTTTTCGTCTTGTCGTAGACGAAAGCGAACCATCCCCAGTCATAGGGAACGAAGGTCGGATCGGTCCAGTCGACCGGCAGGTCATAGGCCGCGCCCGCTTGCCTGCCCGGGGCGAAAAGCCCGGACGCTGCGGCCGCGGCGGTCAGGCTCGTGTCGAGCCCGAGAACGACATCGGCCTCCGTCCCCTCGCCTTCCAGAAGCACGCGCGACAAGAGGGCCGCGCCGTCGCCGGTCGCGACGAACTTGAGGTCGCAGCCGCATTCGGCCTCGAAAGCCGTCTCGATCGCCGGTCCCGGACCCCAGTCCGAAACGAAGCTGTCATAGGTGTAGACCGTGAGGACGGGCTTTTCCTGCGCCATGGCCGTCGTGGCCGTCAGGAAACCCGCGATCATCAGGGTCGAGATACCGGTATGTTTCATCTCTCATCCTCCAATGGTCAGGCGGGCGGAGATGGGGGTGGCATGGTTGCCTGACCTTCCCTCCGCCGGTCTTAACCGGTTCAGGTTCAACGGGTTCGCTTTCGCATCTCAGCCCTGATCCCAGAGCACCCCGAGGTGGGCCGCACCATAGCGAAAGGCGCGGGCGGCGCAAGCGGATAGGTAAGCGGAGGGGCGCTGCCCCTCGCCCCCTCCAGGGGCAGCGCCCCGGGATATTTGCGGCGAGATGACGGAGAGAGGGGAGGGAATGCTTGAGCGCGGGCGCTGGCTTCGCTATGCCGCTTTGGCAAAGGAGCCCGTCCATGAGCCTCAATACCTTCGGCCATCTCTACCGTGTCGCCACCTGGGGTGAGAGCCATGGCCCGGCCCTGGGTGCCACCGTGGATGGCTGTCCGCCGGGAATCGCACTTGACGAGGCGATGATCCAGCACTGGCTCGACCGGCGGAAGCCCGGCCAGTCGAAATACACGACGCAGCGGCGGGAACCGGACGCGGTGCGCATCCTGTCGGGCGTCTATGAGGGGCGCACGACGGGAACCCCGATCCAGCTGATGATCGAGAACACCGACCAGCGGTCGAAGGATTACGGCGAGATCGCGCAGAAGTTCCGCCCCGGCCATGCCGACATCACCTACTGGCAGAAATACGGGATACGGGATCCCCGTGGCGGCGGGCGGTCGTCGGCCCGTGAGACCGCCGCGCGGGTGGCGGCGGGATCGGTCGCGCGCGAGGCGTTGAAGATGCTGGCGCCAGAGGTGCGGATCACGGGCTACATGGTGCAGATGGGGCGGCTCAAGGCGGATCGTGACCGGTTCGATCTGGCCGAGGTGGAGCGCAATCCCTTCTGGTCTCCGGACGCCGCCGCCGCCGCGATCTGGGCCGAGCATCTCGATGAATTGCGCAAGACCGGCAACAGCGTCGGCGCCGTGATCGAGGTCGTGGCCTCGGGCGTACCGGCAGGTCTTGGCGCGCCGATCTACGGCAAGCTCGACACCGATCTCGCCGCCGCGATGATGTCGATCAACGCGGTCAAGGGCGTGGAAATCGGCGCCGGGATGGGCGCGGCGGAACTCACCGGCGTCGAGAATGCCGACGAGATCTTCATGGGCAATGACGGCAAGCCCCGCTTCAGTTCCAACCATGCCGGGGGCATCCTCGGCGGCATTTCGACCGGGCAGGAGCTTGTCGTCCGTTTCGCGGTCAAGCCGACCTCGTCGATCCTGACGCCGCGCAAGACCATCACCATCGCCGGCGCGGAGACCGAGATCGTCACCAAGGGCCGCCACGATCCTTGCGTCGGGATCCGGGCCGTGCCGGTGGGCGAGGCGATGATGGCCTGCGTGATCCTCGACCATCTCCTCCTCCATCGCGGCCAGGTCGGCGATGCAGGTGGGCGGATCGGATGAGCCTCGCGCCGCTGCGCGCTGCCCTTCGGCAGGCCCTGGCGGCGGAAACCGGCGATGCCGCACATGATCTTGCCCATGCCGACCGGGTCTGGATGCATGCCCGGACGATCGCGCATGGCGAGGGGATGGCCCCGTCGCGCGTTCTTCTTTGCGCCGCCTACCTGCATGACCTGGTGACGTTGCCCAAGGACCACCCCAAGCGCGCGAGGGCCGCGACGATGTCCGCCTCGGCCGCCGGGCCGGTGATGCAGGCGCTCGGCCTTGCCCCGACCGAGGTCGCGCAAGCCCGCCATGCGATCGAGGCGCACAGCTTTTCCGGCGGGATAGAGCCGCAATCGCCCGAGGCGCGCATCCTTCGCGATGCCGACAGGCTGGAAGCTTTGGGTGCCATCGGCGTCGCACGATGCTTCGCCGTCTCGGGCGCGCTCGGCCGGCCCCTTTTCGATGCTGACGATCCCTTTGCCCTGGCGCGCGAGCCCGATGACGCGGTCTCCGCGCTGGACCATTTCGCGGTGAAACTCCTGAAACTGCCCGAGACATTCCTGACCCCGACGGGACGGCGTCTGGCGGAGGAGCGGGCGGCGGTGATGCGCCGCTATCTCGCCGACCTCGCGCGCGAACTGGGGGCGCCGCCGCCGGCGTGGTGATCGGCAAGGCGGTGCGGGCAGAACCGGGTTCCGTTCAGGCTTCAGCCGGTCCTCGCGGGACCCTGTTTCGAGAGTTGCACGGCGAGAATCCCGACCGTAACGATGGCCACGCCCAACCCGTCGGCAAGGCCCATCTGTTCATTCAGCAGGACGGCGGCGACGAGAACGCCGAAGAACGGATTGAGGAAGTGGTAGGTCGCCGCCCGGACGGCGCCGATCCGCGCGACCAGCCGGAACCAGATCCAGGTGGCGACCAGGCCCGGCACCAGCGTCGTATAGGCGAAGGCGAGGCCGAGGCGCGGCGTCCAGTGGATCGGCAGGCCACGCTCCACGACGGCTGCGGCGACGGCAAGAAGCGCCGCACCGACGAACATCTGCAACCCGACGATCATCAGGACATTGCCCCCGGTCGACGCCCCCCGCACCGAGAGGGTCGCGACCGCGAGGGCGAGCGCGCCGAGGCCGCAGAACAGAAGACCCGGAATGCTGACCCCGCCGGAAAACCGCGAGCCCATGATGATCGCCACGCCGACGACGCCCGCGACCAGCCCGGCGATGCCGAGCGGTCGCACCTTCTGGCCGAGGAAAAGCCAGCCGAGCAACGCCACAAGAAGCGGCATGGTCGAGGCGATGATCGCGGCGAGCGACGCCTCGATCCATTGCATCGCGACGAAGTTCAGGCCGAGATAGAGCGCATTCTGGCAAAGGCCGAAGATCAGGACCGATCGCCATTGCGGCGGCGACAGGCGCCAGCTTTGGCCGAGCGCCCGGGCGATCGCGACGCCGATGAGACCCGAGATCACGAACCGCAGCGACAATGCCGTCAGGGGCGGCGCATCCGCGACGATCATCCGCGCCGAGGTGAAGGCCGATGACCACATCAGCGCGAAGGCCAGCCCCATGAAGATCGCGCGAATGTCCAACCCTGTTCTCCGTGCCGTTGTCCCGTAGCCCTTTTGAGGGGCGACCGGGCGGGATACAAGAGGGGCGCGATCTGGGGAGTGCCCCGCGCGGTCCCGCAAAAGCAAAAGGCCGCCCCGGCCAGGGCGGCCCTGAACGCGTCCCGAGGACCGGATCAGCCGTTGACGCTGTCCTTCAGCGCCTTCGCGATCCCGACCTTCACGACCTTGTCGGCGGGCTTCGTCATCGTCTCTCCGGTGGCGGGGTTGCGCACCTGGCGCTCGGGACGGGCGCGGCACTGGACCTTGCCGATGCCCGGCAGCGTGACGGCACCGCCGCCGGCCACTTCACGGGTCACCACGGCGGCAATTGCGTCGAGAGCCGACGAGGCAGTCTTCTTGTCGGACCCCATCTCCTCGGCCAGGGCGGCGACGAGCTGGGTTTTGGTCATCGGTTTGGACATGTCTGTCTCCTCACTGGTCCCCGTTAGGTTGGGGGTTATCTGCGCCATTTAGCGTCATCTAGTGTTGCTACACAATCTTTTGTGGCCCAAAGCAAGCGATTTCCGCCCGTTTGTGGCGTTTTTTCGCCCGTTCCGCAGGGTTTCAGAGGAAGGCCGTCTCTTCGAAGCTGCGCAACTTGCGGCTGTGGATGCGTTCGAGGGGCATCTCGCGCAGCCGCTCCATCGCCTTCACCCCGATCAGGAGGTGGCGGCTGACTTGCGTCCTGTAGAAATCCGTGGCCATGCCGGGCAGCTTCAACTCGCCATGCAAGGGCTTGTCCGAGACACAGAGAAGCGTGCCGTAGGGCACCCGGAACCGGAAACCGTTCGCCGCGATCGTGGCGCTTTCCATGTCGAGCGCGATGGCCCGGCTCTGGCTCAGGCGCTGCACGGGGCCGGTCTGGTCGCGCAGTTCCCAGTTGCGGTTGTCGACCGTCGCCACTGTTCCTGTCCGCATGATCCGCTTCAGGTCGAACCCGTCGAGCTGGGCAATCTCCGCCACGGCCTCCTGCAGCGCGATCTGGATCTCGGCCAGCGCCGGGATCGGCACCCAGACCGGCAGGTCGTCGTCAAGCACCTTGTCCTCGCGCAGATAGGCATGGGCGAGGACGAAATCGCCAAGCGACTGACTGTTCCTGAGGCCGGCGCAATGGCCGACCATCAGCCAGGCATGCGGACGCAGCACCGCGATGTGATCCGTCGCCGTCTTCGCGTTGGACGGGCCGACGCCGATATTCACCAGCGTGATCCCCTGCCCGCCGCGGCGTTTCAGGTGATAGGACGGCATCTGCGGCAGCTTGGCGAGAAGCGGGATATCGCCGTCAGCAGTTCGCATCTCGTGATTTCCGGGCGACACGAAGGACGTGTAGCCCGAGGATGGATCGGCAAGGACCTGGCGCGCGAAGGTCTCGAACTCGTCGACATAGAACTGGTAGTTGGTGAAAAGGACGTGGTTCTGGAAATGCGCCGGATCCGTCGCGGTGTAATGCGCGAGCCGGGCAAGCGAATAGTCCACGCGCTGCGCGGTGAAGGGGGCAAGATGGCCCGACCCGTCGGCATTCGGTTTCGCGGTTCCGTTGACGATGTCGTCGTTCGTTGTGGCAAGGTCCGGCACGTCGAAGACGTCTCGCAGCGGGAAGTCGAGCACACCCTCCTGGGGGACCGAAACCGAGGGGTTCGAGGCCACCGCGAAATGCACGGGGATCGGCGTGGCGCTCGGCCCGACGATGACCGGAACGCCGTGGTTGCGGATCAGAAGGTCAAGCTGCTGGACAAGGTAGTTACGGAAGAGGTCCGGCCGCGTGATCGTCGCGGCATAGGTGCCGGGAACGGCGACATGGCCGAAGCTCAGCCGGCTGTCGGCCTTGGCATGGCTCGTCGTCGTGATCCGCACTTCGGGATAGAAGGCCCGGACCCGCGCTTTCGGGCGTTTGCCGGCGATCGTCTCGGTGAACGTGTCGAAAAGGAAATGCGTGGCCTGGGAATAGAGCGCCTCCAGCCGCGACACAGCCGCCTCGGCATCCGTGAACGCTTCCGGGGCCGACATCTGCGGCAACAGAATGGGCATCTGGTCCTGTGCGTTCATCGCCTCTGCTCCGCGCCGGCGTCCGGGCGACATTCGGATGGTCCCGGTCCGGTGACGTGGACCGCTAAGCACTGTCGGGAAAGATTGGTTCGTGTTCCTGTGTTCATGCCAAAACCTGACAGATCGGCCGCCCCCCCGCAAGGGGCCGGCCCCGTCGCGTTTTTGCCGGAAATCCGCGCGGATTTGCAAGAATGGCCGAGATTTTCCGCGTCCGCGTGAGGCCGCCGGGAAAGCAGGTCTTCACGATCCTTCGCCGCCGAGCCCCAGGGTGCCAAAGCCCCGCGCGGAAAGCCTGGCGTGCAGCGCTTCAGCCTCGCGGCCGAGGCCGGCATCGTGCGCTCCCGGCGCCTTGTCGGGAACCGGCCGCAATTCGCCCGCAGCGCCAGCCGGCACCCCGATCCGCGTGGCGACGGCCGCCCAGACCGCGGGATCCGCGCTCAGCGCCTCATAGGGGACGAAAGTCACGTTCGGGCACTCCGCCTCGATGGGATCGAGCGCGGCATAGACCGACAGCCAGAGCCTCAGCCAGTAGTCCATCGCCATCGGATCGCCCGAAGGCCGCGCGCCAAACAGAAACGGCCGGTGGGTCGCGCCGAATTCGTGATGGCCGAGCCAGGTCATGTAGTCCTGCGTGAAGGCGTCGGCGTCGCGAAAGCGCGCGTGCTGGCCAAGAAGACTCGCCGCGTGATCGAGCGGCCGGCGCAACGGCACGAGGAACTCCGCCTCCGGCATGGCGTCTGCCAGTGCCCGGAGCCGCAGGATGTTGTTGTTGTTCTTCGAAACGTACCGCGTCTTTCCGGTCTTCCTGAGCACCAGCCGGATCAGGTCGCGGTAGCCGTCGATCAGGTCGTCGTCCGGGTCATGCGGCATCAACCCATCGGCGCCGATATAGGCCTTGCCGTCAAAGACCCGCCAGTAGACCTCGTCGAGCGCCTCGGGGCTTTGGGTATCGACCTCGATCCCGTCGCCGTGGGCGCGTTCGGCCTTCACCCCCGGTTCATGACCCTTGCGGCTGAGCTTTGCCCAGAGGTTCGGCGCGAGGACGAAGGGCATGTCGGCATAGGTCAGCGATCCGAATTCCCCGGTCCGGTGAATCTCCCGCATCAGGATCGTCGTCCCGGCCCGGGCGAGGCCGGTCACGAAGACATGCCGGCCGGTATCCTCGGGGGAGGATTTGAGAAACGCCCCTCGCTCGATGTCATGCATCATTTCCGCCCGCGCGGGCGACGCCAGCGCCAGCCGGTGCAGCACGCGGTCCAACGCGGAATAGTCAGACACGCGTCACCTTCAACCGAAGCCAGATATAAGCGATGGAGGCGATACAAAGGACGAGGATCACGAGCGGCCGCATCAACGCTTCCCCCCAAGCGGCCATGCCGCCCGGAAAGATCAGGCCAAGGGCCGCGACCGGCGCCAGCGCCAGCATCAGCATCGCGAAGAACTGCACCGATCCCTTGCCGATCACCCAGGAATAGGACGGCAGGATCTTTTCCTTCCAGTGGTCGGAGATTCGCTTGCTCGCCAGCACCCGCCGCGACTTCTGCGCCGTCTCCGTTACCCGCCGGATCACCGGCAACAGGGGAAGGCGCAGGAAAGCCTCGCTGGCCAGCACGGCCGCGACAAGTACGAAGATCCAGATCATGCTCTGCTTATTCCGCCGGCTTGCTGCCGCCGGACGCTTTTGCCGATTTCGACTTCTTGCCCTTCATCAGCCGCTTGATCGGATAGTAGAGCACGGCGACGATGGCGAGGAAGATCGAGCCGAGCACACCAAGCACGGCGGCGATGGCGCCGGCACCGACCCCCGGACCGATATAGGCAAGTGCGGCGACGGGCTGCAGTGCGAGGGTCAAGGTCAAGACGAGGGCGGGAAATAGGGTCTTCTGCATCGAAATTCGCTTTCCTGATCGCAGGGGTCACGGGGTGAATCGCTTGGGCCAGACAGCCCCAACCCCGCGCACAATGCCAGATATCAACCCGATGCGCCAAGGATTTGCTCGGCGGGCCGGGGCGGATTCGCGCATCATCGCGCCGATATGCTGATCAAAGCGGCAGTGAGGGCGTGTTTGTTGCCCATCCGGCATCGGCGGCGCAACTTGGCAGCCTTCGCGCGCCGTGATCTAGTGCGGATGCAACCGCGGGATCAGATCGCCATGCCGGAACGTACCGTCTCCATCGCCTATTGCACCCAGTGCAACTGGCTCCTGCGTTCCGCATGGATGGCGCAGGAACTGTTGTCGACCTTCTCGACCGAGCTTGGCGGCGTGACGCTGCGCCCGGGCACCGGTGGTATCTTCGAGATCCGGCTGGGCGACGAACTGCTTTGGGAGCGCAAGCGCGACGGCGGCTTTCCTGACATCCGCCACCTCAAGCAACTCGTACGTGACCGCATCGCACCCGACCGCGACCTCGGCCATACCGACCGCAGCACCGCCAAGGAGGGTTGAGACATGTCCTTTTCCATCTCCGACGCGCTCTGGCTCTTCGTCATCCTGTCGATGCTGCAACCGATCCTCGCCCGGAAACTGACAGACATGCGGCGGCTTTCGATGATTTCCCATCTCGAAAAGCAGCGCGGCAGCCGGGTGATCCTGATGGTACACCGGCAGGAGACGATGAAGCTCCTCGGCTTCCCCCTCATGCGCTACATCGACATTCAGGACAGCGAGGACGTGCTGCGCGCGATCCGCATGACGGATGACGAGATGCCGCTCGATATCGTCCTGCACACGCCCGGCGGGCTCGTGCTGGCGGCGTTGCAGATCGCCCGGGCGGTCGAGGCCCACAAGGGAAAGGTCACGGTGTTCGTTCCGCATCACGCGATGTCGGGCGGCACCCTCGTCGCGCTCGCGGCAGATGAGATCGTCATGTGCGATCATTCCGTCCTCGGCCCGATCGACCCGCAGATCGGCCAGTTCCCCGCCGCCTCGATCGTGAAGGCGGTGGAGGCGAAACCGGTGGCAGATCTTGATGACGAAACCCTGATCCTTGCTGATGTCGGCCGCAAGGCACTGGCCCAGGTAACAGCGGCCGCGGCGGAACTGCTCGCCGTTCGTCTGCCGCGCGAGGAGGCGCAGGCCCTGGCCGAAAAACTCGCCTCCGGCACCTGGACGCACGATTACCCGATCCCCGCCGCCGAGGCGAAGGCGCTCGGCCTGCCGGTCTCCACCGACATGCCGGATGAGGTGATGACGCTGATGACCCTCTATCCGCAGCCGGTTCGGCAATCGGGCGGGGTCGAGTATCTGCCGATCCCGCGGGAACGCCCCGGCAAGGCTCGCAAGGTCTGATCGGCGCTGTCGGCAGGACGGGCTTGCGGGACACCCCGGCGCACCCGCCTCACGCTTTTCGGAAACTGACGATCCAGCCGACATCGTCGGCATGATCCGACCCGGCGGCGGGACCGTAGATCTTGAACGGGTCGGTCCGGAACGCCTCGATCCGGTCGCCGAGTTCCGCGAACCGGGCCGCGAATCCGCCCGCCTCGTAGACCGCGCTGTGGACCGTGACGGCAAAGACCGCGCCCGGTGCCGCGACGCGCAACAGTTCGTGGAACACCGCCGGCCCGACATGCCCGTGCGTGAAGGTTCCCGCGCTGATGATGCCGGAATAGATACTGTTTTCGATGGGTAGCGGCCGGGTCAGATCGGCCTGGATCACCGTGCGGTAGACTCCCTTCGCCGCCGCGATGTCCAGCATCTTTTCCGAGATATCGATTCCGTCAACCGGCGCGATACCCCGCCGCGCCAATGCCTCGGCGACAAGCCCGGTCCCCGCGCCGACATCCAGAACTGGCCCTGCCCCGCCGAGGGACACGAAGGCCCCGGCGACAATGTCGGGACTGCGGTAATCCATGTCCGCCGCGAAATCGCTGTCGTACGATGTCGCCCAGTCGCCGTAATAGCGGACCGAATCCTCGGGTGTCCGCAACGCATAGGCGCCGTCAAGATCGTGGCTCTTTCCGCTCATCCCGGCATCCGGCCACGCGGCGTGGTCCCCGTCAACCCTCGGAATGCGTGGCGGCCCTTGCGCCCGCCGATGCAAGCCGGAATAGTCGCGCCATGACGTCGACGCTTCTTTCCCTCGGCCACGGCTATTCCGCCGCCGCGCTCGGCCGCAAACTCGGCCCGACTTGGCGCATCATCGGCACCACCCGGCGGGACGACAAGGCCGAGCGGCTGCGCAACGAGGGCCTGGAGGCGCTGATCTGGCCCGGCGACGATCTTCGCCCTGCACTCGCCGATGCCACGCATCTTCTCATTTCCATTGCGCCGAAAGCGGACGGGGACCCGATCCTTGCGACGGAAGCGGACGCCATTGCCAAGGCCGCGCCCCATCTTCGCTGGGTCGGCTACCTCTCCACGACCGGCGTCTACGGCGATCATGGCGGCGACTGGGTCGATGAGAACACGCCGCTGGCGCCAACGACTGAACGCGGACGGATGCGTGTTCTTGCCGAAAGCCAGTGGCAGGCGCTGGCTGCCCGCGCCGGCCTGCCTTTGCACATCTTCCGCCTTGCCGGCATCTACGGGCCCGGGCGCGGCCCGTTCGAGAAGGTCCGGAACGGCACCGCCCGCCGGATCGTGCGCGAGAACCAGTATTTCAGTCGCATCCATGTCGAGGACATCGCCACGGTGCTGGCCGCCTCCATCGCCCGGCCCGATCCCGGCGCCATCTACAACGTCGCCGACGATGACCCCTCGCCGCCCGAAGACGTTCTGGCCGAGGCCGCGCGCCTGCTCGGTCTACCGCTGCCGCCCGAGATCGCCTTCGAGGATGCCGAGATGACGCCGCTCGCGCGCAGCTTCTACGCCGAGTCGAAGCGGGTGCGGAACGACCGGATCAAGAATGCACTCGGGGTGACGCTCGGCTACCCGGACTATCGGACGGGCCTTCGCGCGCTTCTCGACACCGAGGATTGAGGCGGAACCGAACCCATCCCATCCGCGTTGTCATCGCGACATTCCGCTAAACCGGGAGACCGCGATGAACAAGATTCTGCTCATGCTGCCGCTCGCCGCCAGCCTTGCGGCCTGCGAAACGACGACCGACCAGAACGTCACCACCGGCGCCCTCACCGGTGCCGCCGTCGGCGCGATTGCATCCGATGACGGCGACAAATTCGAAGGCGCGGTTCTGGGCGGCGCTGCGGGTGCGGCCGTCGGCAGCCTCGTTTCTGCTGCCAACCAACCGAAGCAGTGCATTTACCGCTATTCGAACGGCGCGACCTATCGCGCGCCTTGCCCGTAAGTGCGGGCGCTGTTTTTTTGTAACGAGTTGCCTCGTCCCGATCTCGGGGACTCGTGCGCAGGTCAGCTGCGCACGAGTTTTTCGTATTCGGTCACGACCCGCTTCGCCAGATCGCCGACCTCGAACATGTAGTCCCCGATCTGGCCAACCGGCGTGACCTCGGCCGCGGTGCCCGTCAGCCAGCACTGTTCGAAGCTTTCCAGCTCTTCGGGCAGGATGTGCCGCTCATGCACCTTGATCTGCATGTCCTTCAGCATCCCGATGACCGTCTGCCGGGTCAGGCCGTTGAGGAAGCAGTCGGCGAGCGGCGTATGCACCTCGCCGTTCTTCACGAAGAAGATGTTGGCACCGGTCGCCTCGGCGACATAGCCGCGAAAGTCGAACATCATCGCGTCCGAACAGCCCTTCGCCTCGGCCGCGTGTTTCGACATCGTGCAGATCATGTAAAGGCCGGCCGCCTTCGCCTCCGACGGGATGGTTTCGGGCGACGGGCGCTTCCATTTCGCGATGTCGAGCTTGGCGCCCTTCATCTTCGCGTCGCCGTAGTAGTTGCCCCATTCCCAGCCCGCGACCGCAAGGCGGACCGGGTTGCGCTTGGCCGAAACCCCCATGTCCTCACCGGACCCGCGCCAGGCGACCGCGCGGACATAGGCGTCGGTCCAGCCGTTGGCCTTCAACATCGCGTCCTTGGCGGCGTCGATCTCCTCGGCGGTATAGGGGATCGGCATGTCCAGAAGCTCGCCCGAGCGCAGAAGCCGCTTGGAATGTTCGTGGCCCTTGAAGATCTTGCCGTTGTAGCACCGCTCGCCTTCGAAGACCGACGACGCGTAGTGCAGCGCATGGGTCAGGATGTGGACCTTGGCATCGCGCCACTCCACCAGCTTGCCATCCATCCAGATCTTGCCGTCGCGATCGTCGTAGGCACCAGCCATCATATCCTCCCCGGGCGCACCCGATTTGCAAATGTTGCGCAAATAAAGTCCACATCGGACACAATATTGCGCGAAATCCGGCAATCGCTAACAGTTGAGTCTTGGAAAGTCAACATGGCTGACATAAAATCCGGACCGAGGCGTAAAGGTAGCGAGGGACCATGAGTATGGCCGCAGGCAGCCCGGGAACGCAGGGCGGCGAAAGCCTGTTGTTCCTGACCGACGAACAGTTGCGCAAGGGAATCGAGGCGATGTTCTTCGCCTACCGCGCCTTCACGTCCGATCCAGACCGGATTCTCGAGAACTACGAATATGGCCGCGCCCATCACCGCGCCATCCACTTCATCAACCGCCAGCCGGGGCTGACGGTGAACACGCTTCTGACCATGCTCGGCGTGACCAAGCAATCGTTGAACCGGGTGCTGAGGACCCTCGTGGAGGATGGTCTGGTGGAGGCGCGCGTCGGCCGCAAGGACAAGCGCGAGCGGAACCTCTTCCTCACCGACAAGGGCGCCACGCTGGAACGGGAACTCAGCGATGCCCAGCGCGCCCGGATGCGCGCCGCCTATCGCGCGGCCGGGCCGGCCGCGGTCGCCGGGTTCCGCCAGGTGCTCGAGGCGATGATGGATCCGGAAATCCGCCGCCATTACCAGTCGATCAAGGACGGTACCGCATGACAGCCCAGCCCGAGGTTCACCTCCTGATCGTCGACGATGACGAACGGATCCGCTCGCTCCTCCAGAAATTCCTGATACGCAACGGGTTCTGGGTGACCGCCGCCCGCGACGGGGCGCATGCGCGGCGCCTGCTCGACGGGCTGGAATTCGACCTCATCGTGATGGATGTCATGATGCCGGGCGAGGACGGGATCAGCCTGACCCGCGACCTCAGGGCGCGGATGACAACGCCGATCCTTCTTCTGACCGCGAAGGGCGAAACCGCCGATCGCATCGCGGGACTGGAGGCGGGGGCGGACGACTACCTTGCCAAGCCGTTCGAACCGAAGGAACTTCTCCTCAGGATCAACGCCATCCTGCGCCGGACCCCGGCGAAGGCGGAGCCGAAGCTGCCGAAGGTCCTGAACATGGGCGCCGTGCGCTACGATGTCGACCGGGGCGAGATGTGGCGCGGCACCGATCTCGTTCGCCTGACCGCGACCGAGGCGGCGCTGATGCGGATCTTCGCGGCGAAGCCCGGCGAACCGATCAGCCGCACCCAGCTGGTCGAGGATCTCGGCCGGGGATCGGGGCGGGGCGAGGCGCAGGAGCGCGCCGTGGACGTGCAGATCACGCGCCTTCGCCGCAAGTTCGAGACGGACCCGAAGCAACCGCGCTACCTTCAGACGGTGCGCGGCGCGGGCTACATGCTCGCGCCGGAATAGGCCTCAGTACCGCTTCAGGGGAACCCGCACGCCGATCGTCACCACGGTATCGCTGCGATCGACCTGCAATCCCTCGCGCGGGACGCTGCTGCCCGCTCCACCGATCGGCGTGGTGCCGCCCTCGGCCGTGCCGAAGTCATAGTATCGCAGCGACAGGTCCAGCAGCACGGGGTGCTGCCCCGGCCGCGTCACCTGCACCGACACGCCGGCGCCGAGCGACCAGGCCAGGTCGATGGAGCTGTCGCCGGCGAAACTCCGCACCGGGTTCGAGGAGGCCGGATTGCTGCGCGTCCAGTCGCTCATCTCGTTCCTGGCGAAACCGAGCCCGGCGACGACATAGGGCTGGACCCTGGAATTCACCCCGCGCTGCTCGAGCGGCGAATAGAAGACGTTGCCCATGAGCGCGGTCGTCCGCACCCGCGCGTCGGTGATGCTGGCATGCGGGCCGGGATCGGCCGGCACCGCGTAGCTCCACGGTCCGGTCGCATCGACCTCACCGGCCGACACGAGGCCGACATCGGCGCGGAACCCGTTCATCCAGTCGAAACCGACCGCAGCGCCGACAAACGCGCTATCCTGATCGGCAAAATCGAAAAAGACCCTGGGGTCGGAGCCCCCGGGCGGCAGCCAGTTGGCATCCGACAGGTCGGTCGCGCTCGGCCCGGCCTCGAACCGCAGATAGGGCCCGTAGGTGACGCTTGCCGATGTCCTGCCGAACAGCGTGCCGACAATGTTTCCCGCCGTGTCGCCCGCATGGACGGATGTGGCGAACATTCCGGCTGCACATACCGCCGCGACCGCGTATCCTGTTCGCATTGCCTCTCCTTCACTGCCGGCAGACCGCCGGTCTTGCTCGAATTCGGCCAATTTTGACACAGAAAACCGCCGCCCGGTTGCCCTTGGGGCCAGGCCGGCGGCGAAAAACGCTCAACCGTGGCCGGCAAGCACCGCAATCCGGACCGCTTCGGCATCCGCGGCGAGCGCTGCGGCCGCGGAACCGGTGACCGGGGCCCCGAGGATCGTCGAAACGGCCGTCACCGTGTCCGCGCTGATCGGCAGGTTCTTGTCCGAGGCGACGCCAAGGAACGCCGCCATCAGCGTATCGGTGCTGTTGGTGATTTCCCCGGTACTCGTCAGGACCGATGCCCCGTCAAGCGCGTCCTGGAACAGCGCGAGGTTCTGAAGCGGCGAATCGATATAGCTGAGATTGTCGAAATTGGTCGACAGTTCGAGGATCATCTCGTTGAGATTCATCGAGTAGAAATCCGCCATCTCGGGCGACAGGCTGGCCAGTGCCTCGTCGTAGGCGCGCTGCAACACCTGATCGGGCGAGCGTGCGACATTCAGGCGGCCAAGCTCGACCTCGGGAATGCCTTCTTGCGCCCAGACCGGCTTGCCGCCTGCGGAACCGGCCCGACCCTGCCCTTGTCCCTGGCCCGCGCCCTGCCCGGATCCGGGATTGGGATTGCCGCCCTTGTGGCCTCCCTGACCGCCCTTGCCGCCCGAATGACCGCCATCGTCTTCGTGTTCTCCGTCTTCGCCGTCATGCCCGCCGCTGCCACCCTTGCCGCCCTTGCCGCCCGAGTGACCGTCATCGGCGTTATGGTCGTCATGGTCTTCTTCGTGCCCGCCGCTACCGCCAGAGCCGCCGGTATGGGTTTGGGCCCATGCGGCAGGGCCGTCGCCGAAGCTGCCGGGCTGAGCGCCGGGCCAGAACACCAGCGCCACGGCGCCGAGGGCCAGAACGGAAACGCCGCGTGCAAATGCGGCGCCTGTGGTTGTCGTGTCGAATTTCATTCTGCCTGTCTCCATGGTTCGCCCCCGCGATCTTCGCATTTGCGAAAATGCCCCGGCGCACCGGTTCGTGCGCCGGGGTTGGGCGGGTCCCCGCCCCCGCCAGACCCTGTCAGCCGTGACCGGCCAGCACCGCGATCCGGATCGCCTCCGCGTCTGCGGCAAGGTCATCGGCCGCAGTACCGGTGATCGGCGTCCCGAGAATGGTCGAGACCGCGAGCACGGTGTCGGGCGAAATCGGAACCGTCTTGTCCGACGCCACGCCGAGGAAGGTGGCAAGAAGCGTGTCGGTCGTGTTCGTCACACCGAGCGATGTCAGCGTGGAGGTGCCGTCCAGCGCGTCCTGGAACAGCGCGAGGTTCTGAAGCGGCGAGTCGATGAAGCTGACATTGTCGAAATTGGTCGACAGTTCGAGGATCATCTCGCTAAGCGACAGCGAATAGAAATCGACCATCTCGGGCGAAATGCTCGCCAGCGCCTCATCGTAGGCGCGCTGCAACACCTGATCGGGCGACCGCGCCACGCTCAGGCGGCCAAGCTCGACCTCCGGGATCCCCTCCTGTGCCCAGACCGGCTTGCCGCCGCCGGAACCGGAGGACGACGGGCTTCCCGCCTGCGGACCCTTGGAATCGGAATCCGGGCCCGGCCCGCCCTGGCCGGTTCCCTCACCGCCCTGGTTGCCCTGGCCGGATTGTGAGCCCTTGCTGCCATCGCCTTGGCCGCCTTGATTGCCCTGTTGTGCACCCGATTGCTGCGCCATCGCGGCCGTCACGCCGAAACCGGTCGGACCCGACCCGTTCGAAAAGCCGACCACGGCCGCGACCGCCAGGGCCGAAACCCCTGCACTGATGATCATTCCTGACTTGCGCATTGCTGTCCTTCCTCCGTTCGCATGTATTGCCCGGAGGGAACGTTACGTTGGAAGACACATTCCAGAATTGATATGCATCAATGGATTGAAAGAATCTGCCGGCCTTGCGTGTGCCGTGCGCTGCGCTAAGGTCCGGCCATGACCACGCTTTTCCTCACCCACCCCTCCGCATTGCAGCATGTCACGCCCTCCGGCCACCCCGAACGGGTGGAGCGGCTTGAGGCGATCTATGCCGCCCTTCGCAAGGATGATTTCGCGGCCCTCGACCGCCGCAGCGCACCTCTGGCCAACGAGGCCGAGGTGCTGCGCGGCCACAGCCCAAAATACCTCGCCGAAATCAGCCGCGCGCGGCCCGAAGCCGGTTGGGAACAGCTCGATCCCGACACCTACATGTCGCCCGGCTCGTGGGAGGCCGCCTTGCGCGCGATCGGAGGGGTCGAGGCCGCCGTCGATGCGGTTCTGGCCGAAGACGCCAGGAACGCCTTCGTCGCCATGCGGCCGCCGGGGCACCATGCCGAGCGTGCCCGGTCGATGGGATTCTGCCTGTTCGGCACCGTCGCCATTGCCGCCAAATACGCGCTCGACCACCACGGGCTCGCCCGTGTCGCGGTGCTCGATTTCGACGTCCATCACGGCAACGGCACGCAGGTTCTTCTCTGGGACGAAGCGCGCGCGATGTTCGTCTCCTCCCAGCAGATGCCGCTCTGGCCCGGCACCGGATCGGCGGACGAAACCGGCGCGCATGGTCAGGTGATCAACCTTCCGCTTGCCCCCGGATCAGGCGGCGCCGAGATGCGCGAGGCGTGGGAAGGGGCGCTCGCCCGCGTCGCCGCGTTCCGGCCCGAGCTGGTCCTCGTCTCGGCCGGCTTCGACGCGCATCGCAACGACCCCCTGGCCAATCTGAACTGGACCGAATCCGACTACGCCTGGATCACGCATGCGATCTGCGATCTTGCCGACGACAGCTGCGGCGGCCGGGTGGTCTCTGCCCTGGAAGGCGGCTATGATCTCGACGCGCTGGCGGCCTCGGTCGCCACGCATATCCGGGTGCTGATGGAGCGGGGCGCATGAGCGAGATTGCCAAGATGACATTCGAGGACGCCATGAAGGCGCTGGAAGAGGTCGTGCGCGATCTCGAATCCGGGAATGTCGCGCTGGAAAAGTCCATCTCCCTCTACGAACGCGGCGCCGAGTTGAAGGCGCATTGCGAAAAGAAGCTGAAGGAAGCCGAGGAGAAGGTCGCCAAGATCACCCTCGGCCCGGATGGCGCCCCAACCGGCACGGTTCCGGTCGAAGGTCTCTAGTGTTCCCCGAACGGCTGAAAGCGGCGCAGGATGGCGTCCAGGCGGCGCTCGTCGCGGCGCTTGCCGCGCGGGCGGAAGTGCCTGTCGTCCACGCCATGCGCTACGCGCTGAACGGCGGCAAGCGGCTTCGGGCCTTCCTCGTCCTCGAAAGCGCGGCCCTGCACGGGATCGGTGCCGGACAGGCGATGCCCGCCGCCGCCGCGGTGGAGGCGCTGCACGCCTATTCGCTCGTCCATGACGACCTGCCGGCGATGGACGATGACGACTTGCGGCGCGGCCAGCCCACCTGCCACGTGAAGTGGGACGAGGCGACGGCGATCCTCGCCGGCGACGCGCTCCAGACCCTCGCCTTCGAACTCCTGACCGACCCCGTCCTTGGCCTCGCCGAGCGGCGCATCGCCCTTGTCCGCACCCTCAGCCTCGCCTCCGGCGCCGAGGGCATGGTTCTTGGCCAGGCGCTCGACATCGCGGCGGAAACCGCGCCGCTGCCCCTGACGCTCGACGAGATCACCGCGCTTCAGGCCGGCAAGACCGGCGCCCTGATCGCCTTCGCCGCAACCGCCGGTCCGGTTCTGGCGGGCGCCGATCCCGCACCGCTCGCCGCCTACGCCCGCGCTCTCGGCCTGGCCTTCCAGATCGCAGACGACATCCTCGACGTGGAGGGCGACCCCGGGAAGGCCGGCAAGAGGTTGGGAAAGGACGCGGCGGCCGGCAAGGCCACCTTCGTGTCGCTGCTCGGCCTCGACGGAGCCCGCGCCCGCGCGGCCGAATTGGTGGCCGGGGCCGAGGCCGCGCTCGCACCCTATGGCGCGCGCGCCGAAACTCTGCGCGCGGCAGCCCGCTACGTCATCGCCCGCGACGCCTGAGGAGGCAAAATGAGTGTCTATTCCGGCCTGACCGACCCCGCCGCCCGCCCGAATATCCTGTGCGACCTGCGCAGCGACACCGTCACCCGGCCCGACGCTGCGATGCGACGGGCAATGGCGGCAGCCGAGGTCGGCGACGACGTCTATGGCGACGACCCCGAGGTCAACCTGCTTCAGGCCGAACTGGCCGCGATGCTCGGCAAGGAGGCCGGGCTGTTCGTCCCGTCGGGCACCCAGGGCAATCTCGTCGCCATCATGTGTCATTGCGGGCGCGGCGACGAAGTGATCGTCGGCGCGGACTACCACGTCTTTCATGACGAGGCGGCCGGCGCCTCGGTGCTGGCGGGCGTCGCGCTCCATCCGCTGCCGCTGACCGCGACCGGCGGGCTTGCGCCCGACGCGATCCGGCGCGCGCTCCGCCCCGACGATCCACATTATCCGGTCAGCCGTCTCCTGAGCCTGGAGAACACCGTCGGTGGCCGGGCCATCCCGCTCGACGACATGCGCGCTTCCGCCGCGGCCGCGCGTGAGGCGGGCCTCGCCGTCCATCTCGACGGCGCGCGCTTCTTCAACGCGATCACCGCACTCGGCTGCCCCGCGACCGATCTCGCCGGTCTCGCCGACACCGTCTCGGTCTGCCTGTCGAAGGGGCTCGGGGCGCCTGTGGGCTCGGTCCTCGCGGGGCCTGCCGGCCTGATCGATCGGGCCAGACGGCACCGCAAGATCCTCGGCGGCGGGATGCGTCAGGCCGGCGTACTGGCGGCGGCAGGCCGCCACGCGCTCCGCCACCACGTCGCGGGCCTTGCCGCCGACCATGCCCGCGCCAGGACATTTGCCGACGCGCTCGCCGCGCTCGGCGCGGGCAGGGTCCGTTGCGAAACCAACATGGTCTTCTTCACCCCCGCCGATGGCGCCAACGCGCACCTCCGCAAGAGGCTTTCGGAACGTGGTCTTCTGATCGGCGGCGGGTCGGGTGAAATTCGCATGGTCCTGCACCGCGACATCGACGATGCGGGCCTTGCCCATGCCATCGCGGCCTTTCGCGCCCATTACGGCGGATAGTCCGCAGGCCCCGCCCGGCCAAGGTCATTGTTCCCGGCAGCGTTTCCGACTAAACCGGCGCAGGTTCAAACCGGGAAGATAAGCTTGACCGACCGACCGAACACGCCGACGCTCGACCGCGTGACGACTCCCGCCGACATGAAGGCGATGAGCGACCGTGACCTGCGTCAGCTTGCCGACGAGCTGCGCGCCGAAACGATCAGCGCGGTATCGGTGACGGGCGGTCACCTGGGCGCCGGGCTCGGCGTGGTCGAACTGACCGTCGCGCTTCATGCCGTCTTCGACGCGCCGCGCGACAAGATCATCTGGGACGTCGGCCACCAGTGCTATCCGCACAAGATCCTGACCGGCCGGCGCGACCGCATCCGCACCCTGCGGATGAAGGGGGGCCTATCGGGCTTCACAAAGCGCTCCGAAAGCCCCTACGACCCCTTCGGCGCCGCCCACAGCTCCACCTCGATCTCGGCGGCACTCGGCTTCGCCGCCGCCCGCGATCTCGGCGGAGAACCCGGCGACGCCATCGCGGTGATCGGCGACGGGTCGATGAGCGCCGGCATGGCTTACGAGGCGCTCAACAACGCAGGGCACCTGAAAAAGCGGCTCTTCGTCATCCTCAACGACAACGAGATGTCGATCGCGCCCCCGGTCGGCGCGATGTCGGCCTATCTCTCGCGGCTCTATGCCGGCGCGCCGTTCCAGGAATTCAAGGCCGCCGCCAAGGGCGCGGTCAGCCTCCTGCCCGAGCCCTTCCAGGAAGGCGCGCGGCGGGCGAAGGAACTGCTGAAAGGCATGACCATCGGCGGCACCCTCTTCGAAGAGCTCGGCTTCACCTATGTCGGCCCCATCGACGGCCACGACCTCGACCAGCTTCTGCCCGTGCTGCGCACCGCGCATGACCGTGCGACCGGACCGATGCTGATCCACGTCCTCACCAAGAAGGGCAAGGGCTATGCCCCGGCCGAGCGGGCGGCGGACAAGGGCCACGCCACGGCCAAGTTCGATGTCGTCACCGGCGAGCAGAAGAAGGCGCCATCGAACGCCCCCTCCTACACCAAGGTCTTCGCGCAAAGCCTGATCCGGGAGGCGGAGGCGGACGACAAGATCGTCGCCGTCACCGCCGCGATGCCGGACGGGACCGGCCTCAACCTCTTCGCCGAACGCTTCCCGCGCCGCTGCTTCGACGTGGGCATCGCCGAGCAGCATGCCGTGACCTTCTCCGCCGGGCTCGCCGCCGGGGGGATGAAACCGTTCTGCGCGCTCTATTCGACCTTCCTGCAGCGCGGCTACGACCAGGTCGTCCACGACGTCGCGATCCAGCGCCTGCCCGTCCGCTTCGCCATCGACCGCGCAGGCCTCGTCGGCGCCGATGGCGCCACCCATGCCGGTTCCTTCGACATCGCCTTCCTCGCCAACCTGCCCGACATGGTGGTCATGGCGGCGGCCGACGAGGCCGAGCTTGTCCACATGGTCGCCACTGCCGCGGCGATCGACGACCGCCCCTCGGCCTTCCGCTACCCCCGCGGCGACGGTGTCGGCGTCGAGATGCCCGAGCGCGGCCAGCCGCTGGAGATCGGCAAGGGACGCATCATCGCCGAAGGCGGCCGCGTCGCGATCCTCTCGTTCGGCACCCGTCTTGCGGAAGTCCTGAAAGCCCGTGAAAGCCTAAACCAGCGCGGCCTTGCCCCGACCGTCGCCGACGCGCGCTTCGCCAAGCCGCTCGACCGCGACCTGATCCTGCGGCTCGTGTCGGATCACGAAGCCCTGATCACCATCGAGGAGGGCGCCATCGGCGGCTTCGGCTCCCACGTCGCCCAGCTTCTGGCCGAGGAAGGAATCTTCGACCGCGGCTTCAAGTTCCGCTCGATGGTCCTGCCCGATACCTTCATCGACCAGTCCTCACCCGAGGATATGTATGCCACCGCCGGCATGAACGCCGCTGACATCGAGGCCAAGGTGCTCGACACGCTCGGCGTAACGCGGATTGGGGAAAAACGGGCCTGAGCGGACAGGCACCGCCTCAGGCAGTGCGGCCGCGCTCGATCCGGGTGTATTCGCGCAGCCGCGCGCCTTCGTCGCGCTCCGCGGGACGCTCGTGCACCTTCTTCGCGGCGGGATTAGTGCCCTCTGCGCCATGGGTCTTCTCGACCTCCACGAAATGCTTCAGACGGCTGTTATCGGCAGCGCTGTCAGAGCCGGTCTTGCCCTTGGCCATGGTTTTCTCCTCCTTCTGTATGAGCCGCATCCAGACGCGGGGATGGTTCAAAGATGGGGGCGAATCGCCACGAATGCCACCCCTTTGGGCTGATCGGCTCAGCCGCCGCCGCTCTCCGCCAGCCGAAGAAGCGCCCATCGCGCCGCATCCACGACGGCCGGATCGGGATCGCCTTCCAGCCCGGCAACCACGTCCCGGAGCGCCCTGTCGCCGGAATTTCCGATCGCGTAAAGAACGTTGCGCACGAAGCGGTCCCGCCCGATCCGTTTGATCGGACTTCCCGAAAACCGCTCCCGGAACCCCGCATCGTCAAGCGTCGCAAGCTCCGCCAAGGGTGGCGCGCCCACCCGCGCGGCATAGCCCGCCTCGTGTGCGGCCACCGCGAACTTGTTCCACGGGCAGACCGCGAGGCAATCGTCACAGCCGTAGATCCGGTTGCCCATCAGCGCCCGCAACTCCTCCTCGACGGGCCCCTTGTGCTCGATGGTGAGGTAGGAAATACAGCGCCGCGCGTCGAGCTGATAGGGTGCCGGGAACGCCTTCGTCGGGCAGATGTCCAGACAGGCCCGGCACGACCCGCAATGATCCGTCTCGGCCGCGTCCTTCGGCAGGTCGAGCGTCGTGAAGATCGCGCCAAGGAAGAACCAGCTCCCGAGGTCGCGGCTGACGAGGTTGGTATGCTTGCCCTGCCAGCCGAGACCCGCCGCCTCGCCCAAGGGCTTTTCCATCACCGGTGCGGTATCGACGAAAACCTTGATTTCCGCCGGAACAGAGCCTTTTTTTGCCTCCTCGATCAGCCACCGCCCGACCCGCTTCAGCCGCCGCTTCACCAGATCGTGGTAGTCCTTTCCCTGGGCATAGACGCTGACCGCCCCCCGGTCGCGCTGCGCCAGGACCTCCAGCGGATCGGTTTCCGGCGTATAGACCTCCGCCAGCACGATCACCGTCCGTGCCTCGGGCCAGAGCGCCGCCGGATCGCCGCGCCAGCCCATCCGCTCCGCCATCCAGCCCATCTGTCCGTGCCGCCCCGCCGCGACGAAGGCCGCGAGCCGTCCCGCCGCCTCGGGGATCGCCGTCGGCGCGCAAAAGCCCACCGCCGAAAACCCCTCCGCCAGCGCCCTCTCCACGAGACGCTCCCTGAAGCCGGGCATGCTCATGCCCCCCGCCTTCTTCTGTTCGGAAATACTCCACGGGGGTCCGGGGGTGTGAAACCCCCGGTTCTCCGGCCCGGTTCAGAAATCCAGATCGGCATAATGCGCCGGCGGCGGGAATCCGGGCACCTGATCGGCCAGAAGCGACCGGAACGACGGCCGCGACTTGATCTTCTGGTACCAGTCCTTGACGTTCTGGCTGCGGTTCCAGTCCACGTCCGAGATATAGTCGAGGCAGGACAGATGCGCCGCCGCCGCGAAATCGGCCAGCGTCATCTCGTTCCCCGCGATCCAGCGGCGCTGATCGAGCAGCCAGCTGAGATAGTCGAGGTGATACTTGATTCGGTTCGCCCCGAACTTGACGTTCTTCGAGTCCGGGTATCCCTGGCCGGTGATCTTCTTGTTGACCCGCTCGTAGAGAAGCTTGGAGGTCACCTCGTCGTGGAACTTGTCGTCGAACCAGGCGCAGAGCCGGCGCACCTCGTAGCGGCCCTCGGCATCGCGCGGCATCAGCTTCGGCTCGGGCACCGTCTCGTCAAGGTATTCGCAGATCGCCTGGCTCTCGGTCATGACCTTGCCGTTGAGGCGGATCACCGGGATCTTCCCGGCCGGATTGCGGCGCAGGAACTCCGGGCCCTGTTCCCAGTACCGCTCCTCGACCAGTTCCACCTCGATCTTCTTCTCGGCCAGCGTCAGGCGAACCTTGCGGCAGAAGGGCGAAAGCGGAACGTGATAGAGGCGGGTCATGGATGCGGGCTCGTGTCGCGGCTGCGAACCCGTGATACCGGCGCCGCCCATGGGGATCAATCCTCGAAACAGGCGGCGCGCCCGTCGGCGCGGATCGTCGCCGCCCCGTCGGTGATCTGCGCGGCCTTCTGGCGCAGAAAGCCCGACGGACGCGCCGGGTTGCGGCCCTTGGGATCGGGCAGCGCGGCCGCGATCAGCGCGGCCTGCGTGGCCGAGAGCGCGCTGGCCGGCTTCTCGAAATAGGCCTGCGCCGCCGCCTCGACGCCGAAGACGCCTTTTCCGGTTTCGGCCACGTTCAGATAGACCTCGACGATCCGCCGCTTCGACCAGATGAGTTCCACGACCGGCGTCATCAGCGCCTCCAGCGCCTTCCGGGGCCAACTCCGCCCCTGCCAGAGAAAGACGTTCTTCACCACCTGCTGGGTGAGGGTCGAGGCGCCGCGCCCGGCGCCTTCGTCGAGCGCGGCGCGGATCGCGCGGATATCGAAGCCCCAGTGCAGGCAGAAATTGGCATCCTCCGCCGCGACCACGGCCCGCGCCATCCCGGGCGTCACGTCCTCGATCGCCACCCAGTCCCGGCTGATCCCGCCATGCCGCCAGCTTTCGGCGATCATGTAGGGCGTGAAGACCGGATTCACGACGGTGAACAGAAGCACGAAGAAAAACCAGACCCCGGCAAGAGCGGCCAGACCGCGGCCGCTCCAGCGCAGGATATCGCGCAGCGTGAAGCCGTCGCGCTTCGCCGCGGGTTTCCGCTTCGATCTCGTTGCCGGTTTTCTGCTCTTTGCCATCGCGCGAGATCAATCATGCGGCGCGGGCCGCGGTCAAGGCCTTGCGCGCCGGCGCCCGTCAGGCCGCGAGCGCCCGCGCTTCCCACTCCGACAGGATGCGCCGCGCCGCAGGAACGCGCGCCTCCACCAGAGCGGCGAATTCGGGGAAGATCGACAGGATCTCGTCCAGAAGGGCCCGGTCACGCTCCATGAGAGCGCTGCCCGGATGGAAACTCTCGCTCGGAGCACCCTCGGCAAAGACGATCTCGTGCCGGTCAAACATCAGATGGACGTATTCGACCTGGGCGACCGGCACTTCCGCGATGCCCGGCACCCCGACCAGATGCTTCGCCGCGACCAGCACTTCCGGCTCTCCGAACAGAAGCTCCGCCTGCCCGCCGCGGACCAGCATCCGATGCTGCGGCGAAACGAGAAGGGTTCGGTCGTTGCCCAGCACGCCCGCCGCGATGCGGATCGGCGCGACGCGTCCGAAACCGCTGACCCGCCGCCGCCCGGCCCAGCGCACCACCTGCGGTCCGTGATCCAGCGTTTCCACCAGATCGCCCGGCGCGATCTCCTCGGCGGGCCGCTCGCCGCCCGGGACCGCGATCAGGGTTCCCGCCACGAAGCAGGGCGGCACCGGCCATGGCTGCGGGGCGGTGGTATTCAGTCCCGCAACGGTCAGCTGGGTATTGCCGTTGCTGAGGTCGGGAACGCCGTCCCCGTCCGCATTGAGGTCGATCGCGACGGTCTGAAACGTGCCGTTTCCCATGTCGATGCGGAGGAAGGCGCCCGATTGGGTCGGATCACCGCGCACCGCTCCGCTGCCCAGGTAGTCATAGCTCAGCCAGGTCAGGCCGCCATCGAGCGAAACAAACTCACCGGCAAGCGGGTCATCGATCGTGTTGTCGACTTCCAGAAAGACCAGCGACGTGAACGAGTTGTTCACGATGACGATGTTGCCGCCGGAAAGGAACGGATCGCCGTTCACTTTTTGGGCGGTTAGCTCATAAGTCGCCATGCCTGCCTCGTGCTTTGTTTGCGCGGTACGTTATCAGATGGTTTGCACCAAGAAACAGGCAAAGTCGTGTTCTGATAAGTGCCCTACCGACCGTGGCAAAAAGCCCGCTGTCGCAGGGTATGGCTGTATCAAAGACAAAGGGCCGAACTGGCGTCCGGCCCTTTGTCTGTCGTTCGCCCGAGTCCGGCTCTATTCCGCCGGAACGGCCTCCGAATCCGCGCTCAGCGGATGCGGCAGGCGGACCAGCATTTCCTTCGGGCAGATCTGCAGGAAATTCGCCCGCTCCGCCGTCCAGTGCTGCAGGATGCCTTTCGCCTTGAGGCTGCCGGTCTCGTTCGCGTGCCGCTCGACCAGCGCTTTCAGCTCCGCCTCCCAATGCGGGTGGTTCACCGCGCAGGTGACGAGCGTTTCGAGGTTCATCAGCTCCTCGGCGGTCCCGTCGGGATCGTAGACATAGGCCATGCCCCCGGTCATGCCGGCCCCGAAGTTCGCCCCGATCCGGCCGAGGATGACCGCGACGCCGCCGGTCATGTACTCACACCCGTTGGAGCCGCAGCCCTCGATCACCACCTTGGCGCCCGAGTTCCGCACCGCGAAGCGCTCGCCCGCGCGGCCGGCGGCGAAGAGGTAGCCGTCGGTCGCGCCGTAAAGCACGGTGTTGCCGATGATCGTGTTCTCCGACGCGGTCAGCGGCGAGACCATGGGCGGCCGCACGACGATCGTGCCCCCCGACAGCCCCTTGCCCACGTAGTCGTTGGCATCGCCCGACACTTCGAGCTTCAGCCCCGGCGCCGCGAACGCGCCGAGCGACTGGCCGCAGGAGCCGGTCAGCTTG
Organism: Defluviimonas sp. SAOS-178_SWC; assembly: GCF_039830135.1. Lineage (NCBI taxonomy): Bacteria > Pseudomonadati > Pseudomonadota > Alphaproteobacteria > Rhodobacterales > Paracoccaceae > Albidovulum > Defluviimonas sp. SAOS-178_SWC. Next base: position 203,988 of record NZ_CP156081.1, on the reverse strand, counting down.
ACGGTCAGGTGATCCGGCTGAAGCGCGTTGCGCATGCCGAAATTCTTCACGATCAGCGAAGAGGCCCGCGTCCCGATGGTGCGGTGGGTGTTCCGCACCGCATAGGAAAGCTGCATCTTCTCGCCGTCCTCGAAGAACCGCGCGCCGTCGCGAATGATCTCCGCGTCGAGCGTATCCGGCACCGCGTTGCGCGGCTTCGACCGGTCGTAGACGATCTTGTCGGCGCCATCGACGGTGATGAGAAGCGGGTTGAGGTCGAGGTCGTCGAGATGCGCCGAACCCCTGCTGACCTGGCTCAAAAGGTCCGCGCGCCCGATCACCTCGTCAAGGCTCCGCGCCCCGATCTGGCTGAGGATCTCGCGCACCTCCTGGGCGTAGAAGGTGATGAGGTTCACCACCTTGTCCGCCGACCCGGTGAACTTCTTGCGAAGATCCTCGTCCTGCGTGCAGACGCCCACCGGGCAGGTGTTCGACTGGCACTGGCGCACCATGATGCAGCCCATCGCGATCAGAGCGGCGGTGCCGATGCCGTATTCCTCGGCCCCCATCATCGCCGCGATGACGATGTCGCGCCCGGTGCGTAGACCCCCGTCGGTCCTGAGCGTGATCCGCTCGCGGAGCTTGTTCATCGCCAGAACCTGATGCGCCTCGGTCAGGCCCATCTCCCAAGGCAGGCCGGCATACTTGATGCTGGTCGCAGGCGACGCGCCCGTGCCGCCGTTGTGACCCGAAATCAGGATCACGTCGGCCTTGGCCTTCGCCACACCGGCCGCAATCGTGCCGACGCCCGAGGACGACACCAGCTTGACCGTCACCTTGGCGCGCGGGTTGATCTGCTTGAGGTCGTAGATCAGCTGCGCCAGATCCTCGATACTGTAGATATCGTGGTGCGGCGGCGGGCTGATCAGCGTCACACCCGGCGTCGAATGGCGCAGCCGCGCGATCAGCGCCGTGACCTTCATCCCCGGCAGCTGGCCGCCCTCGCCGGGCTTGGCGCCCTGGGCGACCTTGATTTCCAGCTCCTCGCAGGCGTTCAGGTATTCCGCCGTCACGCCGAACCGGCCCGACGCCACCTGCTTGATCTTGGCCGACGGGTTGTCGCCATTGGGTTCCGGCAGGAAATGCGCCGGATCCTCGCCGCCCTCGCCCGAGTCGGACTTCGCGCCGATGCGGTTCATCGCGACGTTCAGCGTCTTGTGCGCCTCGGGGCTGAGTGCCCCGAGCGACATGCCCGGCGTCACGAACCGCTTGCGGATCGAGGTGATGCTTTCCACCTCCTCGATGGGCACCGGCTTGCCCAAGGGCTTGATGTCGAGAAGGTCGCGGATGTGGATCGGCGGATTCGCCCGCATCGCGGCCGAATACTGCTTCCACAGGTCATAGGACGCCCGGTCGCAGGCCGATTGCAGCATGTGCATCGTCTGCGCTTCCCAGGCGTGCTTCTCGCCAGAGCGCCGCGCCTTGTAAAAGCCGCCGATCGGCAGGACGTCGGTGCCGCCCTTCCAGCCCTTCGCGTGGATCTCCTCCAGCTTGTGCTGGATGCCGGAAACCCCGATCCCGGAGATACGGGAATGCATGCCGGGGAAATACTCGGCGACCATCGCGCGGGAAAGCCCCACGGCCTCGAAGTTCAGACCCCCGCGATAAGAGGAAATGACCGAGATCCCCATCTTCGACATGATCTTCAGCAACCCCGCGTCGATGGCATCGCGGTACCGCCGCATTGCATCGACGAGCGAGCCTTCGATCAGACCGCGACGGATGCGGTCGGCGATGCTGTCCTGCCCGAGGTAGGCGTTGACCGTGGTCGCCCCGCAGCCAATCAGGACCGCGAAGTAATGCGGGTCGATGCATTCGGCCGACCGCACGTTCAGCGAACAGAAGGTCCGAAGCCCCTTGCGCGTCAGCCACGAATGCACCGCCGAGGTGGCGAGGATCATCGGCATCGGCACCTTGTCCGCCGACTGGTGCTGGTCGGTCAGGACGATATGCCCGGCGCCGGAGCGCACCGCATCCTCGGCCTCGGCCCGGATCCGCTCCAGCCCCAGCCGCAGCGCCTCGCCTTCGCCGCCCGCGAAGGTGCAGTCGATCATCGCGACCGAGCTGCCGAACTGCCGCACCATCTCGTCGAACTCGGCATTGGCGATGAACGGGCTTTCCAGGACCAGGATCTCGGTCTGGGAGCTGTTCTCGTCGAGCACGTTCTTGAGGTTGCCGAACCGGGTCTTGAGGCTCATCACCCGGCTTTCGCGCAAGCTGTCGATCGGCGGGTTCGTGACCTGGCTGAAGTTCTGCCGGAAGAAGTGGCTGAGCGGCCGATACTGCTTCGACAGCACCGCGGCCGGCGTGTCGTCGCCCATCGACGCGATCATTTCCTTGCCGTCCTCGGCCATCGGCGCGAGCACCTGTTCCAGCTCTTCCAGCGTATAGCCCGCCGCGATCTGCCGCTTGCGAAGTTCTCCGCCCTCGAACAGCGCCTTTTCCGGCACGTCGCGCATGATCGCGTTGAGGTCGACGACCTTGGCCAGCCAGTCGGCATAGGGCTGCGCGCCCGCGAGCCGGTTCTTCATCTCGGCATCGTGGTAGAGCTTGCCCTCCGCCATATCGACCGCGATCATCTGCCCCGGCCCCAGCGCGCCCTTCTCTCGCACCACGGCCTCGTCGACCGGCACCATCCCGGCTTCCGATCCCGCGATCAGCAGGCCATCGCCGGTCACGACATAGCGCAAGGGACGCAGGCCGTTGCGGTCGAGCCCGCCGCACACCCAGCGCCCGTCGGTCATGGCGAGCGCGGCGGGCCCGTCCCAGGGCTCCATCACCGCGTTGCAATAGGCGTACATGTCCTGCCAGGCCTGCGGCATCTCCACCGCCGACTTGGACCAGGCCTCGGGCACCAGCATGGTCTTGGCCATCGGCGCCGACCGCCCGGCCCGCACCAGCACCTCGAACACCGCGTCGAGCGCGGCGGAGTCCGACGACCCCTGCGCCACGATCGGCTTGATGTCGCCCGCCTGCTCTCCGAACGTGGCCGAGGCCATGCGGATCTCGTGGCTCTTCATCCAGTTGAGGTTGCCCTTCAGCGTGTTGATCTCGCCGTTATGGGCGAGGGTGCGGAAGGGCTGGGCCAGCCACCATTGCGGGAAGGTGTTGGTCGAATAGCGCTGGTGATAGATCGCGAACGCGCTTTCGAAGCGTTCGTCCTTCAGGTCGGGATAGAACTCCGCCACCTGCTCGGCCAGCATCATCCCCTTGTAGATGATCGACCGGCACGAGAGCGTGCAAAGATACATTCCCGCGATCCCGGCCGCCGCCGCCGCCTTCTCGATCCGCCGCCGGATAACATAAAGCTCACGCTCGAACGTCTCTTCGTCGACGCCCTTGGAGTTCTTGATCAGGATCTGCTCGATCTCGGGCCGCGTCGCGTTGGCCTTCTCGCCCAGCACCTCGGTGTTCACCGGAACGTGGCGCCAACCGTAGATGTAATAGCCCATGCGCAGGACTTCGGTCTCCACGATCGTGCGGCACGTCTCCTGCGCGCCGAAGTCGGTGCGCGGCAGGAAGACCTGACCGACGGCGATCAGCGCCTTCATGTCGGGCTCGTGCCCGGTGCGGCGGATCTGGTCGTAAAAGAACGGCACCGGGATCTGCACATGGATGCCCGCCCCGTCGCCGGTCTTGCCGTCGGCATCGACCGCGCCCCTATGCCAGACCGCCTTCAGGGCGTCGATCCCGTGCTCCACCACCTTGCGGCTGGCCTTGCCGTTGATCGACACGACCAGACCGACGCCGCACGACGAATGTTCGTCCTCGGCACGATAGAGACTGTTTTCCGCCATCCAGGCGCGCCGTGCCTCTTCCGAGGCGAGCCAGTCAGAGTCAAATCCGCTCATTTTTCCTCTCCCGCGATCTGGGGGGCGATGGTCGCCATGAATTCCGCTTTCGTTTGCCTGAGGTGATCGCCCGCATAGGCGAAGCCCTTGGGCTTCTGATCCACGTAGATTTCCTTGGTCAGCGCGAAGCCGCCGAGATTGTCAAAGAGGCCCGCCGACACGCTGTAATGGTCCGTGCCGGGAACCGTCAGGTGATACCAGAGGGGCGTCCCGCAGGTGTCGCAATGCGCCCGCTCGGCCCAGTCCGACGACGTGAACACCTTGACCGGCCCCATGGCCTTGATCGTGCCGGGTGCCGCGTCGATCTCCAGGAAGGCCGAGCCGGTCCAGCGCCGGCACATGTCACAATGGCAGGCGTGCAGTTCAGGCTGCCTGGCCTCCATCGTCACCGTGACGGCGCCGCAAAGACATTGTCCGCTCAGTGCCTTCGCCCCGGTCATGACCGTGGCCTTTCGCCATGTGGCGGCGTATCGGTCATCATCATGTCGCAGTCGTAAAGCGGCTCGGACGACAGGAATCCCTTGTCGCCCGGCTGCGCGAAGGCGACCGGCGTGTCGACCACGGTGTCCCGGTCGCCGAACCCGTTCTCGAAATCCTCGGTATCGGCCCAGAACAGCCGCCAGTCGCGGTGGATGAACTGCCGCCCGACCCGGCGCCAGATCATCTCGCCCTCCGCGGTCCAGGCGGTCAGATCGAACTTCGTGCGCTCCAGCACGACACCGTCGATCACCGTCTTTTCGCCGGTCAACTGGTCGAAGCCGGTGTAGCGGCGGACCTCGCCGGTGTTGCTTTCGGTGGTGAAGTCGTAGTCGTCGCGCCCCGTGGTAATCAACGTCGTGAAGGAGGCCGGATCGGTTTCCGACAAAAGCGCGTCGCGCTCTCCGGTGACGAGGTCGAAGCTGTCGAGCCACCTTGTTTCCGCGTCGATCCGGCTCATGTAGAACGGACCGTCGCCATCCATGTAGACCGCCCACTGGTCGCCCGGCGCGTCATGTTCGCAGCGGTAATGCTGCGATACCTGGCAATTGCGTAGCTGGACGGTGGCAAAGGCCGCGCAGCCGGCGGGCGGCGCGAATTTCCCGCCGGCAAGCGCAGGGGCCGCCAGAAGCGCGGCGGCCGAGAGGCTGAAGAGGCCAAGCTGCGATGACACGTTCAGACTTCCTTCATACTCCAGGTCAGCGTCCCTGACCCTTTCTCCGTGCTGGCAGCCTTGCCCGTAGGGTGCCTGTAGCTACGGATGTACTACGCGTGCGGGACGGCATACCGACGCCGTTCCGCTTGTATTCCGGCCCTATTCCGCCGCGACCGACTGCGCCTCGGCGAGGTAGTCGAGAATGCTGTCTGCCGCCTCGCGCCCGTCGCGGATCGCCCAGACCACAAGGCTCGCGCCGCGCACGATGTCGCCGACGGCGAAGACGCCCGGCAGGCTGGTCGCATGGCTGCGGAAATCGGCCTTCACGGTGCCCCAGCGGGTCACGTCCAGCCCGTCGACGCCCCAGAGCTTCGGCAGCTCCTCCGGCTCGAACCCAAGCGCCTTGATTACCAGGTCCGCATCCTCGACGTAATCCGCGCCCTCGATGATCTCGGAGCTTTGCCGGCCGGTCGCGTCGGGCGCGCCAAGCCGCATCTGTTGCACCAGGACGCCCTCGACGGCATCTCCGGCGGTGAAGCCTTTCGGCGCGGTCAGCCAGACGAAATCGACGCCCTCTTCCTCGGCATTCGCGACCTCGCGTTGCGAGCCGGGCATATTTGCCCGGTCGCGGCGGTACAGGCACTTCACCGACTGCGCGCCCTGGCGGATCGCTGTGCGGACGCAGTCCATCGCCGTATCGCCGCCGCCGATCACCACGACGCGCTTGCCCTCGGCATTCAGCTCGCCCGAGTCGTATTCCGGCACGTCGTCGCCGAAAGACTTGCGGTTCGAGGCGGTGAGGTAGTCGATGGCGCGCACGATGCCCGTGGCCGTGGCGTTGGGCCCGCCAAGATCACGGCTCTTGTAGACGCCGGTGGCGATGATGACGGCGTCGTGCTTGCCCCGGATCGCGTCGAAGGTGATGTCCTCGCCCACGTTGCAGTTCAGGACGAACTGTACGCCGCCATCCTCGAGCTGCTTGATGCGCTGCATCACGACATCCTTCTCGAGCTTGAAGCCGGGGATGCCATAGGTCAGAAGGCCGCCCGCGCGATCGTAGCGGTCGTAGACCGTGACCTGAAGGCCCTGACGGCGCAGGTGATCGGCGGCGGCAAGGCCGCCCGGACCGGCGCCGATGATCCCGACGCTTTCGGTGCGCTCCCGCGCCGGCTTGATCGGCTTCACCCAGCCGTTGTCCCAGGCCGTGTCGGTGATGAACTTCTCGATCGCGCCGATGGTGACGGTGCCGTGGCCGGACTGCTCGATGACGCAGTTGCCCTCGCACAGCCGGTCCTGCGGGCAGATGCGGCCGCAGATCTCGGGGAAGGTGTTGGTGGCCTGGCTGATCTCGTAGGCTTCCTGAACCCGGCCTTCTGCGGTCATCCGCAGCCAGTCGGGGATGTTGTTGTGCAACGGGCAATGGCTCTGGCAATAGGGCACGCCGCACTGGCTGCACCGCCCCGCCTGCTCTTCCGCCTTCGCTTCGGCGTACTCGCGGTAAATCTCGTTGAAATCCTGCGCGCGCACAGTGGCCGCACGTTTCTCCGGCATCTCTTTCGAGACGGTCACGAATTGAAGCATGCGTTGCTGTGCCATCGGGTGGTCTTTCCGTCAGAAGATCAGGGTGCGCATTGCTACTCCCGGCTCGTCGGAAATAAAAGTCAGAATAGCTTACCTATTTTCAAGATTTTTGCCTGGTTTCGGATTTATGACAGGCTTTTTGACCAAATTTAGGTCAGCAATAGATACCTATTTGTCAGTAACCCATACTCAGGGCGGCCAGAACGATAGACCCGACGATGATTCGCCACCATCCGAAAAGCCCGTATCCATGCTGGCTGACAAAGCCGAGTAGCCAGCGCACCACGAGAATCGCTGCGACAAAGGCCGCGGCAAAACCGATCGCGATCTCGCCCAGCGCGCTCCAGTCAAGAACGTCGCGGTTCTTGTACAGATCGTAGGCGAAGGCCCCCGCCATTGTCGGCATCGACAGGAAGAAGGAAAACTCCGCCGCCGCGCGCTTGTCGGCGCCAAGGGCCAGCGCGCCGACGATGGTGGCGCCGGACCGGGACACGCCGGGGATCATTGCCAGGCACTGGATCACGCCGATGCCGAGCGCCATCGGCAGCGGAAAACGGTCCGCCTCGTGGTGCCTGGGGGTTAGCGGCAGACGATCGACGATCAGGAGCACAATACCGCCGATGATCAGCATGGACGCGATGAGGCGCGGGCTTTCGAACAGCACGTCTTTGATGAAATCATGCGCCAGAACGCCGACGACCACCGCCGGAAGGAAGGCGATGAGCACAGAGCCCGCGAACCGCCGTGCCTGCGGGTCGCTGGGCAGCCCCGCGACGGTCCGCCCGATCTTCGCGGCATAAACCCCGAGGATCGCCAGAACCGCACCGAGCTGGATCACCACTTCGAAGGTCTTGCCGGCGCTGTCGAAGCCGAGGAAATGGCCGGCCAGCAGGATATGACCTGTCGAGGAGACCGGAATGAACTCGGTCAAACCTTCCAAGAGCCCGAGGAACAGGGCACTCAGCGTCGCATCGTTCATGTCTGGCGGCCTTCCTTGAAGGGATCAGGGACGGGCACAGCTTTAAGCTCCATGCCGCATCGCGGCAAGCCGGGTCGGTCAACCGTGCCGGCGCAGGTTCTTTGCAGAGGCCTTGATCGCCTCGTACTGGCCCGACGGCCGGAAGCGCCAGAGATAGTCCGGCAGCACGGCATGCATCGGCGTCGCCGCAATCCCGAGATCGGCAAGACCGCGCGCACCGTCGGCGACGATGTTGTCGTGGCGCAGCGACTTGACCTGGTCGCCGGTCAGGATCGTGTTGGAGATCAGCCCGCCGGTCAGCATCGACCCGAAATCGAGAAGCCCGGCGATGATCCGGGCCACCCAGAACGGCATGTTCACGACCAGCCGGCGGCGGTTGATGACCTTCAGCATCTCGCCCATCAACGCGCGGAACGTCGCCGCGTCGGGCCCGCCGAGTTCATATGTGCCGGCCGCCTCGCCCATCACGCCCTTGACGGCCGCCTGCGCCACGTCGTCGACATAGACCGGCTGGAACTTCGTCCCGGCGCCCACGACCGGCAGAACCGGCCCCATGCGCGACATTCCGGCGAAACGGTTGAAGAACCCGTCTTCCGGCCCGAACATGACCGAGGGGCGCAGGATCATCGCGCCCGGAAATGCGGCCGCCACTGCCGCCTCGCCCTCGGCCTTGGTGCGGGCATAGTCGCTGTCGCTTGCCGCATCCGCGCCGATGGCGGAGACATGAACCATTCGGGCAACCCCGGTCTCGGCCGCGATGCGGGCAATGCGGCCCGCGCCTTCGGCCTGCACGGCGTCGAAATTGTTGCGGCCGCGCTTGTCGAAAGTGCCGACACAGTTCACCACCGCGTCCGCCCCGGTCATCGCCGCCCGCACGGAGGCGTCATCGCGGATATTGCAGAAGATCGGCTCGACCTGGCCCACGGAACCGTAGGGCTTGACGAAAAGCGCCTCGTTCGGGCGCCGGACCGCGACACGGACACGCCAGCCCTCCTTCGCCATCCGCCGTGCGATGTAGCGCCCGAGGAATCCCGAACCGCCGTAGATGGTGACGAGCTTGGACATGGGCAGCCTCCGGGCAATCGCTTTCTCGGGCCCTGATTAACGCCCCGTGGCCCATCGAACAAGGCGCGAATGCGCGCGGGCCGGGATTCGCGTGGACCCCCGTTGACAGTACCGGGCGCCGGCTATACATGGCCCGTCACGACACCTGCCCAGGTGGCGGAATTGGTAGACGCGCACGGTTCAGGTCCGTGTGCCGCAAGGCGTGGAGGTTCGAGTCCTCTCCTGGGCACCACTTAAATTCAAAAAGCCGTTCTAACTCAGTGAGTTGGGCGGCTTTTGCGTTTTTCAATCCACCTTTTCATCCGCCCAACAGCCACTTGTCATTGGGATTTTTGACTTTTCGCGTTCTCTGGATACGCCCAAGGTCCAAGGGCCCTTGGTCCCCATGACCAGACGCGCGCAGACTGAGCTGGAGGTTCTGGCAGAGGAGCCCCCCCCGATGAAGCAGTATGTCGGATTGGACGTGTCTCAGAAGGAGAGATCGGTCTGTGTGGTGGATCAGGACGGCAAGCCGGTCTTTCGGGGACGGGCGAAGTCGGATCCCGGCGCGTTGGCTGCGTTGTTGGCGAAGAAAGTACCACAGGCCCGACGCATCGGCTTCGAAACCGGAGCCATGTCGGGCTGGCTCTGGCACGAGCTGCGCCGGGTCACCTCGCCTGATTTCGTCGAGGCGATGCAACTGCGGGGCATCGATTGGCTGATCGTCGGCGGCGGCTGGTCCGCGGCCTGCGGCGCGGCGACCTTGAAGGACGGGGTGGAGCGCGGAACGCATATCCTCCTTGTCAAGAACGCCTGCGGGTCGGGCAGTCCGGCGATGCACGAAACTGCCGTCCTGAACATGGCGAACCGGCTTTACGACGGCGCGGTCTGCGATAACGGCCGGGCTGTGTCGCTGATCGGCGGCGGGCCGGCGCAGGTGTGGCGCACGTCGCTGCCGGTGCCGATCAAGTTCACCTATGAAAGCGCCCCGCGCGACTACGCCGCTCTCTGACTTGACTGCGCCGCATGACTGCGACGCACTCGTTCTTTATTCTTTCGTCATAACTATCGCGTGTGCAATCGTTTGCATCGGCAAGACTGTTGTCGGCCCGAAGCCGACTTTTCACCCGCGACTTTCATGCGGCTGGCGTCCTCGTCAATAGACAAAGACGTCGGCCAAGATCAGAAGTACTCCGGATGGCGCGCAACGATCTGCTCGACTTGCGCCAGGGTCCCCGAAAGATGCTCGCGTACCAGCTTTTCCGCCAGCTCCGGTTTTCCGTCTGCAATCGCTCCCAGGATGCGCTCGTGATAGTCAAGGATCTCGGACACTTTACCCGGATCGGGAAGGTTCAGTTTGCGAAGCCGATCGATGTGTCCCGACCGATCTGTGATAAGCTCCCAGAGATTTCCAACGCCCACGGCCTTGAAGAGCTCCCGGTGAAAGGTGCGGTCGAGATCCGCGAAGTAGGTGAGATCTCCAGCCTCATGTGCGGTGCGCTGACGCGCCAGTATAGCGCTGGCAGCGGCAATGCGATCGGGCTCGCGCGCAGCGGCAAGTCTTCTGGCAATCTCGATTTCGAGCGACATGCGGAGGAACTGGGTCTCCCGCGCCTGAGCCACGTCTATTCGTGACACTTCGGTCTTGGACTGCGGGAAGATATCAATGAGTCCCTCTTCCTCGAGCTTCATCAGCGCATCGCGCACGGGCGTTTGGCTGACGCCGTAGTAAACCGCGATTTCGTTCCGCGAGAGGTTTTCACCGGGGGCTAGCTCCAGCGTCAGGATTCGGCGGCGAAGGGCGTCGTGAATCTGCTGGCTTACGCTCGTCTTGCGAATCTGTTCGCGGACAATCTCTGCCTGCTCAACCGAGAAAGGCGCCAGTACGTCTATGGCTTTCTTGTTCATTTACAATGCTCTGAACGCTTCATTTTGCTTTCCGAGCTTGACGATACTACACACTTGCAGTCGATGCACTAATATATTAGTGTATCACTTGAGCGGGAAAATGCCCGCGCGACACTTTTTGGGAGGATCAAATGAAGCTCACCACGACTGCCTTGCTGGCGGCGACCGTTTCAATGACCGCCGGCATTGCGGCGGCCGAGACATTCAACGTGCAGACCTCGTTCAACGCTGGTGACTTTTCGACCCAGTACCTGACCGAAAACTGGCTACCCAAGATAAGCGAGATGACGGGCGGCCGCATCGAGATCGTGCTCACGCCGAACGGCTCCGTCGTGCCCGCGAAGGAAACGCCCGAGGCGGTGGCCGCCGGGGTTCTGGATGGCGACTTCACGTCGGTGAACTACTTCGCCGGCCTCGAACCCGCCTACGCGATCATGGGCGACCTCATCTCCGGCTACGACACGCCCCAGCAGATGCTGGGCTTCTGCAAGGACGGCGGTGGCGAGGCAATGATGCAAAAGGCCGCCGACAGCGTGACCGGCGGCGAAGTGCATGTCGTGGCTTGCGGCCCCTATTCGCGCGAGGCGCTTCCGGCCCGCACCCCAATCCGCACCTTTGAGGATCTCGCAGGCAAGAAGATCCGTTCGCCCGAGGGTCTGGCTGCCGCGGTGTTCGAGGCTGCAGGCGCATCGCCCGTTTCCATCCCGTTTTCGGAAGTTTTCGGCGCTCTGGAAAAGGGCATTGTCGATGCCGCCGATGCCTCGGCCTATGTGAACAACGACGCCACCGGCCTTCACGACGTGGCACCGTACCCGCTCTATCCGGGCATCCACTCGATGCCGTCGATGCAGTTCACCATCAACAAGGAGAAGTGGGACTCACTGTCGCCCGAGGACCAGAAGGCGCTGCGGGACTGGTGGTACGAGGCGATGTTCGCCATGGCCGACGAGGTTGCCAAGCAGGACGCCGAGCTCGCGGCCCGCGACGATGCCGGCGACAAGATCGAAGTGATCAACTGGGCCCAGGAAGACCGCGACCAGCTGCGCGAGGTCGCCCGCCAGCAGTGGGAAGAATACGCCAAGAAGTCGCCCCTGGCGAAAGAGGCGCTTGACGCCAACATCGCGTACATGACCGAGATCGGCCTCTTCAAGTAAGATCGCGGCCATCTGGCACCGCCTCGCCGAACGCGGTGGGGCGGCGCCCTCCAACCTTGCCCGGGGGAAGCGATGAAAAGCCTTCTGGCCCGATATGCCGATGTCATGGACAGCGTGAGCGTCTTCATCGGCCGGGGCTGCTCCGTCCTGTTCTTTGCTTGCGTCATCATATCGGCCCTCGAGGTGGTGATGCGCTACGGTTTCGATCGCCCGACCGTCTGGTCGACCGAACTCGCCATGACCCTCTGCGCAAGTGCCTGGGTGTTGTCGGTCGGCTTCGTGACCGAGCGCCATCGCCATATCTCGATCACCATGCTCGAACTTGTCGTCGGTCCGCGCATCTGGCGCCTGTTCCGCTTGCTCCAGATGGTCGTCGCCTTCTGTGCGGTCCTGGTTCTGACGATGGCGCTTTGGGGACCAGCGGCCAAGGTTCTGGCGCGAACCGAATATTCCGGCACCGCCTTCAATTCGATCCAGCCGACGATCTTCAAGGTCCTGATCGTGGTCGGCTGTCTGCTCTACATGGCGCAACTCGCCGCCAACATCATCCGCTGGGTCCAGCATACCGAGGGAGACGTGACCGGTGGGCATTGAGATCATCACCCTTCTGATCGTCGTCTCGCTTCTGGCGCTGATGGCGATCGGCGTTCCCCTCGGGATCACCACTTTGACGGTATCCCTTGCGACGGCGATCCTCTACTTCGGAACGCGGGCCGGGTTCTTCATCGTCGCGGCAAATGTCAGCGAAGTTCTGCACAAGTACGAACTGATCGCGGTGCCGTTCTTCGTCTTCATGGCGAACGTTCTCGAAAGATCGGGCATCGCGAAGTCGCTCTTCGACTCGATGGCCATTCTCGGCGGGCGTTTCCGCGGCTCGGTCGGTGTGCAGACCTGCATCGTGGCGGTCGTGCTGGCCGCGATGTCGGGTATCATGGGCGGCGAGATCGTCATGCTCGGCCTGATCGCCCTGCCGCAGATGCTCCGCCTCGGCTATGACAAGAAACTGTCGATCGGCATCATCTGCGCGGCCGGTGCTCTTGCCACGCTGATCCCGCCCTCGGTGGTGCTGATCATCTACGGGCTCGCGGCCCAGGTCTCGATCACCAAGCTGTTCGCGGCCTCGGCAGTGCCCGGCCTCATCCTCGCCACGCTCTACATCGCCTACATCCTCGTACGCGTCCGGCTGAATCCCGCGATGGCGCCGATCTACGACATCCCCGAAACCGGGCTGCCGTTCCTCAAGCGCCTGAAGTTCCTCTCCGGCGTGATCCTGCCTGGCCTGCTGATCGGCGCGGTGCTCGGCGTCATTTATTCGGGCGTGGCGACGGTGACAGAGGCGGCGGCGATCGGAGCGGTCGGAGCGGTCGTGGTCGCCGGGCTCCGCCGTGAGTTGACCTGGACGATGGCGCGCGACGCGATGCGCCAGACCGTGCTGACCGTCGGCTCGATCATCTGGCTCGTGCTCGGTGCCGTGTCCTTGATCGGGATCTACAACCGTATCGGTGGCGGGGACTTCCTGCGCGGAATGCTCGTCGGGCTCGACGTGCCGCCGATCATGGTGATCATCGTGATGATGCTGATCGTTATGGTGCTGGGCACCTTCCTGGAATGGATCGCGATCATCTTCATCACGGTCCCGATCTTCGCCCCCGTGGTCATCGACCTCGGTTTCGATCCGGTCTGGTTCGGCGTTCTCTTCGCGATGAACATCCAGATCTACTACCTGTCGCCGCCCTTCGGTCCCGCCTGTTTCTTCCTGAAATCGGTCGCCCCGAAGGGGATCGAGTTGCAGCACATCTTCGTCGCGGTCCTGCCCTTCATGGCACTTCAGGCGGCGGGGCTGTTCCTGGTGCTGTTTTTCCCGGACCTCGCCCTCTGGTTGCCGTCACTTCTGGATTGAGGAGGCCTCAAGATGACCGACGACAAGTTCACCCGTCAGGACGAGGACATCTCCGCGCCTGAATTCGCCTCCGAAGAAACGCGCGACAAGCACGAGTTCGGCAACTGGCCCGAGGTATTCGGGTTCTTGCTGACCGCGTTTCTTTTCTGGCTGACCTTCGCATTGACCGGATAATCGCATGACCCGCAAAGACCCCAAAGACCTCCGTTCGGCTCGCTGGTTCGCCCCCGACGACCTGCGCAGCTTCGGCCACCGCAGCCGAATGATGCAGCTCGGCTATGCCGAGGAGGATTTCCGCGACAAACCGGTGATCGGGATTCTCAACACATGGTCAGAGTTGAACACCTGCCACGCGCATTTCCGCGAGCGCGTTCAGGACGTGAAGCGCGGCGTCCTTCAGGCCGGAGGTTTCGGAGTCGAGATGCCGGCGCTGTCGCTTGATGAAAGCTACCTGAAACCCACCTCGATGCTCTACCGCAACATGCTCGCGATGGAGACCGAGGAGATGGTCCGCGCCCATCCCCTGGACGGGGTGGTGCTGATGGGCGGATGCGACAAGACCACGCCGGGGCTGGTCATGGGCGCGATCTCGGCCGGTGTGCCGATGATCTACCTCCCCGCCGGTCCGATGCTGCGCGGCAACTACGCGGGCAAGATCCTCGGCTCTGGATCGGATGCCTGGAAATACTGGGACGAGCGGCGCGCGGGCAACATTTCGGACGCCGAGTGGCTGGGCGTGCAGGGTGGGATCGCGCGGTCCGCGGGCACCTGCATGACGATGGGGACGGCCTCGACCATGACGGCGATCGCCGACGCGATGGGGCTGACGCTGCCCGGCGCCTCGTCCATCCCGGCCGTGGATTCCGGCCACCAGCGGATGTCGGCCGACTGCGGCCGCCGCATCGTCGAGATGGTCTGGGAAGACCTGACGCCCGACCGGATCATCACCGACGGCGCCTGCCGCAACGCCGCGATCGTCGCCATGGCGACGGGCTGTTCCACGAATGCCGTCGTCCACCTTATCGCCATGGCGCGGCGTACGGGAGTCGATCTCACGCTTGACGACCTTGACGACCTGGGGCGCGAAACGCCGCTCATTGCCAATGTTCGGCCCTCGGGCAAGGACTATCTGATGGAGGACTTCTTCTACGCCGGCGGCCTGCGCGCCCTGATGAAGCAGATCGAAGGAAGGCTCGATACCACTTGCCTGACCGTGACCGGCAAGACTTTGCGCGAAAACCTCGAAGGGGCGGAGGTCTACAATGACGACGTGATCCGGCCGCTTTCGAACCCGGTCTATGCCGAGGGCTCGCTTGCCGTGTTGCGCGGCAATCTCTGCCCCGACGGCGCGGTCATCAAGCCCGCCGCCTGCGATCCGAAGTTCTGGATGCATGAGGGCCCGGCCCTCGTCTTCGACAGCTATCCCGAAATGAAGAAGGCCGTGGACGACGAGGATCTGGAGATCACGCCCGATACCGTGATGGTCCTGCGCAATGCCGGGCCGCAGGGCGGGCCGGGTTTCCCGGAATGGGGCATGCTGCCGATTCCGAAGGCGCTTCTGAAGCAGGGCCACCGCGACATGCTGCGGATCTCGGACGCCCGCATGTCAGGTACGTCCTATGGCGCCTGCGTGTTGCATGTCGCGCCAGAAAGCTTCGTCGGCGGGCCGCTCGCGCTTCTGCAGACAGGCGACACCGTGCGGCTCGACCTGCCCAACCGGCGCCTCGACATGCTGGTCGCAGACGCCGAACTCACCCGCCGGCGCGCAGAATGGAGCGCACCCAAACCGCGCTATGAACGCGGCTACGGCTACATGTTCGCGCGCCATGTCACGCAGGCCGATCAGGGCTGTGATTTCGACTTTCTGCAATCCGATTTCGGCAAGACCGCCGGCGAACCCGACATCTTCTGAGGCCAGACCATGACCGATTACATCCTTTCCGACGAGACCCGCGCGAAGCTGAAGCGGGTCTCCACCGCGTCCATCGCCACGCAGCTATACAAACGCGGCCTGCGCAACCAGTTCATCCAGGGCGTGCGCCCCGTCGCGCCGAAGAGCGAGAACATGGTCGGTCAGGCGTTTACCCTGCGCTACATCCCGGCGCGCGAGGACCGCAACCCGCTCGAGGTCTTTCGCAATGCCGATCACCCGCAGCGGGTCGCGGTGGAAACCTGTCCGCCCGGTCATGTGCTCGTAATGGATGCGCGCAAGGACGCCTCGGCCGCGACCGCGGGGTCGATCCTGGTCACGCGGCTTGCCGTGCGCGGTTGTGCCGGCGTCGTGTCGGATGGCGGGTTCCGCGACGCGGACGGGATCGGCAAGCTGAACATGCCGGCCTATTGCGCCGGCCCGTCCGCACCGACCAACCTGACGAAGCACGAAGCGCTGGACCTGAACATCCCCGTAGCGTGCGGCGATGTCGCGGTGTTTCCCGGCGACGTGCTGGTCGGCGACCGCGACGGGGTAATGGTGATCCCGGCCCATCTTGCCGACGAGATTGCCGAGGTCTGCGCCGGCATGGAAAGCTTCGAGGATTTCGTGCTGGAAGAGGTTCTGGCGGGCGCGCCGATCATCGGTCTCTATCCCTGCACAAAGGAAGAGAACCAAAAGAAATACGAAGAGTGGCGCAAGAAAACCGGCCGCTGAGGAGTGACGATATGGCCTATACCCCTCATGGGCGTCACCTGATTGCCGGCGACTGGACCGCAGGTGCGGCGACCTTCGCCTCCTCCCCCGCGCACGGGGCCGCGCGCGCCTTCGCCGTCGGCACGCCGGACCTTGTCGCCCGGGCCTGCGCCGCCGCGGAGGAGGCGTTCTGGTCCTATGGCTATTCGACGCGAGAGGAGCGCGCCGCGTTCCTCAACGCCATCGCCGACGAGATCGAGGCGCGGAGCGAGGCGATCACCGCAATCGGCACCTCCGAGACCGGCCTGCCCGAGGCGCGTCTGAACGGCGAACGCGGGCGCACCACCGGCCAGCTTCGCCTCTTCGCGTCCCACATCCTCAAGGGCGATTACCTCGACCGCCGCCATGACGCGGCGCTTCCCGACCGCCAGCCCCTGCCGCGCCCCGACTTGCGGATGATCCAGCGGCCCATCGGGCCGGTCGCGGTCTTCGGCGCCTCGAACTTCCCGCTCGCCTTCTCGACGGCGGGCGGCGACACCGCCGCAGCGCTCGCCGCCGGTTGCCCGGTGGTGGTCAAGGGCCACTCCGCCCATCCCGGCACCGGCGAGATCGTGGCCGAGGCGATCCATGCCGCGATCCGTACGACCGGAATGCCGGCCGGGGTGTTCTCGCTGATCCAGGGCGGCCGCCGCGACGTCGGCGAGGCGCTCGTCACCGATCCGCGCATCCGCGCCGTGGGCTTCACCGGCTCGCTCGCCGGCGGCCGCGCGCTTTTCGACCTTTGCGCCTCCCGTCCCGACCCGATCCCGTTCTTCGGCGAACTCGGCAGCGTCAACCCGATGTTCCTCCTGCCGTCGGCGCTGAAGGCGCGGGGGCCGGAGATCGCCAGGGGCTGGGCCGGGTCGCTGACGATGGGCGCGGGCCAGTTCTGCACCAATCCCGGGATCGCCGTCGTCATCCACGGACCCGACGCCGACGCTTTCACCACCGCCGCGACCGAGGCACTTTCACACATCGGCGCGCAGGTCATGCTGACCGACGGCATCGCCGCCGCTTACCGGCAGGGGCGGGACCGGATCGCGGGATCACAGGGCGTGCAGGAGGTTCTGACCTCGATGTGCGACCTGAGAAACGCGACGCCCTACCTGTTCGCGACGACCGGCCGGGAGTGGCTTTCCAACCACGCGCTTGGAGAGGAGGTCTTCGGGCCTCTGGGCCTGATCGTGCGCGCCGCCGATGCCGCCGAGATGGAAGAGATTGCGCGAAGCCTGCAAGGACAGCTCACCTGCACCCTGCACCTCGACGCCGGCGACACGGCGCTCGGCCAGAAGCTGATGCCCGTTCTCGAACGGAAAGCCGGCCGGGTGCTGGCGAACGGCTTTCCGACGGGCGTCGAGGTTTGCGACGCGATGGTCCACGGCGGACCCTACCCCGCCTCGACCAATTTCGGCGCCACCTCGGTCGGAACCCTATCCATCCGAAGGTTCCTCAGACCGGTCTGCTACCAGAACATGCCGGACGATCTTTTGTCAGGGGATCTATTACACCCGTCTGTAGAGGTATGAAGCGAACGCAGGTTGCATATCTGGCGGATGGCGCAAGCGGACATTTATGCGGCGCGCAGCGAATGTCCTCTTTCCGACGACTTCGGTGGAAATGTTAAGCTCGTTCAATCGGATCGTGCATATGTTCAGTCAGGCGCACCTTCCGATACAAGTCCACGGTGAAAATCCTCCCGCCCTCCCTGTCGCCAGAAAGGGCAAAAGTGGCCGACTTTTGCGCCGCCGTTCTCAGGCCGATGCGGTGACCTGGAACTCGGTCATCATGCCCGTGGCAAGATGCGGCATGTGATGGCAGTGGAGCATCCAGCGCGCGGCTTCTCCGGCGTCGAGCGCAACAGCCACCATCGACATCGGCGGCACGTAGACGGTGTCGCGAAGGGCGCCTGCGAAGCGCCGGCCGTTGATCTCGACCACCTGGAAGACGTGACCGTGCAGGTGCATCGGGTGACCCATCATCGACATGTTGTGGAACATCAGTTCCACCCGCTCGCCGGGTCTCGCAAGCACGGGTGTATGACTGCCCCAGGTCTGCCCGTCGATCGTCCAGACATAGGGCTGCATCGTGCCGCCGAGCATCAGCATCCGGCTGCGGTCGATCGGGCGCTCGGGCAAGCCGGCTTCGGCGATCAGGCGCGCCTCCTGCGCCAGATCGGTGTCGAAGGCCGGTGCCTCAGCTTCGGCCAGAGAGACGATCCGCCGGACTTCGGCACCCGCGGTTGCCAGTATGAGCCCGGTGCGCTCCCGGGCGCCTTCCCGCAGGGCCAGGATCGGCCAGGCACCGGCTTCGCCTGGCAGATCGATCTCGAGATCAAGCCGCTGCCCCATCGCCAGGCCGAACCGGCCGCCGGAGAGCGGCCTTACTGCGTGTCCGTCCACCGCCACGAGGCGAGACTCGGCCGTGCCAGTGTCGATCCAGAACACGGTCGCCGCGGCCGCATTGATCACTCGCAAGCGGACGCGCCCGCCGCGCTCGACGGTTACCACCTCCGGATCGGCCAGCGAGCGATCGTTCGCGAGATAGGCGTCCCAGTCGTGGTCGTTGAGATCCATTGCCATGCCGTCCATGCTCCCCATCAACATGCCAGCCATTTTCATCCCCGGCATGCCGTGGCCCGTCGCCGTGTGATCGGCGGGCGTGGCCGGGGCCGTGCCGTGCGCGGCATGTCCACCTCCGGCATGTCCGCCGGTGATTTCGGACAGAACCTCTTCGGGTTCCTTGAACGAGAAATCGTGCAGGAACAGGACGACCTCCTGCCGGTCCGCCGCGACATCCTCGGCCGAGCGCACGATCAGCGGCGCGGCCAGTAACCGCATTTCCTGCGTAGGGATGTGGCTGTGCATCCAATGGGTGCCCGAACGTGGGGAAAAGTCGTAGGTGCGGATTTCGCCCGGCGCGAGCACTGGCATGGGCATGTCGGGCACACCGTCCTGCGCATTGGGCGGGATCTGTCCATGCCAATGTACGATCGTGGGCTGGTCGAGATCATTTGTCAGCGCCACATGAAACCGTGCGCCCGGGTCCAGCACGAGGCCCTGGCCTCCGTCTGGGCGCACGAGGCCCCAGACGCTGGCTGAACGGCCGTCGACCTCGATGGTTCTGCGCGCCGCCGCAAGGGCGATCGGCGCTGACGTCTGGGCCCGCGCGATAGCGGGCAGTTGGGAAACCGCGCAGGCGGCGGCCCCTGCGGCCAGGAGGCCGCGTCTCGTGAATGTCGTCATCTTCGTCTCCTTGGACCTCAAAGGGTCCGAATGAATTGGGTTTGCCCGGTCGCTTGCGACCGCATCCGATCAGACGAAGACATGTTTCGGAGGGCGTTCAACTGCTTCGGGCGTCGTTCCACTCGGTAGAACACCAAGGCCGACGACAAATCTGTCCTCGCGCCACAGTCGCCGAAGGAGAATTGGTCGAACCGGATGAAACCCCGCGATCGCGGCGCAGAAGAGTTGGCAGTCTATGACTCCGCGGTGTTTCCCGGTGTCGTCCTGGACGTATTCTGCGTTATGATGCCCACAATCCATGACCAGGTGCTGCTCCACAGCAGTCGTCGGTTGAGCATGAACCCTCTGTGCCGACCCGAGTGTCGCCATCAGCAGAATTGATAGAGCCGGAACCCAGAGTCGCTTCATCGCAGCAGTATTATGGCATTTGCGATCAACACGGAATCAAGTCTCCGTTTGTCGTTCGGATGGGCCACTCGTTCTTGGAGTAGCCCATCCATCGCCGCATCAGTTTCCCAGATGACCTGCGCCATGCCCGGTCGTCTGGACTTGTGTCTGATCCTGCCGATCGTCCTCGCCAGTCCCGGCCACGGTGGTCCGGACTTGAAGACGCGTCAGGCTGAACGCGGCGGCAAACGCGGTTCCGAGAAACAGGGTAGAAAGACGTGGCATGGCGCACCTCCGTCACGCGGCTTCGCGTGTGGCGGGGTAACCAGTCTCGGCGAGAACGGCCTCGATTTCGATGCGTGCCGCCGACGTCTCGACCTCGACCTTGCGGTTCTCGGGATCGGCCTTGATGACCGCACCCTTGTCGACAGGCTGGATCGCCTTGGTCACGCTCCGGGCGCAGCCGAAGCATGTCATGTTTTCGATGTGGAATTGCATGTTTGCCTCCTTTGTTTGCTTGGCGAGACAAGACGTGGGCATTCCCGGCATTGGAGGGTCAAGTGGGGAGTTTCAGAATCTTTTCGGGCTCACTCAGAAGCCGGTTTTGCGCGGTTTCGCTTAGAGGATCACGCGCGCGCAGACGTCCGCCTTGCCGCGCCTGTCTAGCGTGCTTGTCTGATCCGTGCGGTCGAGGATGCCGGATACACCGTTACGGCGTCGACCGCGGAACTGGCGATCGACGGCATGACCTGCGCCTCCTGTGTCGGTCGCGTTGAGCGCGCGTTGCGCTCCGCGCCGGGTGTCACCGACGCCACCGTGAACCTTGCCACCGAACGGGCGACCGTGAAGGGTAGCGTCGATGCCGCCACGCTGATCAAGGTGGTTTCGGAAGTCGGCTATGAGGCACGCCTCGTAGATCGGAGTAATACAGCCAGTGCCGAGGCGGAGGCGCAGAAGGAAGAGCGCCGCGTCCTCTCACGCGACCTGGGGGTCGCAGCGGCTCTGACGGCGCCAGTCTTCCTGCTCGAAATGGGCAGCCATGTCATTCCGGGGATGCACCACCTGATCGCCTCGACCATCGGCATGACTGCGAGCTGGCTGATCCAGTTCGCGCTGACGACACTCGTGCTCGCCTTCCCCGGCATCCGCTTCTTCCAGAAAGGCATCCCGGCGCTCCTGCGCGCCGCACCCGACATGAACAGCCTCGTCGCCGTCGGTACGTTGGCGGCCTACACCTTTTCTCTTGTCGCGACCTTCGCGCCGGGCCTGTTGCCCGTGGGCACGGTCAACGTCTACTACGAAGCCGCCGCGGTAATCGTCTCGCTTGTCCTCGTGGGCCGGGTTCTGGAAGCGCGCGCCAAGGGCCGGACGTCCGAGGCAATCAAGCGGCTCGTCGGACTGCAGGCCAAGACTGCCCGCGTGCGGCGCGCTACTAGCGTCATCGAAATCGAGGTCGCGGACGTCGCCCCCGGCGATATCATCGAGGTCCGTCCGGGCGAACGCGTTCCGGTCGACGGCGAGGTGATCGAGGGCGAGAGCTGGATCGACGAGTCGATGATTACCGGCGAACCGCTGCCGGTCGCCACGTCGGCGGGTGCCCAGGTCACCGGCCGCCGGCCACTCATCCTTGGCACGCTCGTCCACACGGGCAACGACGCCTATATGCCAGCGACAGGTCGATTGATCCGCATCAAGGTCTTCGACACCAGGCGGGTCTAAGCGCGGTGCCGACACTTTCATTCCGTCACGGAGGGTCCGAATGGCTCGCCAGAACACTTCCAGCACCGTCACACCGCTCCGCCGCGACGACCACGACATCAGGCCGGCGCGGAAATCGCCGGTTGATACAAGCTACGGGGATGCACCGACGGGCATGTCCATAGCCGCGGAATCGCTGCTCGAGGATTACGACAAGGGCCTGAAGGCTCTGGCGGCGCGCGTCACCTCCGGCATATCGCCCATTGCGCTGGCGGATGCCTGGGCCGACTGGGCGCTGCATCTTGCCACATCGCCCGGCAAGCAGCTTCACCTGACAGCGAAGGCGGCCCGCAAGACGCAGCGGCTGGCCGGATTCCTGGAAGCCTGCGCGAAGCACAAGGGTCAGGCGGACTGCTGTATCGAGCCCCTGCCGCAGGACCGCCGGTTCCGCGATCCGGCCTGGCAGAAATGGCCCCACAACGTGATGTCACAGGCTTTCCTGCTGAACCAGCAGTGGTGGCACAACGCGACCACGGGGGTTCGCGGCGTCACCAAGCAGCATGAGAACGTGGTGGAATTCGCTGCGCGGCAAATGCTCGACGTCTTCTCGCCGTCGAACTATCCGTGGACCAATCCCGAGGTCGTCGCGCGGACGCAAGAGACCGGGGGGATGAACTTCGTCCTCGGCTGGCAGAACTTCCTCACGGACGTGCAGCGCCGACTCAGTGGCGAGAAGCCTGCCGGTGCCGAAGACTACGTGGTTGGCAAAACGATTGCCGCGACATCCGGAAAGGTCGTGTTCCGCAACCGGTTGATCGAGCTTATTCAATACGCGCCGACGACGGAGAAGGTCCGCCCAGAACCTGTGTTGATCGTCCCAGCCTGGATCATGAAGTATTACATCCTCGATCTGTCGCCGGAGAATTCGCTCGTGCGCTACCTGACGGATCAGGGGTTCACCGTCTTCATGATCTCGTGGCGAAACCCCGATGCAAAGGATCGCGACCTCGGGATGGAGGAATACCGCGAGTTGGGGATCATGGCAGCCCTCGACGCGATCGGCGAGGGCTGCGGCGCGGAAAAGGTCCATGCGATGGGCTACTGCCTTGGTGGAACGCTCCTGTCGATCGCTGCCGCCGCGATGGCACGGGATGGCGATGACCGTCTGAAAAGCGTGACGCTTCTCGCCACCCAGACCGACTTCACCGAGGCCGGCGAACTGATGCTGTTCATCAACGAAAGCCAGATCGCCTTCCTCGAGGACATGATGTGGGAAAAAGGCTACCTCGATACCCAGCAGATGGCCGGGGCGTTCCAGATCCTGCGCTCGAACGACCTGATCTGGTCGCGTATCGTGCGGCAATACCTCATGGGGGAGCCGGAGCGGATGAACGACCTGATGGCCTGGAACGCCGACGCGACGCGGATGCCCTACCGGATGCATTCCGAATATCTGCGGCATCTCTTTCTCGACAACGACCTGGCCGAAGGGCGGTATCTGGTCGACAATGAGCCGATCGCCATGATCGACATCCGGGCGCCGGTCTTCCTTGTCGGGACCGAGCGTGACCATGTGGCGCCGTGGCATTCGGTCTACAAGTTCCACCTTCTGTCGGACACCGAGGTGACATTCGTCCTCACCAGCGGCGGGCATAATGCCGGCATCGTCTCCGAACCCGGTCATCCCGGGCGCCGATTCCGGATCCAGACCCGCGACCACGACGCCAAGTATGTGGATCCCGAGCGGTGGGTCGAAGAGACGCCCGCCAAGGATGGGTCGTGGTGGCCGGCGCTCGCCGACTGGCTCGCCGCGCGGTCGGGCGATCCGGTCGCACCGCCGCCGATAGGACCGGCGATCTGCGATGCGCCCGGCACCTACGTATTCCAGCAATAGCGTCGATGGCCGGACCCGTGCCCACCGGTCGGCACCGAAGCCTGAGCCGAACAGGAAAGAAGCATGCAGTATATCGAGAACCGGACCTTCGACGAGATCAGGATCGGCGACACGGCGCAGATCGTCCGCACGTTGAAGCCCGAGGACATCGAGCTTTTCGCGGTGATGTCCGGCGATGTGAACCCGGCCCATGTCGATGAGGAATACGCCCATTCTGACATGTTCCACAAAGTCATTGCCCACGGCATGTGGGGCGGTGCCCTGATCTCCGCCGTGCTCGGGACCGAATTGCCGGGACCGGGCACGATCTATCTCGATCAGAACCTGAAGTTCCGTCACCCGGTCGGGATCGGCGACACGGTGGAGGTGCGGGTCACCGTCGCGGCGAAGGACGCGGCGCGCAAGCAGCTCACGCTCGATTGTCGCTGCACCAACCAGAAGGGTGAGATCGTCATCGAGGGCCAAGCGGTGGTCATCGCGCCGACCGAGAAGGTGCGCCGGCCCCGCGCGGTCCTTCCGGAGGTGCACCTGCACGAACAGGGCGCCCGCTACCGTGACCTGCTCGCGGCGACGCATGACCTGCCGCCCGTGCGGATGGCCGTCGTGCATCCCTGCGACGCGCTTTCGCTGACCGGCGCGCTGGAAGCGGCGTCGCAGGGCATGGTCGTTCCCATCCTCGTCGGACCGCACGACAAGATCGTGGCGGTGGCGAAGGATGCGGGCCAGAACCTCGACGGCGTCGAGATCGTCGACGCACCGCACAGCCATGCCGCGGCGGAGCGCGCCGTGGCCCTTGTCCGCGAGGGCAAGGCCGACGTGCTGATGAAGGGCAAGCTCCACACCGACGAACTCATGGCGCCAGTCGTAGACCGCGACACCGGCCTCAGGACCGAGCGTCGGATAAGCCATATCTTCGCGCTCGACGTGCCGCATTACCCCAAGCCGCTTTTCGTCACCGATGCGGCGATCAACATCTTTCCTGACCTCGATACCAAGCGCGACATCGTCCAGAACGCGATCGACCTTGCCCACGCGCTCGGCATCGCCCGGCCCAAGGTGGCGATTCTGTCGGCGGTCGAGACGGTCTATCCGAAGATCCCGTCGACGATCGAGGCCGCCGCGCTTTGCAAGATGCTCGACCGTGGGCAGCTTACCGGGGGGATCATCGACGGGCCGCTCGCCTTCGACAATGCCGTGTCCAGGACGGCGGCCGAGGCGAAGGGCATCCGGTCCGAAGTGGCGGGCGACGCCGATATTCTCGTCGTGCCCGACCTCGAGGCCGGCAACATGATCGCCAAGCAGCTCATCTATCTGGCCGGCGCCGAATCGGCTGGGATCGCCCTTGGCGCGCGGGTGCCGATCGTGCTGACAAGCCGGGCGGACGGCGTGATGTCACGGCTCGCGTCCTGCGCGATGGCGCAGCTTTACACCGCCTATCGGGCAAAAGGCGCGGTATGACATCCATCATCCTCGTTCTCAATGTCGGCTCGTCGAGCATCAAGTTCGCCGCCTATCCCGCCGGCGGGAACGAAACGCCGATGCTGCGCGGAAAGATTGCCGGGATCGGCACCGATCCCCGGTTTACGCTTTCCGGAGCGGGTATGGATGCCGCCACGTTCGGCCCGATCTCGGCCGATGCGGGGCAGGAAGACCTGACCGTCCGGCTGCTGCGATGGCTGGATGCGGATACAGCGCTCGGTCCCGTCGTCGGCGTCGGTCACCGCGTCGTCCATGGGGGAACGGAATTTTCCGCGCCGGTCCGCATTGACGCGCGGGTCCTCGAAACCCTCGCCGCGCTCGAACCGCTGGCACCGCTCCATCAGCCCTTCAACCTCGCCGCCATTCGTGCGGTCGCCGCCCGCCATCCCGACCTGCCGCAGATCGCCTGTTTCGACACGGCCTTCCACCAAAGCCAAGGTGAACTCGCACGGCTCTTCGCCTTGCCGCGCCGCTTCGCCGCGCGTGGCGTCTTGCGTTACGGCTTCCACGGCCTGTCCTACGAATTCATCGCGGGGGAACTGCCACGCCATCTGGGCGATAGGGCCGACGGACGCGTTGTCGTCGCGCATCTCGGCAACGGGGCGAGCATGTGTGCGATGCATGGGCGGAAAAGCGTCGCAACCAGCATGGGTTTCACCGCGCTCGACGGATTGGTCATGGGGCGGCGCTGCGGAACGCTCGACGCCGGTGTCGTGCTTTACATGCAGCGCGAAATGGGAATGTCCGCCGACGAGATCGAGGATGTTCTCTATAGGCAGTCCGGCCTGCTCGGAGTCTCCGGTATCAGCCCGGACATGCGCGTGCTTGAGGACAGCGACGATCCAAAGGCCAGGGAGGCGATCGACCTATTCTGCTATCGCGCCGCCATGACCCTGGCCGGGCTGGTCGCCGCGCTTGGCGGGCTTGACGCCATCGTCTTCACAGCCGGCATCGGCGAGAACTCGGCGCGTATCCGGCGTCTTATCTGCGAGCGGCTGGATTGGCTCGGCGTCAGCCTCGATCCCGATGCCAATACGGCAAATGCCACGCGCATCGGCAAGGCCGGGTCGCGTTGCGACGTGCTTGTCCTGCCAACGGACGAGGAATGCGTGATCGCCCGCTCAACCAAGCGACTGCTCGGCGCCGGTCGCTTGGCAAGCGGACACTGATCGGCACGGGCGATTGATCTCGGTCATCTCCCGCACCCGGTTGCCGGACTATTTTGCTTGAAGGCCGGCTCTCTGAGGGATGCTGGTCCCCGGGCGGATGGCCCGACCTGCCCATGTCGTCTTGGGAGATGCCAGATGGTGAAGACCGATCCGGACCGCCCTGAAATGCGGAAGGCGGCGGCCCCGCGAGAGGTTCCGCTTCCTTGGCAAACCCCGAAGCCGGATTCCGACGATCCCAACGCTGCCGTCAGGATCCGGGCGATCATGGACAGCGATGCATACAGGCAGGCCGACGAGGATGTCTCGTTCCTCCAGTCGGACGATGTTCGTTCCGTCCGTCTTCAACTCGACTTCCTCAAGGCAGAATACGGTCTGAACCAGCATGATATCTGTCACACCATCGTGGTGTTCGGGAGCACGCGCATCTCCGAACCATCCGCTGCACGGACGCGAGAGGAGGCGGCGCGGAAGCGGCTGGCCGACGATCCGGACAATCCGAAGCTGCGGCAGGCGCATGCGATCGCAGAACGGATCGTCGACAAGAGCCGCTACTACGCGGTGGCACGCGAATTCGCGGCCGGGATCAGCGGCTGCCTCGACGCGCAGGACGGCGGCACCATCGCCCTCATGACCGGCGGCGGGCCGGGCCTGATGGAGGCGGCCAACCGGGGCGCCTTCGATGTCGGCGCCAAATCCGTAGGGCTGAACATCACGTTGCCGCACGAACAATACCCCAATCCCTACCTCACCCCCGGTCTCTGCTTCCGGTTTCACTATTTCGCGCTCCGCAAGATGCACTTTCTGCACCGGGCCCGCGCCCTTGTCGCCTTTCCCGGCGGCTACGGCACGTTCGACGAGTTGTTCGAGACGCTGACGCTGGTGCAGACGCGCAAGATCGACCCCCTGCCGATTGTTCTCGTCGGGCGCGAATTCTGGGAAAGGGCGGTCGATTTCCCGTTCCTCGTCGCCGAGGGCGTGATCGACCCCGAAGATGAAGACCTGTTCTCCTATGCGGAGACGGCCGACGAAATCCGCGACCAGATCGTCGGATGGTACGCCGCCAGCGGCAGATCTGTATTTCGGGCGCCGGCCCAAGATCGATGAACCTGCCGCCAATACCGGACAGCTGAAAAGAA
The DNA here is from genome assembly GCF_039830135.1 of Defluviimonas sp. SAOS-178_SWC. Lineage (NCBI taxonomy): Bacteria > Pseudomonadati > Pseudomonadota > Alphaproteobacteria > Rhodobacterales > Paracoccaceae > Albidovulum > Defluviimonas sp. SAOS-178_SWC. The sequence goes on along the minus strand of NZ_CP156081.1, from coordinate 176,730 downwards.
GGAGCCTTCAAGATGGAGCTATCGTTTCACGGCGCTGCACAAAATGTCACCGGCTCCTGCCATTTGCTGACCTGCGCGGGTCTTCGCATCCTGATCGACTGCGGGATGTTCCAGGGAAGCCGGCATGCCGACGAAGATAACACAGAGCCATTCGGATTCGACCCTGCCGAGATAGACTTCCTCCTGCTGACCCATGCCCATCTCGACCATTGCGGGCGTATCCCGCTGCTCGTGAAACGCGGGTTCAAGGGCGAGATCATCACCACGGCCGCGACCCGCGATCTCGCGAAGCTCATCATGATGGACTCCGCCCATATCCAGGAAGAGGACGCGACCCACGCCTCGCGGCGCGCGCGCAGGCGTGGCAACAAGCAGATAGAGCCGCTTTACGACGTGCCCGATGTTCTGACGACGCTCGATTATTTCGGGCGCGTCGTCGCCTACGGCGAAGTGCTTCACTTGAGCGACCAGGTCACCGCGCGCTTCGAAGACGCGGGGCATATCCTCGGTTCGGCCTCGATCGTGATCGACGCGACGGAGAGCGGCGAAAGCCGGAGGATCGTCTTTTCCGGCGATCTCGGGAATCGCGGTCATGAGGTTCTGGCGGATCCGACGCCGCCGCCCGAAGCGGATTACGTCGTGATGGAAACGACCTATGGCGACCGTCTTCACAAGAATCTGGACGAGTCCGTCGCAGAGCTTGTCGATGCTATCCGACAGACCATCGCAAGCGGCGGAAACACCGTAATTCCGACCTTTGCGTTGGAGCGCGCCCAGGAAATCCTGTTCCACCTGAAACGCGCAATCGAGAACGGCGAGCTTCCGTCCGCCCTCCCCGTCTTCCTTGACAGCCCGATGGCGGTGTCGGCAACCGAGATCTTCCGCCGCCATGCCGAAGGCTTCCGGTCCGCCTTGCGCGACGAGATGCGAGAGGGGCGGCATCCGTTCAAACTGCCCGGATTGCGGTTCACGCGGCAGGTGGCGGACTCCATGGCGATCAACAATATCCGCGGCGGCGCGGTGATCATGGCCGGGTCGGGCATGTGCACCGGCGGGCGCGTGCAGCACCATCTGAAACACAATCTCTGGCGGCCGGAATCCAGCGTCGTCTTCGTCGGCTTCGCCGCCGAGGGAACGCTGGCGCGGAAGATCATCGACGGCGCGAAGTCGGTCCGGATCTATGGAGAGGATATCCAGGTGAACGCGCGCATCCACACGATCAACGGCTTTTCCGCCCATGCTGACCAAAGGGAGTTGCTCGACTGGATCGCGCCGGCCGGGGCGCCGAAAAAGGTCTTCCTCGTTCATGGCGACAAGGAGAAAGGCATGGAGAAGATGCGCAAGGAACTGACGAAGCGCGGCCTCGATCCCTATTGCCCCACGCTTCACGACGCGGTCGAACTCTAGCGTCGTCGACGTACACGATCTTCAGCATCCGCCTGCGGTTGGCGTGGTGCTGCGCGTCAGTCGGCGTCGTCCGAGAGTTCGATGATTTCCGTCGTTGTCTGCTCCTGCCGGGCCTGCGCGAACTCTCGCCGCAGCTCCTCGCGGATCTGCCGCACGTTGCTCCGCGCCCGCGACATGGCCGTCATCCGGGCGTCGTTCTCGGCGGAAAAGCCCAGCATCAGGGCTTCGCAGATCTCGGTGAAGACGTATTCCTCGACCAGTCGCGTGACGAGGACCGCAGGCGCGATCGTGACCAGCGGCGGAAACGGGCGGGAAGCCGTTTCGAACCGCGTGAAGTCGAAGGGCATGAGCTGCCGGATCGTCAACGTCTGGCCGGACCCCTCCGGTTCGCCGTAGACGATGCTCACATGCGTGAACGCACCCTTGCCAAGCAGCGCGAAGGCGGCGTCGACGACGCGGCTCGCCAGGGCCGGCACTTCGGCGGCATGGGCGGCCATATGCGCGGACCAGACAGGCGACACACCCCGGCTTTCGAACTCGGAGAGGCAGCGCTGGCCGATCAGAAGATACGTCGTGGAGGGCGCGGTCCCTTCATCTGCCATCGCGCCGGAAACGATGCGCTCGCTGTAGGATCCGCTGAACCCCTGCGCGGCTCCGACAACGATCCTGAGGTGCTTGCCCGTCGCCGGTTCCGCGGGCGCGTGCAGCGGGGTGTCGAGCAGCGCAAGCGCATCGACCATGGCGCGTGCGACCGTGGCTTCCTGCTCGCGGATCGCGACCAGATGCTTTTTCGCCTCCTGCGCATGCGCCGCCGCCAAGGCCCGCATTGCGACCACGACGCCCTCGACCTGTTCGATATTGCCCATCCGGGCCTTGATGTCCTCCGGCCGACGCATCAGGACCCGTCCGGCGCGGTATCGGCGATCGCATGGTTGACGCAGCCGAGAAGCGCGGCCTTTTCAGCCTCTGACAACGCAACCGGACGCGCCCTGACCGACTCCAGTTTCGGCTCGCTGTCGATCACGGTGCGCAGCCGCGCCTTGATGGCCGGAATACGGTCCAGCGGCACGTCGTCCAGCACACCGGCATTCAGTGCCGCGAGAAGCGCGATCTGGTCGATCGGCCGCAGCGGTTCATACCGCGCCTGATGGAGGAGCGCGCTGATCCGGTCGCCGTGGTCGATCCGCCGCTTGAGCCCCGCATCCGCGAACCCGCCGAACCGTGAGAACATCCGCAGTTCCAGGTACTGCGCATAGTCCAGCCGTACCCGGCCCGCGACCTCCTTGAGGGCACCAAGCTGCGCCTTGCCGCCAACGCGGCTGACGCTGAGACCGACGTCGACCGCCGGCCGCTGGTTTCCGGCAAAGAGTTTTGTCGAAAGCACGATCTGACCGTCGGAAATCGAGATCAGGTTGGTGGGGATGTAGGCGGAAAGGTTGCCCTCCTCGATCTCGGCGATCGGCAGAGCGGTGAGCGACCCGCCGCCCTTTTCCTTCGACAGTTTCGCCGACCGTTCGAGAAGCCGTGCATGCAGGAAGAAGATGTCACCGGGATAGGCCTCGCGCCCCGGCGGCGCGCGCGCCAGAAGCGACAGTTCGCGGTGCGTCGCCGCATGCTTGGTCAGATCGTCATAGACGATCAGCGCGTGGCCGCCCTTGTCGCGGAAATACTCGGCGATGGTCGTGCCGGCGAACGGGGCGAGCCAGCGCAAACCGGGCTCCGCCGTGGCCGGGGCGACGACGAAGATGCAACGGTCGATATCGCCCTTCTCCCGCACCGCGTCGATTACCCGGCGCACCGCCGTCGCTCGCTGTCCGATGGCGACATAGACGCAGACGACATCGGAATCCTTCTGGTTAATGATCGTATCGACCGCGATGGCGGTCTTGCCGGTCGCGCGTTCCCCGATGATCAACTCGCGCTGGCCCCGCCCGATAGCAAAAAGCGCATCGACGACCAGAAGCCCCGTCTCGACCGGCTCACTCACGAAATCGCGGTCGATGATTTCCGGTGCGGGCTGTTCGACCAGGCGCCAGTCCTCGGCGACGATCGGCCCGCCCTCGTCCAGCGGCCGGCCAAGCGGGTCGACCACACGGCCGAGCAATCCTTCACCGACCGGAACGCTGGCCAGCTTTCCCGTGTGCCGGACCGCCGACCCGGCCACGATCCCGTCGTTGTGGTCCAGAAGGACGGCCTGAAGCAAGTCGGGTTCGAGGTTCAGCACGAAGCCACGCTTGCCGCCTTCGAATTCCAGGAGTTCGCCCAGCCGGGCCGCGCCGAGGCCCGATACATGCGCGAGGCCGTCAGCGATCTCGGTCACGCGGCCGAGCGCTTCGGCCTCGGTGCCAAGTTCCACTTTGCCGACGATCCCCGTAAGGCTGTCGATATCGGTGCTTCCAGCGGGCAGTTCGCGATCAGACCTCGCCATCGTTCTCCAGCGCCTCGGTGATCCGCCCCAGATCGTAGTTGAGAGAGTTGTGGATGACGCCATGCCGGCTGGTCAGTTCGAGCCCCGCGATCAGCGTGTCATCCACATCGACTTCAGGCTCCGGCGCCTCCGGAAGTGCCGCGCGGATTGCCTTGCCAGCCGCCGCGAGCTCCGCCTTCGTCAAAGGTCGCGGCGCGCGGAGCCGCAAAGCTCCCGTCTCGGCGCCCAGAGCCTCGCGCTGCTCGGCATCAAGCGATGCCAGCGCCGCCTGCAAGCGTTTCGGGTAGCCGGCAATCCGCCCATCTTCGGGCAGGTTCCCCAACAGCCGACGCGCGATCACGACGGCGAGGTCGGCCGCCTTTCTGACCCGCGCCTTGCGCTCCTCTTCGGCCGCCTGGGCGGCATCCGCCTTCGCCTTGCGTAGCGTCTCGACGGCCTCCTTTCGCGCATCTTCCAGAATGGCATTCTTCTGGCCCTCCGCCTCCTCTCGCGCCGCCTCGATGATCGTCAAACGTTCGGCGGCGTTCTTCTCCTTCTCGGCGCGCGCCGCCGCTTCCGCCTCGTCCGCCTTGCGCTTGGCCACCTCGGCCGCTTCCAGTGCCCGGCTGGTGTCCGCGCGGCGGTCGGCGATGATCTTCGCCACCGGCCGGAACATGAAATGGCTCAGAAGCCAGATCAGGATCACGACGTTCACGACCTGAAACGCGAATGTCCACCAGTCGAATTGCATTGGGCGCGCCGCCTTTCAGAGTGCGTAGGGATTGGCGAAAAGCAGGAGCAGCGCGACGACAAGACAGTAGATCGCCATCGTCTCGATCATCGCCAAACCGACGAAAAGCGTTCGGGAAATGGTGCCGGAGGCTTCAGGCTGCCGCGAGATCGCATCCATCGCCGCGGCGATTGCCCGACCCTCGGCGAGGGCGGGGCCGATCGCCCCGAACGAAACGGCGAGCGTGGCGCAGATGATGCTCGCGAGTTTTATGTAGTCCATAAGTCAGCTTCCTTTCTGAGCAGGGGCCGCGCCGGCGGATGACGCGGCTTTCGGTTTCGCGTCACCAACAGCAGAGGCGATGAAGACGGTGGACAGAACGGCGAAGATGTAGGCCTGGACCGCCCCGGTCAGCAGGTCGAGCGCCATGAGCGGGATCGGCACCAGGAGCCCGGCGAGCGACAGGACGATGCCGATCACGAAAACCCCGCTCATCACATTCCCGAAAAGACGCACCATCAGGGAGAAGGTGCGCGTGATCTGCTCCACGAGGTTGAGCGGGATCATGACCCAGGACGGTTCGGCGAATGTCTTGAGGTAGCCGAGCGCTCCGTTCGACCGGACGCCATAGTAGATCGTCGCGACGAAGACGACGAAGGCCAGCGCCGCGTCGGTTTCGAGGTGCGCCGTGGGCGGTTCGACACCAGGGACGAGCGAGGCCCAGTTCGCCGCGAGGATGAAGAGGAAGAGTGTGCCGATCAGCTTGCGATAGGGGGCAGGGTCGCGCTGCAACGTCGCCTCGATCTGCGCGTCGAGCGTCGTCACGATGAGTTCGAGGACCGTTTGCGCCGGCCCGGCGTCGAGCTTGAGCCGGCGGGTGAGAATGAAGCCGGCCAGAGCCAGAACCAGCATGATTCCCCAGGTGACGACAACCAGCGTCGCGACCGGAACCTGCCCGACGCTGAAGGCGATCTGGGACGAGAGCGGGGAATCCGTCATCCGGCCCCCCTGGTCCGCGAAAGCACCCGCGCCCGCGCCAAGAGGACACCGGCCGCGCCGGCGATCAGCGTCGGCGCACCGATCAGCGCCAGGACTGCAAGCATGGCGCCGAGAAGGACCATCCGCCCGACCTGCAAGGCAATGGCGCGGAGATCGCCGGCGACGATGCGGCGCGCGATCCCTTCGAGCGCCCGGAAATGGACCGCCCCGGCGATGTAGCCGATCCCGAATGCAACAAGGGGAAGAACCAGCCAGGCACCGGGAAACGTGGCTATGGTTTGGAAAATATCCGTCATTGGTCATGCATCCATCTGAACGCCAGCCAGAGCCCGAGGGCGGCACCCGCCATCGTCAGCGCTGCCGTCAGGGTGATGCCGGTGCCGAGCATCCGGTCCAGCCAGCCCCCGGCGATCACGCCGATCAAGGTTGGAACCACGATCATCCATCCCAGCACGCCGATCTGTCCGAACCGGCGGCCCAGCGAGGGCTCGGGATCGTTCGCAGCCTGCGTCGCGCGGCGGGCCGCCTCTCGCGCGGCGGCGTCGAGCGTCGGATCTTCCCGGTCGTCCGTCATTGCATCAAACCGTCGATTGCCGCATCCATGTCCATCCCTCCGCCGTCCGAGATGTGGAGCATGATCTGCCGGATCGCCCGGACATGCATGCGGGCCTGTTCGACCCGCGCCGCGCGGGCCGCTTCGTCTTCCGCTTCGAGGTGTTCCTGAACCCCGCGTTCCAGGGTCGACAGGTCCGATCCAAGCACTCCCTGTCGGCAGGCCACACGAATTTCTTTCCCGCCCTCGACCTTGAGGACCCCGCCGCGCAGGGCACAAAAGGACCAGTCGCCGGTCTTCCGCCGCCAGCGCAGTACGCAAGCCGGCAGCACCGCCAGCATCGGGACATGCCTCGGCAGGATTCCAAACCCGCCGCTTTCATCCTCGGCGCGGACAGAATACACGTCGTCGGCGCGAAAGATCACGTCGAGCGGCGTGGAGATGACGAGGGTCAGCGTTGAACCCGTCATGCGCCCACCTTCTCAGCCTTCTGGGGGGCATGGTGCATCGCCGCCTGTTTCTGCCGCGCCTCGTCCAGGGTGCCGACCATATAGAGGGCGCTTTCCTCCCAGTCGTCGCACTCCCCTTCAAGGATCGCTCGGCATCCGGCGATGGTGTCCTTTATCGGCACCGACCGCCCCTCCATCCCCGAGAACGCCGACGCGACGAAGAAGGGCTGGGTCAGGAACCGCTGCAAACGACGCGCACGGCCGACCGACAGGCGCTCCCCGGTGCCGAGTTCCTCCACGCCGAGAAGGGCGATGACGTCCTTGAGCTCGATATAGTGCTCGATCGCTTCGCGGACCCTTCCGGCAATATCGGCATGCTCCTGTCCCACCACGAGCGGATCAAGCAGAACCGACGTTGTCGAGATCGGGTCGATGGCGGGATATATCCCTTCGGCGGCAAGCTGGCGCGACAGGACAACCATGCTGTCGACATGGCTGCTGATCGCCCCAACCGCCGGGTCCGTGAAATCGTCGGCCGGGACATAGACTGCTTCGATCGCGGTGACGGAGGCCTTGCCGACGGAGGCGATACGCTCCTGAAGATCGGCGACCTCGGTTTCAAGCGTCGGCTGATACCCGACCCGCGACGGTTTCCGGCCAAGCAGGCCCGAAACCTCGGCCCCCGCCTGAACGAACCGGTAGACGTTGTCCATCAGCAGAAGGACGTTCCGCGCCTCTTCGTCGCGGAAGTATTCGGCGATGGTCATGGCCGTGAGCGGGACGCGCCATCGAGCGCCCGGCGGTTCGTTCATCTGGCCATAGACCAGCACGGTCTGGTCGAGGACGCCCGACGCCTTCATCTCGTTCAGCATCTCGTGGCCTTCGCGGCAACGTTCCCCGACGCCGGCGAAGACCGAGATGCCGTTGTATCCGGCAACCATCGCGTGGATCAGTTCCATCACCAGAACGGTCTTGCCGACGCCCGCGCCGCCGAACATCGCGGCCTTGCCGCCCTGGGCGAGCGGGGCCAGCAGGTCGATGACCTTGATCCCGGTCGCGAAAATCTCGGTCGCTGCGCTTTGCCGCGACATCGGCGGGGCGTCGCGATGGATCGGGCGAAGCGGCGTACCGGCGGGAAAAGCCGCGCCGTTGTCGGCAGGCTGGCCCATCATGTTGACGAGCCGCCCGAGAATACCGTCGCCAACCGGCGCCATGATCGGCTTTCCCGTCCGCTCTGCCGCTGCACCGCGCCAGATGCCCTGCGTTGGCCGCATCGCGATGACCCGGACCGTCCGGTCATCGAGATGCGCCTGAACCTCTGTGACGATCTGCCCGTCGTCCGCATGGATCAGAACCGCTTCGCGCAGGTCCGGCTTTTGACCCTCGAAGGCGATGTCCAGAACCGGGCCGCGGACGGCCGTTACACGTCCCTGGGACGTCGCGTCGCCCCGCGGGCCGATCCTTGTCGCGGCGGGCGGCGTCATTTTGACGCTACCCCGCGAGGCAGATAACGCCCGAGGTTGCACCTGTGTCGGGACTCCATCCTGAGATCTTTCGATTGCCGGGGATTCGAACACCCTTCGTTCTTGCGCCAATGCACGCGATCAGGCGTTGACACGGATCAAGCCGGAATCGCGGGCTGCCCGTCGCGCATTGACCACTGTGGGAGAAATGCGCCCTGATGGGAAGGCGCAGGGCGCGGTGGCCGCCGCGGAGCAATGGATCGCGCCCCGGACGATGCAGGCATCGGGACGGAGAAGGACAATGATCAGGAACTATACCGACCATTCGGCGAATGAACGCACATTCCTCGCCTGGGTCCGGACAGCCGTGGCCATCGTGGGCTTCGGATTGGCGGCAGAGCGCCTTCGCGGCGGGCCGCCGAATTTCTGGTCGGAAATGACACTGCTGATATCCGGCGCCCTCGTCGTTCTTATCGCCTATGTTCGGATGCGGTCCCTGCGGCGGCGGATTACGCTCGCCGAGGAATTCGATGATGAAGCGCTTCCCGCCGACACGCTTCTGTTGCTTTTGGTGATCGCGCTCTTTGGCATGCTGGCGATGTTTGCGGTGAATGTATCCTAGACTTTTCAATTCGTTACAAAGTGGGGTGTGTTTCGCGCAGATCCTGAAATTCGGCATCCCGTGCGGTCGGGGAAGCCGAATCGGGAAGAGCGAAACGCGGGTTGGCCTGCCGCGCGGCAGGCATTTCCCCGCCTTCAGGCGAAAAGGACTAGTCTAAAAAGACAGGTATCGGAATCGCCCCGAGTCGTGGTGATATGCACGTGTAAGTAGTGACGATTGTTGGTAATTCCCCGAAAAGTAATTCCGAAGACGCATCTTTGTTTCCAGAATTGCCGCTAATCGCGGGATGTGCCGAGATCCGTGGCGATGCTGGGAAACCAGACAACCATTTTTGCTCCGGTGTGACCGGACCCAAGGATCTTACGTGGCGTGGTGACGACGGTTGTCCGGTGTACCGGGCAACCGTTGTCGCGTTTTTGGGCAGTCTCGGACACGATCTGGATTCGGCGTTCCGCCATCGGAATGCCGCCGGTGCGCGGACCCGTTCCGCCCACGGGCATTGAGCGCCGCCGCCTTATGGCTTAACTAACCAGGATCGGCGTGCGGGCAGTCCCGGATCGAACGCGCCTGCATGGCAAGAGGCCGCGATGACGAACTACCTTCACAAGCACGACCTGCCCGATGGGCTCGATCTCGGCCCGATCGTCGCGATCGACACCGAAACCATGGGCCTTGATCCCCGCCGCGACCGGCTTTGCGTCGTGCAACTGTCCGCCGGGGACGGCGACGCGCATCTGGTGCAGATCGCGAAAGGGCAGAAGGTGGCGCCGAACCTGACGCGGATGCTGGGCGACCCGGCGGTGCTGAAGCTGTTTCACTTCGGCCGTTTCGACATCGCCGCGCTGAAGACCGCGTTCGGCATCACGACCGCGCCTGTTTACTGCACCAAGATCGCGTCGAAGATGATCCGCACCTTCACCGACCGCCACGGGCTGAAATACCTGCTGCAAGAACTGGTCGGCGTCGATGTCTCCAAGCAGCAGCAGACCTCGGACTGGGGCGCCGCGACGCTGACCGAGGCGCAACTCGACTATGCCGCATCCGACGTTCTCTACCTGCACCGGCTGAAAGAAGAACTCGACGCGCGGCTCGCGCGTGAAGGCCGCGCCGCGCTCGCCCAGGCGTGTTTCGACTTCCTGCCGGTCCGCGCCGAACTCGATCTTCTCGGCTGGGACGACAGCGCCGACATCTTCACGCATTGACCACATGACCGATCCCGCGACTTTCCTCGCCACCGCCCGCCGCGTCATCGAGATCGAGGCGCGCGGCCTCGACGCGCTGTCCGCGGCACTTGGTGACAGCTTTTCGGCCGCCGTCGACCTGATCCTGAAGGCGAGGGGGCGGGTGATCGTCTCGGGGATGGGCAAGTCCGGTCATATCGGCCGCAAGATCGCCGCCACCCTCGCCTCCACCGGCACGCCCGCGCAATACGTTCATCCTGCCGAAGCCAGCCACGGGGATCTCGGCATGGTGACCGAGGCCGACGTCGCGCTGGTCCTGTCGAACTCGGGCGAAACGCCGGAACTGTCCGACATCATCGCCCATACCCGCCGCTTTTCGATCCCCCTCATCGGGGTGGCGAGCCGGGCGGATTCGACCCTGCTCCGCCAATCCGACGTGGCGATCGTCCTGCCCGCCACAGAGGAAGCCTGCGGCACGGGCATCGTTCCGACGACCTCCACCACGATGACCCTGGCGCTCGGCGACGCGCTTGCCGTTGCGCTGATGGAGCATCGCCGCTTCACACCCGAACATTTCCGGACGTTCCATCCGGGCGGAAAACTTGGCGCGAAGCTCCTGAAGGTGGGCGACCTCATGCATAGTGGAGAGGCCGTACCGCTCGTCCCCACCAATACGCCGATGAGCGAGGCGCTGCTGATCATGAGCCAGAAGGGGTTTGGCGTGGTCGGGGTGACGGGCGCGGAGGGCAAGCTTGTCGGGATCGTCACCGACGGCGACCTCCGGCGGCATATGGCCGGACTTCTTGACCGCACGGCGGCCGAAGTCATGACGGAAGGTCCCCGAACGATCGGACCCGATCAGGTCGCCGAGAAGGCCGTCGCGCTGATGAAAGAGCGCAAGATCACCTGCCTTTTCGTGGTCGAACCTGATGGAGACGGCCACGCGGCGGGCATTCTCAACATTCACGACTGCCTGCGCGCCGGCGTGGTCTGAGGCGATGGTCGTTCGCGACAATGTCCATTCGCGCGTGGTCTTCTGGCTGAAGATCATCATGCCGCTTCTGGCGCTCGCGATCCTCTCCACTCTCTTCCTGTTTTCGCGCCGGATCGACACCGATCAGGCGCTGCCCTATGCCGAGGTGGATGTCGAGGAGCTTGCCCGCGACCAACGACTGACGGCGCCGGAGTATTCAGGTGTCACGGTCGACGGGGCGGCCCTGATGATCCAGGCCCATACCGCCCGGCCGGGAACGGACACCGGTGCCGCGACAGCCGATAACCTTGTCGCGGTATACGAGGCGCCGGGTGGCCTTCGTATCGATCTCAGCGCCGCCGAAGGGCGTATAGACGAGGGCGCGGGGCGCATGTCGCTGACCGGCGATGTCAGGATCGTGACCTCGTCCGGTTACCGGATGGCCACGCCCGGTCTTGACAGCGCGCTGGACCGGACAGAGCTTCATTCCAACGGCGCTGTCCGTGCCGAGGCGCCCTATGGCACGATCGACGCGGGGAACATGGAAATCCGCCACGAGGATGCCGAAATCCCGGGTTACGTCCTGCTGTTCAACGAAGGTGTGAAGCTGATATACCAGCCGGCGGAGAAGGATCCCGAATGACGATGACCTTTCGTGCCCTCACCGCCGCACTGGTGCTGGCGACCCTGTCGCCGGTCGCCGCCCTCTCTCAGGGTGCCCAGCTTGCCTTTGGCGGCATCCGGGCGGACCCGTCGCTCCCGGTCGAGGTGACGGCCGATCAACTGGCGGTCAACCAGACGGACGGCACCGCGACCTTCACCGGCAACGTGCTCGTCGCGCAAGGCGACATGCGTTTGTCGGCGGCGGAGGTTCTGGTCGAGTACGGGAACGACGACCGGACCCGGATCGAACGGCTCCACGCCACTGGCGGCGTGACGCTGGTCAGCGGCACCGACGCGGCCGAGGCCGCCGAGGCGGTCTATACGATCAACAGCGGCGATGTCGTGATGACGGGGAACGTCCTGCTGACCCAGGGTGCCAACACCGTCGCCGGCCAGAGGCTGACCGTCGATCTGAAATCGGGGACGGGCCGCATGGAAGGCCGGGTGAAGACGGTCCTGCAACCGGGGGACAATTGATGACCCCGCCGCCCGACCTGAAACTGGCCGAAGGAAGCGCCGGTCTCCGCGTCCTCCACCTGCGAAAAAGCTATCGCCGCCGTCCGGTGATCCGTGACGTGTCACTGGACCTGGCGCGGGGCGAGGTCGTGGCGCTTCTCGGCCCCAACGGGTCGGGCAAGACGACCTGCTTTTACAATATCGCGGGGCTCATCGCGCCGGATGCGGGCCAGGTCCTGATCGACGGCCGCGACGTCACCGGCCTGCCGATGTACCGGCGCGCACGGCTCGGCATCGGCTACCTGCCGCAGGAAGTCTCGATCTTCCGCGGCCTGTCGGTCGAGGACAACATCCTCGCCGTGCTGGAGATCACCGAGCCGGACGTGCACAAGCGCCGCGAACGACTTGAGGAGCTTCTGTCGGAGTTCTCGATCACGCATCTCCGCCGCGCGCCCGCGCTCGCCCTGTCGGGTGGCGAACGTCGGCGGGTAGAGATCGCGCGCTGCCTCGCGGCGGACCCGAAATATCTTCTTCTCGACGAGCCGTTCGCCGGCGTCGATCCGATTTCGGTCGGCGATATCCGGCATCTGGTGCAAGACCTGAAAAGCCGCGGGATCGGCGTCCTGATCACAGACCACAATGTCCGCGAGACGCTGGAGATCGTCGACCGGGCCTACATCCTCCACGACGGCGTCGTTCTGATGAGCGGCACCGCTGACGAGGTCGTGCGCGACGAGAATGTCCGCCGGGTCTATCTGGGCCAGAACTTCCGCATCCTCTGACGGGGACGACATGGCGATGAAATCCGGCATGAACCTCGTCCAGCGACAGGGCATCGCGCTGTCGCCGATGATGCGTCAGTCCCTGTCCATACTCCGGATGCCGACGCATGCGCTTGCCGACGAGATCGCGCGCGAGGCCGAGGAGAACCCGTTCCTCGTGGTAGAGCCTCAAGGCGGCACAACGGCCGCATATGATCACGCGTTGGCCACGACGGCGGCGCCCGAAAACCTACTCGACAATCTGCACCGACAGATCGCCATGCAGCGGCTCGATCCCGCAACCGAGGCGGCCGCGCTCTACCTGATCGGCGAATTGCGGGAGGATGGCTACCTCGACATGGCGCTCGGCGACCTCGCAGGCGAAACCGGCGCGCCGCTTGACGTGCTCGAGGCCGGGCTTGACGCGCTCCAGCGCTGTGAGCCGACGGGGATCGGTGCCCGCAACCTCTCCGAATGTCTTGAGCTTCAGCTTGCCGAGGCCGGCATCGACCGCAGCCTTGCCCACGCCGCGACCCAACACCTCGGCGATTTCGCCGAAGCGAACTGGGCGAAGCTTGGCCGGACCCTTGGCCAGGCGCCGGAAGTTCTCGAGCGGATTGCAGCGCTGTTGCGCGGCTTCGGTTCAACACCCATTACCGACGCATCAAGTCCCATTGATGTCGTTATTCCTGAACTTGTCGTGGAAGCGGGTCCGCAGGGAAAGGTGACGGTCACGCTTCTTACCGGCGCGCTGCCGCGCCTATCGACCATGGATGTCAGTCGCCGAAGCCTCGAAACTGAGGAGCAGCGGTCGCTTTTCGACCGGGCGGGCCGCATGTCCGAGGGCCTTACCGCACGGCGCGATACGGTTCTGCGAATCGGAACCTATATCGCCGCGACACAGTCCGCGTTCTTTCTCGGGCAGCACGAGACACTCACTCCGGTTACCCGAGCGGACGCGGCGTCAGCGCTTGCGATGCACGCCTCGACGCTGGGCCGCGCACTGGCCGGAAAGGCGCTTTTGGCGGATAACAAGGTCTACCCGCTGTCACTTTTCTTTTCGCGTGCAATTCCGGGCGCCGACGGTGCGATTTCGCCCTTCGACATACAACGCCGTATCCGGGCGCTGATTGGCGGGGAATCGGCCGACGCGCCGCTCGCCGATGAAAAAATATGCGAAGTGCTTCGGAAGGAAGGCGTTGACATCGCCCGTAGAACTGTCGCCAAATATCGCAAATGCATGCGCATACCCTCATCGTTCGGGCGAAGGCGTCGGAAGGTTTCCGAAACGGACCGGCCGCAGACTGTCCTGAGGGGGAAATGATCATCCCGCATACCCAAGCCCCTCTTGCGAAACGTTTTTGCACGAATAAATCACAGAGTAATCAACCGAAGGAGGTGTCATGCGATACAGGATCAGTGGCAAGCAGATCGATGTTGGCGACGCCTTACAGACGCATGTGAAATCGGAACTCGGCGAAACGGTCGAGAAGTATTCCCAGCGGCCCACCGACGCCACCGTAATCTTTTCCCGTGATGCTTACGAGTTCATCTGCGAGGCGACCGTGCACCTGTCGACCGGCCTGACGGCGACGGCGAAGGGCAACGCGACCGAGGTCTATGCGGCGTTCGAGGCCTGCCGAGAGAAGATGGACAAGCAGTTGCGCCGCTACAAGCGCCGCCTGAAGGACCATCACCGCGACCGAACCGAACCAGTTGAATTCGCCGGGGCACCCATGTATGTGCTCGCCGCGAATGGAGGATCGGCGGATTCGGAGCCCGACACGCTGCAACCGATGATCATCGCCGAGATGGAGACGCAGATACCGTCTTTGTCGGTCGGCGAGGCGGTGATGCAGATGGAGCTTGCAGGGGCCCCGCTTCTGGTCTTTCGCAACGAGAAGAGCGGCGGGGTCAATGTGGTTCACCGTCGCGATGATGGTAACGTCGGCTGGATCGATACGTCGGCCAGCAAATAAAGCGCCGGTCCGGCCGGCGCGGAAAAGTAAGGCAAATGGAACTTACAAGCCTTCTGAAGCCGGCGGCGGTCCGGGTGCTCGGACATGTGACCAGCAAGAAGCGCCTCTTTCAGGACCTCGGCGAGATAGCGCAATCAATCTACGGTCTCGACGCTGCCGAGACCGTGGACGCGCTGCAGGAACGTGAAAGCCTTGGGCCGACAGGTGTGGGCCACGGCGTCGCCCTTCCACATGCGCGGTTAGACGGGTTGGATCGCGTCGTCGGCGTGTTCCTCAGGCTCGAAAAGCCGCTGGACTTCGACGCGGTCGATCGTCAGCCGGTCGATCTGGTCTTCGCGCTCTTTGCGCCGAAGGATTCCGGCGTCGACCATCTGAAAGCGCTGGCGCTCGTTTCACGCACGATGCGGGACGCGGCGACTTGCGCCAAGCTCCGGGCCAACAGCGATCCGGCGGCGCTGCACGCGGTCCTGACCGAAGCGCGGTCTACCCAGGCGGCCTGAGCCTACTTCGGCGCTTTCCAGGCGCCGAACCCGAAGGACATATGATCGCGGCGGTAGACGTCGCGGACGAGGTTTTCCAACTCGCGGTCATGGATGGCGCTGACCGGCACACGTGCGCCACCGTTCGAAATGACCGTCAGCGCCGGCGCCTTGATCTGCGCCGACTTGGCCAGGTAGGACAGATCGGCGTGCAACGTGTCTTCCCGGCACAGAAGGTCGGGCGGCGCGAAATTCGCGAACCCGTTCAGCACCGACCATTGCGTGCCCCAAAGCGCGTCCTGACGCAGCCCGGTCTGGCCGGCGAGGTTGGCCTTCACGAAGCCGAGGAAGCCGATCAGCGCCTCACGCCACTCGTTCGGACCCATCGCGGCGATTTCGTCGTTTGGCGGGATGGGCACGCCATAGTGGCCGCGCAGGGTGGCGCGGAGATCGCCATAGCCGTCGCGGGTCATGACCACGTCGAACGCGTCGTTGGCGCGGGTCAGCGGATGACGAAGGACCGTAAAGCTCCGATGGCCGGGTGCCCGGCGCTTCCAGGCCCTGAGCGTTTTCTGGGTGAAATCCTCCTCAAGCCCGCCCTCCCCGAGCCCGGTCAGCCAGTCCCGGATATGGCGGTCGTCATAGGGAGGCAACGGCAGATAGAGGATCGGCGCCCCGCGGGCCGCAACGATGCGCGGCACGCCCGGCGCCCGGCGCGGCTCGAAATTCGGGGTGCGCGCAAGGTTCGACCAGTCGATCTTTGCCAGCGCCTCTTCCATCTCGGTAAAATTGCGGACCTTGTCGGCCATTTCCTCGGGGTTCTGCCGCACCAGATCGTCGGAGATGCTGTCGATCCGATCTTCGAAGCCGAGGAATTGCAACAGCCCGTTGATGACCTCGACCCGAAGCGAATCCTCGTAGTCGAGATAGAAGGCCGTCTGACCCGTCACCTGCAACGCGTTGAGAAGGCGGAGCTGGAAGGCCTGACGCTCTTCCAGAAATGCGGCGAACTCCGCCGGCTTGAAGGGCGGCTTCCAGACGATCCGGTCCTTCACGTTGCCAAGCTGCCAGCGCTTGGTGTTGTAGGCGATCTTGAGGCTGATGTAGCAATCGACGGGATTGCGGGTCAGCACGATCTTGGCACAACGCGGATCGTTCAGGATCGCGTCCAGCACCCGCGGTTCGTGATCGAAGAAGAACCGAAAGCCATTGAAGCCCGGCGCCGAGCGGATACGGGAGAGCAACCCGGCCGGATCGGCGATCCGCTCCGCCATCGAGACGCCGAGCACCTCGGACACGTTCGGCCCGCCCATATGGTCGGGGTTGAAGACCTCGCCGTGACAGGTCAGCCCCTCGACCTGACCCAGCGTCGCCTCAAGGAGGTTCGAGCCGGTGCGCATTTCGGCAAAGATGACGAAGTAGTCGAAGGGACGGGTCACGCCAATCACCACCTAACGAACCAGAAAGGGCCGACCATGATCAGCCGCCGAAGGGCGCGGATCGTCGCCAACGGAGAAATCGCCCATCAGCGTCGGCTGCATCCCCTGATTCTTGAGGTTTTGAAGAAACTGGCCAAACCCGGTCAGATCGACCATCTTCGGCGCTTCGGCGACCTGACGCAGCGCGCGGGGCCGGATCTCATCGACGATGCTCTGAAGCGATTCCATCGGATTCTCGATGAACTCTGCCATCGTCCAGATCCGCACCCGCGCCTTCACGAACATGGTTCGCAGGATCGCCAGATGCTGGGTCTCGATCTTTTGCAGCCGCGCGGCCTCTTTGCGGATGTCGGAGAAGTTCATGTTGGACCGCAAGAGCGGCACCGCCCAGGTGCCCGAGATCACCGAGATCTGCGCGTTCGGGTCGGTCGCCATGAACCAGTTGCAATCCTGATTGTCGCGCGGGCTGAACTGGAAGCACTGGCGCTCGCCCCGGGTGTTCCAGATCAGGTTGGTCAGGAAGGATCGCGGGTTGTAATCGCGCAAAGCGGCGCTGTCGCAGAGCGCGCCGTTGAAGACCGTCTCTCCTCCGGCGAATTCCGCACGTCCGGGGCCGAAAATATGGCCATGCACCCGGCCGCCGATCGACTTTGACAGCCAGATGTCGAAATTCGCGAAGAGGTCGGAAAAGCCGTGAAAGACCGAATAGGGCGCGCTGGTCTTGCCGTTTTCGTGGTCCTTGCGCGGAAACCGGCTTTGCATGTAAAGCCCGGCGCGGCCGCGTGTGCGCCGCTCCACCGCCTTGGCGAAGAGCCGGTCGATCTTGCCCGGGTTGGGCTCCGCCCGCGCGGCCTGTTCCGCGGCGGGGGCAAGGAAGGTGCGGTAGAGCCGGTCGGCATGCGGCCAGATCTTGCGCGCGACGAAGCAGTCCGACCGGCGCAGAAGCTGAAGGTGGTCGTCGTAGAACGTATGTGGTTTGCCTTGCACGTCGAACTTCGACAGGGTCAGCGACCGGCTCTCGATCCGGGTGGAATAGAGCCTTGAGAGCGTCTGGAAATAGCTTTCATCCGGGATCCAGACCATCCTGAAATAGCGGTCGTGCAGCTGCCGGTCGGCGTCTTCGAGGATCGCGGACAGGGTCTGCCGGGTCAGGCACCACCACTGGCTGCCAAGATGCGGCACGATCCCCTTCGGAACGCGCCGCTTCACCCGAAGCCGCCGCTGGATCTTGACGTAGGCATCGAAGAGCGGCCGCTGCTTGCGCCAGGAAAACGGAAACCGCAGCGTGAATCGCTCGGAATCGAACCCGCCGATGGTCCAGCTCACATCGGACGTGGTGACGCTTTCGATGAAGTCGGTGTTGGGCCGTTCGTCGAGGTAGTCTATCAACTCCTCCACCGGGCGGAGCGGGAGACACGAACCGGACGCAAGGTAGACATGGCGCACGCGCGGATGGCGGGCCAGCATCTGCGTCGCCGCCGCTTGCGTGGCGGCGACCAGCGACCAGGTGCCCCATTCGCAGGCATAGCGGCGGGAAAAACTCACGATCTCCAGATCGGCGAGCGCATCGACAAGGCCATGATACTTCACCGGGCTCACGCGCCGGTCGACATGGATCACGATCGGGCAGCCCGCCTCGGCCCAGAACCGCGCCACCTGCGCGGCCCGGTCGAGCGCGGTGTGACACATCATGATGAAGCCGAGTGTCGAGGTCACGCCCAGTTTCCCTTCGACATCATCCCGAGAATCTCGAGTTGCCGCCAGTTGATGTATTTCTCGGACCACTTGCACCACAGGACCGGGTCGTCCTTCAGCGTCTCGGAATAGGCTATGTATTCGCGGCTGTCGGCGAAATGCTCTCGCCGGTTCAGCTCTTCGGCGACCTTGTCCTTGAAGGTCGACAGAAACTTCGCATGCAGAAGGCAACCGGAGGCCCTCTCTCCCCCCCATTCGTCATAGGTCAGGTTGAGCCCGCGCGGCAGCAGCATGTGGGTCGAACTCGCAAAGCAGTAAGACCAGTGCCACTTCACCAGCGGAATCTTGTTCAGCGACGGCGCGTCTTTCGGCGTGTCGGCGAACATCGTCCGCGCCCTTGGTCCGCCCTGGATCCACAGGTTCCCGAAGGTCGGGTTCTTGGCGATCGCGTAGTTCCCGCTGTCGAAATAGCCCGCGGTCTCGAACGGGTTCTTGCCTTCGCGGTAAGGCTCCGCGTCGATCGCCCCCTTGGGATACATGTCGACAACCATCGCGGGGAACGCGCGGACCGAATAGGTGTCGAGCCAGTCGGTCAGCGCCCGGATCGGCCGCGTGTCGCAGAACGGGTAGATAAAGAACTCGTCAACATCGACGGCGAGGATCCAGTGCCCCCGGCCGTGGCGCATCAAGAGCCAGTTGATCCAGTCCGCACCGTAGCGCGACCCCCGGTAGCTCGCCGCAGTCGTCCATAGCGACACGTCCCGCTGCGCCGCGAGATAGTCACGCGATCCGTCGTCCGATCCGTTGTCGACCATCAGGAAGTGGTTGATGCCAAGATCGCGGTAGTAGCGCAGGAAGTAGGGCAGGCGGACACGTTCGTTGCGCAGCACCGCCACCAGCAGGATATCGTCCGCACCGAGGTCGGCTGTCCGGTCAGCGACGGTCGACAGCTCCCGCCGCTTGCGAAACGCCCGGACCCGCAGACGCTTGCGCCGAAGCCGCAGGCGGTATCTGTCCCAAAGGCCCATTCGCATCCTTCGTTTCCGGCCCTTTCGGGACCGTCCCTAACCGACACGGCTTAAGACGAGGTTGCGCTAACCAAGCCAGAACGCGAGTAGGCGCGCCGGGCGTGTGACCTGCCTCAATCCTTGTTGCCGGGTGAGGATACAGAGCGCCCCGTTTCACGTAAACTGGATAGTCGACTGCGGTTCACATCGGAAAGCAGGGTGATTCCGGCAGGTTACAGGTCTACTTTTCGAAGTGGCCCGACTGGTGCCATCGCCAGGCATCGGCAATCATCTGCGCCATATGCGAGCGGTCGGGCTGCCATCCCAGGTCGCGCCGTGCGCGTTCGCTCCCGGAAACGAGGCTCACGGCGTCGCCTGCGCGCCGCTCGCCGAAGATCACCGGCACGTCGCGGTTGGTCACGACGCGCGACTGGTCGATGACCTCGCGGACGGAAAAGCCCCGGCCGGTGCCGAGACAGAAGACGCGGGAACCCTGCCCGGCCTCCAGCCATTTCAGCCCGGCGACATGGGCATCGACAAGGTCCATCACGTGAACATAGTCGCGGACACAGGTGCCGTCGCGGGTCGGATAATCGGTTCCGAACACGGTCAGCGCCGGCCGCTTGCCGTCGATCGCGTCCAGCATCAGCGGAATCAGATGGGTCTCCGGCCGATGGAACTCCCCGACCTCGCCCTCGGAATCCGCGCCCGCGACGTTGAAATACCGGAAGATGACCGAGTTCAACCCGTGGCTTGCACCGAAATCGCCGAGCATCTGTTCGATGGCCAGCTTGGACTTGCCGTAGGCATTGAGCGGATGCTGCGGAGAGTCTTCGTCAAGCACAACGCCGTCCTGGTCGCCGTATGTAGCGCAGGTGGAAGAGAAGACGAAATCCTTGCAGCCGGCCGCAACCGAAGCCTCGATCAGGTTGAGCGCGCCAAGCACGTTGACGCGCCAATAGGTGCCCGGATCGCGCATGGCGTCGCCAACGAGGCTGATCGCCGCGAAATGCATGACAGCGATGGGCCGCCAGCGGGCGAAGACCTCATCAATCCGTTCACGGTCGGCCAGATCGCCTTCCTCGAACGGGCCGAACCGCACGGCATCGCGCCAACCGGTCGCCAGGTTGTCGAAGGTCACCGGAGTATAGCCGGCTGCTTTCAGGGCCTTGCAGGCGTGCGAACCGATGTAACCGGCACCGCCCGTCACCAGAACGTGCTTGGTCATTCGCTCTTACTCGGCCGCCTTCTGCATTGCCGTCATACCGACGAGGAACTGCTTGAACTCGTCGTGCAGCTCTTCGCGCGCCAGGCCGAAGGCCACGGTCGCCTGAAGGAACCCCGCTTTCGAGCCGCAGTCGAACCGCTGGCCGCGGAAGCGGTAGCCGTAAACGTTGCCGGACTTCTTGATCTCGTCGGCGATCGCATCCGTCAGCTGGATCTCGCCGCCCGCGCCGGACTTCATGCGGTTGAGGTTCTGCATGATCTTCGGCGTCAGGATATAGCGCCCGATAACCGCAAGGCTCGATGGCGCTTCGTCCGGCTTCGGTTTTTCAACCATGCCCTTGACCGAAACCATCGACCCCATGTCGTCCTTGATGTCCAGCACCCCATAGGCCGAAGCTTTTTCGGGCGGTACTTCCATCGCGGCGACCATGTTGCCGCCAACCTCGGCATGGGCTTCGACCATCTGCTGAAGGCAAGGCTTTTCGGCCGCGATCACGTCGTCGGGCAGGATAACGGCGAAAGGTTCATTCCCGATCAGGCGGCGGGCGCACCAGACCGCATGGCCAAGGCCCAGCGCCTTGTGCTGGCGGATATAGGCGATCGCGCCGGATTCCATGTTGGTGTCCTTGAGCGCTTCCAGCAACTCTTCCTTGCCGGCCTTGCGCAGGTTCGCCTCAAGCTCGTGCGCGTGGTCGAAATAGTCCTCAAGCGCGCCCTTGCCGCGCGAGGTCACGAAGATGAATTCCTTGATGCCAGCGGCGCGCGCCTCGTCGATGGCGTATTGGATGAGGGGGCGGTCGACCAGCGTCATGATCTCTTTCGGGATCGACTTCGTTGCCGGCAGGAAGCGGGTCCCAAGACCTGCAACAGGGAACACCGCCTTCGTCACCTTACGCTTCATGAAATCACCATCCCGTTCCGTTCGGCCAGTATCTACCGGTTTGCCGTTCCCAAGCCACAGATTATCCGGCCCGCGCTATATAGGACAACCATATGACAGTTTAACGGCCTGTTATGGTAGAAAAATGCCAAAAATTGAGTCCGTTTGGCAACGATACGCGCAGGTGCCGCCATATTGTAGTCAGGTTTTCCCGAAGCCCTTACGAATCTTGGCTGAAACCCCAAACCGGCTGCGGCGCGCCCGTCAGGCCATCGCCATTGTTTCCAGCATCGCCTCAATTCGCGACACATCCTCGGGATTGTTCAGCTCCCAGAACTGCCGCCCGCGCGCTTCCACCTCGACACAGAGGACCGGGCGCTCCCGCTCGAGGAATCGCAACTGCTCCAACCCCTCCAGAAGTTCGAGCGGCCCGGCCTCCCAGCGCGGATAGGCCGCGAGGGCGGATGGGCGGTAGGCGTAGACGCCGACATGGTGAAAGACAGGCGTCATCTCGTCGTCCGCGTAGCGCTGTCCGGTATAGGGGATCACCTCTTTCGAGAAGTAGAGCGCCTTGTGATCGCGCCCGAAGACCGCCGTCGTGCCGCCGACACGTCCCTCGCGGCGGTCCTGAAGAAAGCCGTTCAGCGCGGCACCGTCACAGCGCAGGACGGGCGTTGCCACCTCCGCGACCGGATCGGCGCGCAGCCCCTCGACAAGAGATTCGACGAACCAATGCGGTGTCAGCGGCGCGTCGCCCTGGAGGTTTACGACGATCTCGAACCCGCCGCCCAGCCGGTCATAGGCTTCGGCGCAGCGCTCGGTCCCGTTGCGGCAGGTATCGGAAGTCATCACGACCTCGGCGCCGAAGCCCTCCGAAACGTCGCGTATGCGGTCGTCGTCGGTTGCCACGACAACGCGGTCGACCCCGCCGACCTGCATCGCCGCCTCCCAGCTGCGTTGGATCAGGGTGCGGGCCTGCCCGTCGGCGCCGCGCAGCTCCACCAATGGTTTTCCGGGGTAGCGCGACGACGCGTAGCGCGCCGGAATGACGATCAGAACGCTCATTCCTTCACCAGAAGAACGCCCGGCGCATAGGCGATGAAGAAGGGATTGGCGAAGCCCGGTTTTCCATAGGTGAAGGGCGTGTGGTCGTCGAAGTTCACGACCTCGCCCCCCGCCGCGCGCAGCACCGCGTCACCGGCCGCCGTATCCCATTCCATCGTCCGGCCGAGACGTGGGTAAAGATCGGCCTCTCCGGTCGCGACAAGGCAGAATTTCAGGCTCGATCCCGCGCTCGTCATGTCGCGGACGGCGTAGCGGGCGATATAGTCGTCGGTCGCCTGATCGCGGTGCGATTTCGACGCCACCACCATGAGCCCCCGGTTGTCCGGCACCGAGACGCTGATCGGCTTCTGGGCGCCGGGCCGGTCCTTGTCGAACGGGCCGTCCTCCTCGACCGCGCGGCCATCGGCGAGCGTGTAGAACAGCCGCCCCTTCGCGGGCGCATAGACGACCCCACGCGAGGGTACGCCCTCTTCGACGTAGGCGATGTTCACGGTGAAATCGCCGCGCCGCTTGACGAATTCCTTGGTCCCGTCGAGGGGATCGACAATCAGGAAGGTGGAGACAACCTGCGCATGGCTCGCCGCCTGCTCCTCGGTCACGAGCGCCACTTGCGGAAACGCCTCGGCGAGCCCTTCGGAGATGAGGGCGTCCGCAGCCTCGTCCGCCTCGGTCACCGGGCTGTCGTCGGACTTCGACCGCACCTCGAAATCCGGCGCGTTATAGACCTCCATGATCCGGTCTCCGGCCTCCAGCGCCAGGCGGCGCATGACATGGGTCAGGTGATCGAAATCCACGGCAGGTCTCCTCGTTGCGCCCGAGTTGATCGGCGGGGCGGTTAACCTTATGATCGCCCGCTAAGGGAACGGCAAGATTTCCCGGCCAAAAAAGGGCAACGAGGCACAGCAGCACCAGCGGAAGCGACAACGTCATGTTCAGGGTCGAAACCCGCACTTCCGGACTGAACTCATCTCTGGTGATTCTGGAACTGATCTATCACAGCACGGTTCGCTCCATCCGGCGCGGGCACCGCAACGCGTTGGTCGGCCTGCTCTACAATATCCTGCAAACGGTGATCTTCATCGGCGTCTTCTACGTCATGTTCACCATCCTCGGACTGCGGGGCAATTCGATCCGGGGGGATTTCATCGTCTACATCATGTCGGGCATCTTTCTCTTCATGACCAACACCAAGTCGATGTCGGCCGTGGTCCGCTCGGAAGGTCCGACCTCGGCCATGATGCTGCATGCACCGATGAATACCGCGATCGCCATCGGATCATCGGCACTCGCCGCGCTTTACACGCAACTCCTGTCGATGATCGTAGTGCTCGGCGTATACCACATGGCCTTCGAACCGGTTCATATCGACGACCCGGTCGGCGCGATGGGCATGTTCCTCCTCGCCTGGCTCAACGGCGTCGGCGTCGGCATGCTGGTTCTGGCCATCAAGCCGTGGTGGCCGGGCTTCGCCAATGTCGCGCAGACGATCTATTCTCGCGCCAACATGATTGCCTCGGGAAAGATGTTCGTCGCCAATACCCTCAATTACACGATGCTGAAAATGTTCGACTGGAACCCGCTGTTCCATATCATCGACCAGGCGCGCGGATATGCGTTCATCAACTATAACCCGCACAATTCGAATCTGACCTATCCGATCTACGTCACCCTCGCGCTGATCATGATCGGCCTGATCGGTGAGTTCCACGCACGGAAGAATGCGTCGATTAGCTGGACGGCCGGTCGCTGAGGGGGGCGGCACCGGGCCGGCGCTGAAAGTGCCTAATCGACAACCCGCAGCGTCAGGTTGATCCGCCCGCCCTTCGGCAGGAGAGTCGACGTGCCCGCCGCTATCCGGTCGACCCCGTGATGGGCAAGGCGCGCCGCGCCACCGAGGATCAGGACGTCGCCCGACCGCAGCCAGACGCTTTCCGTCGGTCCGCCGCGTTCGGTGCCGCCGATGCGGAACCGCGCGTCGTCGCCAAGACTGACCGACAGGACCGGCCAGCCGAAATCGGCCTCGTCCCGATCCTGGTGGAGACCCATCTTCGCGTTCTCGCCATAGTAATTCACCAGACAGCAGTCGGGGTCGCGCGCCCGGCTCACCAAACGGTGCCAGATCGCCAAAACACGCTCCGGGATCGGCGGCCACTGCGTCCCGGCGGGATGCCGCTCGGCATAGCGGTATCCCTTGCGGTCCGAATACCATCCGTATTTGCCGGCAGAAGTCATCCGCACCGACATCGGCTTGCCCCACGGCGTGAGCGGAGAAAAGAGCGGCGCGGCGGCGACGACAGCGCGGATGTCTTCCACGATCGCCGCCTGCTCACGCACATCCAGATAGCCGGAATGGAGCGCGGCGCCACCGATCATCGCCGACGGCGCCGGGTTCGGAAGCGGGTCGGAACAATCTTTGCGGTTTTCCACGGAACTACCCTGTTTTTCACCGTCCAAGGGCGCTTGCAGCGTCCCTGACCCCTCCTTATATACCCCACGAAGCCGGTCGGGGATGACCCGGCTGAAATCTTGGGATCGGGGCCAGGGGCCGCAATCGGGTCTGACCCCAGAACATCGCCGAAGGAAAGGTTTAACACATGGCTAAAGTCATCGGTATCGACCTCGGGACCACGAACTCCTGCGTCGCCATCATGGACGGGTCGCAGCCGCGCGTCATCGAGAACTCGGAAGGGGCCCGCACGACGCCCTCCGTCGTCGGTTTCACCGACAGCGAGCGTCTGGTCGGCCAGCCCGCCAAGCGCCAGGCGGTCACCAACCCCACCAACACCGTCTTCGCGGTCAAGCGCCTGATCGGGCGCCGGATGACCGACGCGGAAGTCGAGAAGGACAAGAAACTTGTCCCCTACTCCATCGTCAACGGCGGCAACGGCGATGCCTGGGTCGAGGTGAAGGGCGAGAAGTATTCGCCCGCGCAGATCTCCGCCGTGATCCTGCAGAAGATGAAGGAAACCGCCGAGAGCTATCTCGGGGAATCGGTGACGCAGGCCGTCATCACGGTTCCGGCCTATTTCAACGACGCCCAGCGTCAGGCGACGAAGGACGCCGGCAAGATCGCCGGCCTCGAAGTGCTGCGGATCATCAACGAACCGACGGCCGCCGCGCTCGCCTACGGCCTCGACAAGAAGGAAACCAAGACGATCGCGGTCTATGACCTCGGCGGCGGCACCTTCGACATCACCATCCTTGAGATCGACGACGGCCTCTTCGAGGTGAAGTCGACGAACGGCGACACGTTCCTTGGCGGTGAAGACTTCGACATGCGCATCGTGAACTACCTCGCGGAGGAGTTCAAAAAGGAGCATGGTGTCGACCTGACCGGCGACAAGATGGCGCTCCAGCGCCTGAAGGAAGCGGCTGAAAAGGCGAAGATCGAACTCAGCTCCAGCCAGCAGACCGAGATCAACCAGCCGTTCATCTCGATGGACAAGAACACCGGCACGCCGCTCCACATGGTCATGAAACTGACCCGCGCGAAGCTCGAAAGCCTGGTCAACGACCTCATCAAGAAGTCGATGAAACCCTGCGAAGCCGCGCTGAAGGATGCGGGCCTGTCGAAGGGCGATATCGACGAGGTGGTTCTGGTCGGGGGCATGACCCGGATGCCGAAAGTCATCCAGGAAGTGACCGCGTTCTTCGGAAAGGAACCCCACAAGGGCGTGAACCCGGACGAGGTCGTCGCGCTCGGCGCCGCCATTCAGGCTGGCGTTCTGCAAGGTGACGTGAAGGATGTCGTCCTTCTCGACGTGACGCCGCTTTCGCTCGGTATCGAGACGCTTGGGGGTGTCTTCACCCGCCTGATCGACCGCAACACGACGATTCCGACCAAGAAGTCCCAGATCTTCTCGACCGCCGAGGACAACCAGAACGCGGTGACGATCCGGGTCTTCCAGGGCGAGCGCGAAATGGCCGCGGACAACAAGCTGCTCGGCCAGTTCAACCTCGAGGAAATCCCGCCCGCGCCGCGCGGCATGCCGCAGATCGAGGTCACCTTCGACATCGACGCCAACGGCATCGTCAGCGTCAACGCCAAGGACAAGGGCACCGGCAAGACCCAGCAGATCACGATCCAGGCCTCGGGCGGTCTCTCCGACGAGGACATCGAGAAGATGGTCAGGGACGCCGAGGCCAATGCCGAAGGGGACAAGAAGCGCAAGGAGCTGGTGGAAGCCAAGAACCAGGCCGAAAGCCTGATCCACTCGACCAAGAAGGCGCTCGAAGAGCATGGCGACAAGGTCGACGGCTCTACCGTCGAGGCGATCGAACTCGCGATCGGCGCGCTGGAAGAGACGCTGAAGTCCGAAGATGCCGGCAAGATCAAGGGCGGCATCCAGAACGTGACCGACGCGGCGATGAAGCTCGGCGAGGCGATCTACAAGGCCAGCCAGGCAGAAGGCGCTGCTTCGGAAGAAGCTGACGAAGACGGCCCGCGCGGCGTAGATGACGACATCGTGGACGCTGACTTCGAAGACCTCGGCGATGACAAGAAGCGCAATTGACGCGACCGGAACCACGCGGGCCGGCCTGACGGCAGTCGGGCCGGCCCACGCGTTCCCCGAGAGGGCGAAGAATGGCGAAACGCGATTTCTACGAGGTTCTGGGTGTCTCGCGCGGCGCTTCCGCCGATGAGATCAAGAAGGCCTACCGCAGCAAGGCCAAAGAACTCCACCCCGACCGCAACAAGGACAAACCCGAGGCCGAGGCCCAGTTCAAGGAAGTGAACGAGGCCTACGAGATCTTGAAGGACGAAACGAAGAAGGCCGCTTATGACCGCTTCGGTCACGCGGCGTTCGAGGGTGGGATGGGCGGCGGCCCGCGTGGCGGGCCGCAAGGCGCTTACGGCCAGGGTGACTTTGCCTCGGCCTTCTCCGACGTGTTCGAGGACCTCTTCGGCGATTTCATGGGCGGTCGCGGCGGCGGCGGCGGTCGGCAGCGCGCCCAGCGCGGCTCCGATCTGCGCTACAACATGCGCGTGACGCTCGAGGAAGCGTTCAAAGGCGCCCAGAAGTCGATCACCGTGCCGACATCGGTGGCCTGCACAGCCTGCAACGGCACCGGGGCCGAAGGCGGGGCCGAGCCCCAGACCTGTCCGACCTGTTCGGGCATGGGCAAGGTCCGCGCGCAACAGGGCTTCTTTACGGTGGAACGCACTTGCCCGACCTGCGCCGGTCTCGGCCAGACGATCAAGAACCCCTGCAAGACCTGCCACGGCGCCGGCCGGACGGAAAAGGAACGGCAACTCTCCGTCAATATCCCCGCCGGGGTAGAGACGGGAACCCGCATCCGCCTTGCCGGCGAGGGCGAGGCCGGCATGCGCGGTGGGCCGTCAGGCGATCTCTACATCTTCATCGAAGTCCGCGAACATGCGCTCTTCCAGCGCGACGGGGTGAACCTCTATTGCCGCGTTCCCGTGGCGATGACCACCGCGACACTCGGCGGCGAGGTCGAAGTACCGACCATCGACGGCGGCCGCAGCCGCGTGAAGATCCCGGCCGGCGCCCAGACCGGCAAACAGATGCGGCTTCGCGGCAAGGGCATGCCCGCCCTTCGGGGCGGAGGCACCGGCGACATGCTGATCGAGATGGCGGTCGAGACACCGGTAAACCTGACCAGCAAACAGAAGGAACTTCTGCGCGAGTTCGAGCGGCTCAGCGAAGACAACAACCCCGAAGGCTCTTCGTTCTTCTCGAAGGTCCGGAACTTCTGGGACGGCATGAAGGGGTGACGCGGAGCAGGAAACGCTCCGATGGAGCGTTTCCCCGCCGAACGCCCTCCGCTGCCCATGACGGGCCGTTCATATGGCGGTTCTCGCCCCCACGGCAGCCCTGTTAACAATTCCTTCACGATGTCACGCGAGCCTATGGTCATGGAACCGACTCGCGCCTTTCACGAAGCTCCGCTGCCGCTCTTCACGGGCGACGAAGCGCCGGAGGTGGCGATCGCGCCCGGTCGTCTGCCCTCATACATCAAGGATCACCGGCAACGGCTCCGGGCCCGGTTCATGGACGGTGGCGCCGTCGCGATGCCGGATTATGAGCTTCTCGAACTTGTTCTCTTCCGTGCCATCCCGCGCCAGGATGTAAAACCGCTCGCGCGGCGGCTTCTCGACGCGTTCGGAGACTTCAATCGGGTCTTGTCCGCTCCCGCGCACCGGCTGACCGAGGTGCAAGGTGTCGGCGACGCCGTGGTGCAGGAACTGAAGATCGTCGAGGCCGCCGCCCACCGGCTTGCGCGGGCAAAGGTCATGCACCGCGCGGTTCTGTCATCTTGGGACCAGCTTCTCGACTATTGCCGCACCTCGATGGCGCATCGTGAGATCGAGCAGTTCCGCGTCCTCTATCTCGACCGCAAGAACGTGCTCATCGCCGATGAGGAACAGGCGCGCGGCACCGTCGATCACGTCCCGGTCTATCCGCGCGAAGTGGTCAAACGCGCGCTCGAGCACAATGCGAGCGCGCTTATCCTCGTCCATAACCACCCGTCGGGCGATCCGACCCCGTCGGAGGCCGACATCACCGTCACCGGCCAGATTCAGGACGCGGCAAAGGTGATGGGGATCGTGGTCCACGACCACCTGATCATCGGCAAGTCATGCGAGTTGAGCTTCCGCGCGGAAGGCTATCTTTGACGCGCTTCGGGCCTTGTCCGATCCGAAGAACTGACACCTTCCCTGGGCTCGCGGCCGCCCTCAAGCCACCTGAAAAGCCAACGGTTGGGCCGTTTACTTCCCGCCCTGTGCGACCGCGACCGGCAAGTCGGCGACGGGGCCCAGGCTCAGCATCAGGAAATCGCCGACCGCATCGCAGCCGGGCATCTCGAAACTCAGCGGCTCGATCTCGGCCGGAGAGCCCGCCGCCATCCGCAGCGCCTCACCGTCCAGCGCGCGGCCGCAGGTCGCTGCACTCACCTCAGCCTCGACCACGATGTCGTCAACTCGCGTCGCCACCGGCGCCGTGTAGACCTCGGCGAGCATCGGGTGATCGACCGAAGGATCGCCGAGCAGGGTCAGGAACCCGCCGTCGGACGTCGCCCTGTCGCGCGGCTGGCTATCGGAAACGTGGCCAGGCATGCCGAACGCGGCGCCATTCTCGAATGCACTGAGGTGAAAACCCTCGACGCCCTGCCACTGGATCGCAACACGGTTCAGCGCGTCGAGACCCATGACCTCATGGGTGGCGCTCATCACCTCGTCGGCGCCGATGTGAAGATCGACCCGCGCCTCTGCGGCGAGCGCCGGCAACATGAGGTCGAGATCACCGGCCTTGTCCGTCGCCGTGGCGAAGATCAGGCCGGAATGGCTGATCACAACACGCTCATTGGGAAAACACGGGGCTGAAAGCGTCACACGCAGCATCGCCCGTGCGGACGTATCGAGCGACAGCCTGTTGTCGGCGCAGGCGATCCCGAAGACGCTATAGGTCGCATCGGCTGCCGTCTTCGGCCGCACATAGCCCCGGTCGAGTCCTTCGACCCGAGCGGCGAGCAGCGTACCGGCAACGAGTGGCTTCGGTTCTGCGGAGGGCAGGTCCGGCAGACCGGGAACCGACCGCAGGGCCGCCACCTCGACGATCGCATCGGGCGTTTCCGGCTCCGGCACGGCGGCAGGCGCGGCTGCGATGATCGGGGGTGAAGCAACCGCCGGATCGGGATCCGTGACGGCCGGCGCCGCGTTCGGGGCAGGAGCAAGCACCGCGGCAGTCGCCTCGACACGCGCCAGCACCGGCTGTTCGGGAGTGTCACCGCCGCGCAATCTGGCGCTGATCGTATCGCCGTTCTGCATCACGTGGCCGGTCGCCGCCGCGAGAAAGAAGGTCGTGCCAACGGTGATCGCCCTGCGCTTGATCTGCATGATCCACTCCACATTCGTCCCGCTCCACGGCTAATGCTGGAACGCGGCATGGGCATGGCCTGACTTTGGCAATCGGCGGCGTATCCTGCCTAGACAAGCTCACAGGATATTGCGAAGCAGCGCTGCCACCGGGCCAAATCATGAAAGAGGCGGGCGACCTGCCGGTGCGCCCGCCACATTTCCGCCACAACCTTGCCGGGCGCGATCTAGTCGCCCGCCCGACTCAGGCGAGTTTTCCGTGACAATGCTTGAACTTTTCGCCCGACCCGCAAGGGCAGGGATCGTTGCGCCCCGGATTGCCCCATGTCGTCGGATCCGTTTCGTCGAACCCTTGGATCAACGGTGTCACTGCCGTCGCGACGGAGGCGACCGGCGCGTTCAGTGCGGCCCGCCGCTCCTCCATCTGCTGGAACAGGGCCTGCTGCTCCTCCTCCGTCATCGGACGGACCTGGGCGAGCTTCTGCGTCACGTCTTCCCTGAGACCATCCAGAAGATGCTCGAACAGGGTGAATGCCTCGGTCTTGTATTCCGACAGCGGGTCGCGCTGGGCATAGCCGCGGAACCCGACGACGGAGCGCAGATGCTCCAGCGTCACCAGATGCTCGCGCCATTTCGAGTCGATCGTTTGCAGCAGGAACTGCTTCTCGATCTGCCGCATCGTGTCGGCACCGAAGGCTTCGGCCTTCTTCGCCATGAATTCTTCGGACGCCGCATAGAGCCGTTCGCGCATCTCGTCCTGATCGACGCCATCCTCTTTCGCCCAGGCTATGACCGGCACGTCGAGCAGCAGCTTTTCCAGCATCGCTGCATATAGGCCTTCCGCGTTCCACTGGTCGGCATAGGTCTTCGGCGGCAAGTATTGGTCGACAAGGTCGTCGATGACCTGATGGCGCATGTCCTGGACGATCTCCTCGAGATCCTCCGCCTCCATGATCTCCAGCCGCTGGCTGAAGATGACCTTGCGCTGGTCGTTCATCACGTCGTCGAACTTCAGGAGCTGCTTGCGCATGTCGAAGTTGCGGCCCTCGACCTTGGCCTGCGCGCGTTCCAGCGACTTGTTCACCCAAGGATGGATGATCGCCTCGCCTTCCTTCATGCCGAGTGTCGAGAGTACCTTGTCCAGCTTCTCCGATCCGAAGATCCGCATCAGGTCGTCTTCGAGGCTGAGGTAGAACGACGACCGGCCCGGGTCGCCCTGCCGGCCGGAACGGCCGCGCAGCTGGTTGTCGATCCGCCGGCTTTCGTGCCGCTCGGAGGCGAGGACAAATAGGCCGCCAGCCTCCAGCACCTTTGCCTTTTCCTCGGCGTGCTCCGCCTCGATCCGGGCGCGGACTTCGTCGGGATGCGCCCCGGGATCGGCAGCCAGTGCCTCCATCACCTTCATCTCGACGTTGCCGCCCAGCTGGATGTCGGTACCGCGGCCGGCCATGTTCGTGGCGATGGTGACGGCGCCGATCTTGCCGGCATCGGCGACGATCTTCGCCTCTTGCTCATGCTGGCGGGCGTTGAGGACGTTGTGCGGGATGCCTTCCTTCTTCAGCATCTCGGACAGCATTTCCGACTTCTCGATGGAGGTCGTGCCGACAAGGATCGGCTGACCCTTTTCGTGCGCCTTCTGGATGCGCTTCAGCACCGCCTCGTATTTCTCGCGCTGGGTGCGGTAGACCTGATCGTGGTCGTCCTTCCGGGCGATGGGCTTGTTCGTCGGCACCTCGACGACGCCCAGACGGTAGATGTCCATGAATTCCTCGGCCTCGGTCGCGGCTGTACCAGTCATCCCGGCGAGCTTTTCGTAAAGGCGGAAGTAGTTCTGGAACGTGACGGAAGCGAGCGTGACGTTCTCCGGCTGGATCTGGACGCCTTCCTTGGCCTCGATCGCCTGATGGAGCCCGTCCGACAACCGCCGGCCCGGCATCATCCGACCGGTGAATTCGTCGATCAGGACGATTTCGCCATTGCGAACGATATAGTGCTGGTCCTTCTGGAAAAGCTTGTGGGCACGCAGGGCCTGCGTGACGTGATGGACGATGGTCGTCGATTCCGGATCGTAGAGCGTCTGCCCCTCGGGAAGCACTCCTGCCGACCAGAGGCGTTGTTCCACAAACTCGTTACCGGCTTCGGTAAATGTGGCGTTGCGCTGCTTTTCGTCCAGCTTGAAATGCTCTTCCGTCAAGTCGGGAATGAACTTGTCGAGCGTGACGTAAAGCTCAGAACGGTCCTGGCTCGGCCCGGAGATGATCAGCGGCGTCCGCGCCTCGTCGATCAGAATGCTGTCCACCTCGTCGACGATCGCGAAGGCATGGTCGCGCTGCATCATGTCGTCGATGGTCGCACGCATATTGTCGCGGAGATAATCGAAGCCCAGTTCGTTGTTCGTCGCATAGGTGATGTCGGCCCGGTAGGCCGCGCGCTTTTCCTCGGCGTCCTGGAACGGGTAGACCACGCCGGTCGCGAGGCCGAGCGCGCCGTAAACCTTGCTCATCCATTCCGCGTCGCGCTTGGCGAGGTAGTCGTTCACCGTGACGATATGAACACCGTTGCCGGAGAGCGCGTTCAGATAGGCCGGGAAGGTCGCGACCAGGGTCTTGCCCTCGCCGGTCTTCATCTCGGCGATATTGCCCTGATGAAGGAAGATCCCGCCCAAGAGCTGCACGTCGAAGGCGCGAAGGCCGAGTGCCCGTTTTGCGGCCTCGCGGCAATTGGCGAAGGCTTCGGGAAGGATTGCGTCGAGGCTTTCACCATTCGCTACGCGCGCCTTCAGCGCCTCGGTCCGTTCCTTGATCCCCTGGTCGGTCAGTGCCTGGAACTCCGGTTCCAGTGCGTTGATCTTTTCCACCAGCGGGCGGACCGACTTGACCTTGCGGTCGTTCGGCGTGCCGAAGACCTTCTTGGCGATTGTTCCGAGGCCCAGCATTTTCTCTCCGCGCGGGTTCGACTGACGTCCCTGTGAAAAACGCGGCCTTGCCGCTGCTCTCCGCTATGCCTAGAACGGCTGCGAAACAAGGTTCGGCTTGGCCTCCACGAGACCCATCGCGATGTAAGGGGCTGCCGTCCGATAGTCAACGCCGTGCCCTGTCGCGGCCTTTACGGGAGTTGTCGCTATGCTGAAATCCGCCTTTATCGGCGCCGCCGCCCTGGCCATCGCGGTCGCCGGACCGGCCCGTGCCGCCGATCCGACGGCGGATACGGTCGTTGCGACGGTCAACGGGACTGATATCACGCTCGGCCACATGATCGCGATGCGTGACAGCCTTCCGGCGCAGTACCTCCAGCTCGACGACCAAACGCTTTTCGACGGTATTCTCGACCAGATTATCCAGCAGGTGGCATTGTCGGAGGAGATCGAGGGTAATCTGAGCAAACGCAACAACCTGACGCTCGACAACCAGAGACGCGGCTACCTCGCCGGCGTCGTCCTCGATGACACCGCAAAAGCCGCCGTCACCGACGAGGCGATCGCGGCGCTGTTCAATGAGCGGTACTCCGCGGCCGAGCCGGGCAAGGAATATAACGCCGCCCACATCCTCGTCGAAACCGAAGACGAAGCGAAGGCGCTGAAGATCGAGGTCGACGGTGGCGCCGATTTCGCCGCGCTCGCCAAGGAGAAGTCCACCGGCCCATCCGGACCGAACGGGGGGGACCTCGGTTGGTTCGGGATCGGCATGATGGTCAAGCCGTTCGAGGATGCGGTGGTCAAGATGGAGCCGGGCCAGGTTTCAGATCCGGTCCAGACCCAGTTCGGCTGGCATCTGATCAAACTCAACGAGGTCCGCAGCGCCGCCGCGCCGAAGATCGAGGACGTGCGCGATGAGCTCGCCGGAGAACTGCAAGGCGATGCCGTCGAAGCGAAAGTGACGGAGCTGACCGACGCCGCAAAGGTTGAGAAGATGGTTGACGGAATCGACCCCGCCATTCTCAAGAATTCCTCGTTGATCGACAACTGACATATCCCCCGCCCGGAGGAGGAACGGCCCATGGCAAAGCAGAAGACGGACTGGAAGGACGAGGCCAAGAAGCTGAAGGTGAAGGTCAAGAAGCTTCGCAAGAAGCTTGAAGAAGACGTTCTTCCGGTAGTCGAGGAGCGGGTGGAGGCTGTCGTTGACGCCGTGGGCGAGGCCGCCGAAAAGGTTACCGCCGAGGCCAAGAAGAAGCTGAATCCGGTCTCTCCGCTTGCTCCCAAGGGCGGTTTCCCGTCATTGCCCGGGATTGCTGGCGCCGAGTTTGCCGCGATCGAGGCTGGCGTCCGCTATGCCGGACGCAAGGACGTGATGCTCGTGCGCCTGGCACCCGGAACCGCCATAGCGGGCGCCTTCACAACCTCCGCCACCCGCGCGGCCTGTGTGCTTGACTGCGAGGCGAAGCTGAAGGCGAAGGTCGGCCCGAAGGACGGTGCAGCGATCGTGGTCAACTCCGGCAATGCCAACGCCTTCACCGGCAAACTCGGGAAAGAGGCCGTCGACGCTGTGACCGCCAGTGCCGCCGAAGCTCTGGGCATTCCTGTGTCGCGGGTCTTTTCATCCTCCACCGGCGTGATCGGGGAGCCTTTTCCGCATGACAAGATCACCGCGAAAATGGGCGCGTTGAAGACCGCCCTTTCGGAAGATGCAATCGAGATGGCGGCCCGCGCGATCATGACCACCGATACCTTCCCGAAAGGGGCCGAGGCCGAGGTCGCGGGCGATGGCGGGACGATCCGCATCGCAGGCATCGCCAAGGGGTCGGGCATGATCGCGCCGGACATGGCGACGATGTTGGTCTACGTCTTCACCGACGCGGCCATCGCGCCCGCAGCGCTGCAGAAGATCGTCTCGCGGCAGGTCGGCGATACCTTCAACGCGATCACCGTGGACAGTGACACATCGACCTCCGACGCCCTGATCGTTGCGGCAACCGGCCAGTCCAAGGCGGCGCCCATCGCCGATCTGCGCGGCAAGGTCGCGAAGGAGTTCGAGGCGGCCATGCGCGGCGTGATGATGGATCTTGCGCATCAGGTCGTCCGCGACGGCGAAGGGGCGACGAAGTTCGTCGAGGTCCGCGTCGAGGGCGCCAGCGATGCGTCCGATGCGCGCCGCGCGGCGATGGCCATCGCCAATTCCCCGCTGGTCAAGACCGCCATCGCCGGGGAGGACCCGAACTGGGGCCGCATCGTCATGGCCGTCGGCAAATCCGGCGCGAAAGCCGACCGCGACGCCATGTCGATCCGGTTCGGAGACCTGACTCTGGCCGAGAACGGCTGGCGGAGCCCATCCTACAGCGAGGAAGCGGCAGCGGCCTACATGAAGAACGATGAGTTGAAGATCACCGTCGATCTCGGCGTCGGCAAGGCCGCGACGAGCGTCTGGACCTGCGACCTCACGCATCGCTACATCGACATCAACGCTGACTACCGGTCTTGAAAACCCTCCTCGTCTCTGCCGTCGCACTCATCGACCCCGACGGGCGTGTCCTTCTCGCCCGGCGGCCCGAGGGCAAGTCGCTCGCGGGCCTGTGGGAATTCCCCGGCGGCAAGGTTGAGCCGGGGGAGACACCGGAAGCCGCACTGATCCGCGAACTGCACGAGGAGTTGGGGATCGACACCTGGAAAAGCTGCCTCGCCCCGCTGACCTTCGCCAGCCACACCTATGACGACTTTCATCTTCTGATGCCGCTTTTTGCGTGCAGGCGGTGGCAGGGCGTGCCGCGGGCGCGGGAGGGACAGGAGCTTGCCTGGGTGCGCGCGAAGGATCTGCGGGACTATCCGATGCCTCCGGCCGATGTGCCGCTGATTCCCATTTTGCGTGATTGGTTGTAGACAAGTCAAATAAAACAACTAAAGGTTGCAGCAACTAATGGCCGGATTTGACGC
The DNA here is from genome assembly GCF_039830135.1 of Defluviimonas sp. SAOS-178_SWC. NCBI lineage: Bacteria > Pseudomonadati > Pseudomonadota > Alphaproteobacteria > Rhodobacterales > Paracoccaceae > Albidovulum > Defluviimonas sp. SAOS-178_SWC. The sequence continues at coordinate 140,586 of NZ_CP156081.1, read as the reverse complement.
CGGCTGTAATTATTGTTTCCAAACGGGTCTAGCTATGGCAACTTTCGAATGTGTCTATTTGCCGTCTGTTAAAGATTGCCAACTAGAGTCCAAGCAGCCCGCCGTTGGGGGAGTTTAAGCGATGCTGCGCACCATCACTCTTGGAAGCTGTGTCTCCGTTCAGGGCACGTTCGAACGTCAGCTCGATAACGGAATGATACTCGTCCGCGTGGGAAAGCTCTTGTTCGAAGGGTATCCCGTCGTGAAGAAGGCCGCCTGAGGTTCAGGCGGCCTTTTTTGTCGGATACGAAGCGCGGGGCGCGAAGGCGCCCCGTTTTCATGCCAGCTGGCGCTCGACTTCCTCACGCTCGAAGATCTCGATGACGTCGCCAGGGCGGATGTCCTCGTAGTTCTCGAACGCCATGCCGCATTCCTGGCCGGATTGGACCTCTTTGACTTCGTCCTTGAATCTCTTGAGGGTTTTCAACGTTCCCTCGTGGATCACGACGTTGTCACGCAACAGGCGAACACCGGCCGAGCGGCGGGCAACGCCCTCGGTGACGAGACAGCCCGCGACCTTGCCGACGCCGGAGACCTTGAAGACCTCTCTGATCTCGGCGTATCCGATGAAGTTCTCGCGCACCTCGGCCTTGAGAAGCCCCGACGCCGCCGCCTTCACATCGTCGACCAGATCGTAGATCACCGAGTAGTAGCGGATTTCCACACCCTTCTGGTTCGCGGCAGCCCGTGCCGGCGCATTGGCACGGACGTTGAAACCGATGACCGGCGATCCCGACGCCTCGGCAAGGCCGATATCGGATTCGGTAATCGCGCCGACCCCGTAATGCAGCACCCGGACGCGCACTTCGTCGTTTCCGATTTTTTCCATAGCCTGAACAATCGCCTCGGCGGAGCCCTGCACATCGGCCTTCACCACGATCGGCAGTTCGGCGATGTCCTTGTCTTCCTTGGCCTTGGCCATGAGCTGTTCCAGCGTCGTCGCGGCACCGGCGGCCGCGCGCTTGTCCTTCGCGGCCTTCTCGCGGTAGTCGGCGATCTCGCGCGCCTGCGCTTCGGTCTCGACGACGTTCAGGACGTCGCCCGCCTCGGGCGTGCCATTGAGGCCGAGAACCTCGACCGGGACCGACGGCCCGGCGTCGGGCACACGCTCGCCCTGGTCATTGATCAGCGCGCGCACCTTGCCCCACTGTTCGCCAACGACGAAGATATCGCCCTGGCGAAGCGTGCCGTTCTGGACGAGAACCGTCGCGACCGGACCCCGGCCCACGTCGAGCTTGGCTTCGATCACGGCGCCCATGGCGGCACGGTTCGGGTTGGCCTTGAGTTCGAGGATCTCTGCCTGAAGCGCGATGGCTTCCAGAAGATTGTCGAGCCCCTTGCCGGTCGTCGCCGACACTTCGACATCCTGCACATCGCCCGACATCGCCTCGACCACGACTTCGTGCTGCAGAAGATCGGTTCGGACCTTCTGCGGATTTGCGGTCGGCTTGTCGCACTTGTTGATTGCGACGATCATCGGAACGCCGGCGGCCTTCGCGTGATTGATCGCCTCGACCGTCTGCGGCATGACCGCATCGTCGGCGGCAACGACGAGGACCACGATATCCGTGACCTGCGCGCCGCGGGCCCGCATCGAGGTGAAGGCGGCGTGGCCCGGCGTGTCGAGGAAGGTCAGAACCGCCCCGGATTCCGTCGTCACCTGATAGGCGCCGATATGCTGCGTGATGCCACCCGCTTCACCGGACACGACGTTCGTCTTGCGGATCGCATCGAGAAGCGAGGTCTTGCCGTGGTCGACATGGCCCATGATCGTGATGATCGGCGGACGCGGCTGGAGGTCCTCGGCCTTGTCGTCGACCGTATCGATGACCTGTTCCACGTCGGAATCGGACACGCGGACAACCCGATGGCCGAACTCCTCGATGATCAGCTCTGCGGTATCGGCGTCGATGGTCTGGTTCATGCTGACCATCATGCCCATCTTCATGAGCGCCTTGACCACGTCGGCGGCACGCTCGGCCATGCGGTTGGCAAGCTCCTGCACGACGATCGTCTCGGGAAGTTGCACGTCGCGCACCAGCTTTTCGGCGCGGGCGTTGATGCCGAGCGCCTTTTGCCGCGCCCGCTCCTGCTTGCGCTTCATCGCGGCCATCGACCGCTGACGCCCGCCGCCGCCAGAAAGCGCCTCGCTCAGGGTCAGCTTGCCGGACCGGCGGCCCTCATCGCGGCTGCCTTTGCCGCTGCGATCACGCTCACCGCCCCGATCGTCACGCTCACGGTCGGTCTTGCGCGGCCCCGCAGTGGATACGCCCTTTGTCTCTGCGCGGGATGCGGCGGCCTCGGCCGCCGCCGGATCGACGGTGGCCGCAGCCGCGGGCGCGGCCGGCTTCTTGAAGTCTTCCTTGCGGGCAGCGCGCGCCTCGGCCTCTTCGGCGCGACGCGCGTCTTCCTCGGCCTTGGCCTTCAGCGCTTCCTCGCGCTCGCGGTCCTCGCGCTCCTTGGCCTCGATCTCGGCGCGGCGGCGCTCACGCTCTTCCTCGCGCTGACGCTCATCGGCGGCGCGTGCCTCGGCCTCTTCGGCCTCACGTGCCTTGGCGGCCTGCAACGCCTTCAGACGGCGTTCCATCTCGGCATCGGAAATCCCGGCCGGACGACGCGACGGATCGCCCCGGCTCGCAGAGCCGGCACCGCCCGTGGCGGCAGGCGCCCCACCGGGCTTCGGTACGACGACGCGCTTGCGTTTCGTCTCGACGACGACGCTTTTCGTGCGGCCATGGCTGAAGCTCTGCTTCACCTGGCCAGAACGCCCGCCACCAAGGCCGAGGGGTTTCTTACCGTCTGTATCGCTCATGCCGACTTCGTATCCTTCCCGGCGGACGTCCCGCCGTCATTCTTCCGCAAGCCCGTAAGCTTCGCAGCTTCCTCTACAACACGCTTGGAGAGTCCACCAGCCGCAAGCGCGCCATGTACCACACTATCTCGCCCAAAGGCCAGACCAAGCTCGGATGCCGTGAGACAACCGAACCAGCGCCCGCCTTCAGGGGTCCAGAGTTTGCCCTTGCCGCGCTCCGACCCGTCAGAGGCCTGGAACAGAACCTTCGCCTTTCCGTCGGCGAGCCAGCCCTTGACCTTCTCGAATCCGGCGACGGCAAGGCCCGCCTTGCGTGCAAGGGAAATAAGGTCGACAACCCGCCGCGCCAACCCCGCCTCGACAAGATCCGCAAGGGCGTCGGGCACCGTGACGGAGGTTTTCGCGGCTCTCGCGAAAAGCCCCTTCTTCGCCGCCTTCTCGATGGCGGCGCGGTCGGCCGTCACCCAGATGCCGCGCCCCGGTAGCTTCTCGGCCAGATCGGGAACGATCTGACCCTCGGGGCCGGCGACAAAGCGGACAAGCCCGGCCTTGGGCTGCACGTCACCCGTGACGATGCAGCGCCGCTCGGGCTCATCCCTGTCCTTGTCGCGTCCCCCTCGGGTCATATGCGCTCCCTCCGAGGCCCATATCAGGCCTCGGCCTCCTCGTCTTCGGCGCCCTCTTCGGCCTCTGCCTCAAGCTCTGCCGGATCGACCCAGCCGAGCTGGATCCGCGCAGTCATGACAAGATGCTGCGCCTCTTCGAGGCTCATGTCGAATTTCTCGAGGATACCATCATCCTTCACCCGCTCGCCGTTGACCGTGGTCCAGCCACCGGCCAGTTCCCAGTCCGCACAGGTCGCGAAATCTTCGAGCGTCTTGACGCCGTCTTGCGCCAGCGCCTCGAGCATCTGCGGGGTCAGGCCTTCGAAACCGACGAGGCTGTCCTCGATGCCCAGCGCCCGGGCGTTCTCCAGCGCCTTGCGGTTCTGCTCCTCGATCACGTCGCGGGCACGGGCCTGAAGCTCCGACGCCGTCGCATCGTCGACGCCCTCTATGCTCAGAAGCTCGTCAAGGTCCACATAGGCCACCTCTTCGAGGTTGGTGAAGCCTTCCGAGACCAGAAGCTGCGCGAAGAATTCGTCAAGGTCGAGCGCTTCCATGAAGAGCTTGGTGCGCTCGGCGAACTCGGCCTGGCGGCGCTGGCTCTCTTCCTCTTCGGTGAGGATGTCGATGTCGAGCCCGGTGAGCTGCGAGGCGAGCCGCACGTTCTGACCGCGCCGGCCGATGGCGAGCGAAAGCTGCTCGTCGGGCACCACGACCTCGATCTTGCCGGCTTCCTCGTCGATAACGACCTTGGAGACCTCGGCGGGCTGAAGCGCGTTCACGAGGAACGTCGCCTGATCCTCGTTCCACGGGATGATGTCGATCTTCTCGCCCTGAAGCTCGTTCACGACGGCCTGAACGCGGCTGCCGCGCATACCGACACAGGCGCCGACCGGGTCGATCGACCCGTCATAGGAGATGACGCCGATCTTGGCACGGCTGCCCGGATCGCGGGCCACGGCCTTGATCTCGATGATGCCGTCGTAGATCTCCGGCACTTCCATCTTGAAGAGTTCCGCCATGAACTGCGGATCGGTCCGGCTCAGGAAGACCTGCGGGCCGCGCGCCTCGCGGCGGACGTCCTTGATGTAGCAGCGGATGCGGTCGTTCGGGCGGTAGCTTTCACGGCCGATCTTCTCGTTCCGGCGCAGGATCGCCTCGCCACGGCCGATATCGACGATGATGTTGCCGTATTCCTCGCGCTTGACCACGCCGTTGATGATCGTGCCCTTGCGGTCCTTGAATTCCTCGAACTGGCGGTCGCGCTCTGCCTCGCGCACCTTTTGCAGGATCACCTGCTTGGCGGACTGCGCCGCGATCCGGCCAAGGTCGACCGGCGGAACCTCGTCCACGATCGTGTCGCCGACCTTCGGGTCGTCGAGATACTGCTTGGCCTGCGCGACCGTCAGCTCCGCCTGATAGTTCTCCAGAAGCTCGTCCTCGACCACCGTGCGCACGCGGGTGAAGGTCGCCTTGCCGGTCTTGCGGTCGATGGACACACGGATGTCCATTTCCGATCCGTAGCGCGACTTCGCGGCGCGGGCGAGGCTTTCCTCCATCGCCTCAATGACCAGCACCGGGTCGATCATCTTTTCCCGCGCAACGGCTTCAGCCGTCTGCAGAAGCTCAAGCTGGTTGGCAGAGGTAATCGCCATTCATTCCTCCTCGGAACTTTCTTCTTCGATATCGTCAAACGCGGCCTCGTCCACCGTGTCGGTGGCCTTCTTCTGCCGCAGCATTTCAGTGATCAGCTCGTCGGTGAGGACGAGTTTCGCATCGGCAAGCCAATCGAACTTGAGGCCAATGGTGCCTTCCTCGATCTCGATCAGCACCTCGTCGCCGTCGGTGCCGGCCAGCTTGCCCTTGAAGCGCTTGCGGCCGTCGATCATCTCCGAGGTCTCGATTTTCGCCTCGTAGCCTTCCCAGACGTCGAAATCCTTCAGCCGCGTCAGAGGCCGGTCGATCCCAGGCGACGAGACTTCGAGCGTATACTGATCCTCGATCGGGTCCTCCACATCGAGAACCGCCGAGACCGCGACCGAGATCCGTCCGCAATCATCCACGTCGATCCCGCCCTCGGGCCGGTCAGCCATGATCTGAAGGGTCTTGTAGACCCCGCCCATCAGACGGATGCGCACCAGTTCGAACCCCAGGCCTTCGATGGTCGGGGTCACGATCTCGGCCAGGCGCCGGTCGATGGCGGTTTTCGCGATCAGTTCAGTCATGCGTCCAAACAACAAAAAACGGGCCCAGCGGCCCGTCGATCTTTCCCGGTGGGCTGCGAGTTTGGACCCCGTAGCCGCGCTGTTGAGGCGGATATAGGCCAAGGCGGGCGAGTCTGCAAGCAGAAGAGTGCCGGGAAAGCCAATGCCGCCCGCCGCTCCGGCGGCGACTGCGATCAATCCCCGCTTTTCCATCCCTGATCGCGGTGCGTCCCGTCGCAATAGGGCTTGATCCCCGACTTGCCGCAGCGGCAGAGGACGTATTTCCGGGGCGTCGTCGCCTCTCCCGGATGCGGCACTGCCATGTCGGCGTCGTGGACCATGTAGGGCCCGTCGCGCATCACCTCGATCCGGGCCCGGTCGGCGACAAGATGGCTGACCCCGGCGCCCGAACGCAGACCCAGCGCGCCGGAGGGGCAATGGGCGATCACCTCCTCGATCTCGGCGCGGCTGCCTTTGTCCGGCTGGATCCACGGCCTTTCGGCGGAGTTGAAGGCATGCGGTGCGATCCGGGCGCATTCGGCGGCATGTGCGCAGACCAGGGGGTTGAATGTCACCGTGACCTCGGAACCTTCGTAGTCGATCACCCGGTTCCGCCCGGCGGGTGTGCCTGACGCACTGTCGAAGCCGTTGGTCTTGTGGCTGCCGTCGCAAAAGGGCTTGGACTTGCTGCCACCACACCGGCAGAGCGCCAGGACCGGCTTGACCGCAAGCGTCTGCCCGTCCGGACCCTTCAACGTATCGAGCCCCTTCACGACCAGCGGCCCGTTCTCGCGCGCCTCGATGGTGACCCTCGTGTCTTCGCTCATTGTGTCCTCGCGTTCCTGCACGGGGCGAAGCTTGGTCGGCTGGGCGGGGCCACGTCAACCGACAGATGCGTGAATATCCATTTGGATGAGTTTGGCGGGAATTCCGTTCATCTTTCGTGGCGTTTCATTCACGCCCTGAGCCCGTCCATCACCCGGATCAGTTCTGCCGAGATCCCCGGTTCCGACAGCGCGTGACCCGCAACCGGAATCATCCTCAGATCCGCCCGCTTCCAGTGCTGGGCGAGCGTCCAAGCGGAAACCGGCGGGCAGATCATATCGTAACGGCCCTGAACGATCGTCGCCGGCACATCCTTCAGCTTCGGCAGGTCGCGCAGGATCTGGCCGTCCTCTTCAAGGAAACCCTTGTTGAGGAAGTAATGATTCTCCAGCCGCGCGAAGGCGCGGGCATAGTCGCCCGGCGCATCGCCGGCGATGCCGTCATGCTCGACACTTGCCAGCGCGTTCTCCCAACCGGCCCAGGCCCGGGCGAAGCGGGTCTCGACGGGGATGTCGCCGCAGAAGAGCCGGCGGTGATAGGCGGCGATCAGGTCGTCCTGCTCGGCCTCGGGAATGACCTTTGCGAACTCGTGCCAGCGGTCCGGCCAGAACGCCCCCGCCCCGCCGCCGTAGAACCAGGCGAGCTCCCCTTCGGTCATCAGGAACACACCGCGCAGCACGAGGTGACGGGCGCGGTCGGGATGAGTCTGGGCGTAAACCAGCGCCAGCGTCGCCCCCCAGCTGCCGCCGAAAACGATCCAATCTGCGATGTCCAACGCCGTGCGAATACGCTCGATATCGGCGACAAGATACCAGGTCGTGTTCGCCTCGACGCTCGCATGGGGCCGGGACCGGCCGCAGCCGCGCTGGTCGAAAAGGATGATCCGGTAGACCGAGGGGTCGAAATAGCGTCGCATCGCGGGCGAACATCCGCCGCCGGGGCCACCATGAAGCACGATCACCGGCTGGCCGTCTGGGCGGCCGCATTGCTCGACATAGATGCGGTGTCCGTCGCCCACGTCCATCAGGCGCTGATCGAAGGGCTCGATCTGCGGATAAAGATGGGCGCTCGCGCGCTTTTGCCCTGCGATCCGGTCCATGTATCGACTATATAGCGCAAATCATCCGGGCCGCCACGGGTCCAAGTGGAAAGAACGGAGAATGACGATGCAGGCCGCCACCAACACCGTCGATCCCGCCGAAGTCGCGAAATTCGAGGCGATGGCCGCCGAATGGTGGGACCCGCACGGGAAGTTCAAGCCGCTCCACATGATGAACCCGGTGCGGCTCGACTACATCACCCGCCAGATCGCCGCCGAGTTTGGGCGCGACCTGACGGCTCCGAAGCCGTTCGAAGGGCTCCGCCTTCTCGATATCGGCTGCGGAGGGGGCCTGTTGTCTGAGCCGATGGCGCGGCTCGGCGCGACCGTCGTCGGCGCCGACGCGGCCGAGCGGAACATTCCCGTCGCCCGGCTGCATGCCGAGGAACAGGGGCTTGATATCGACTACCGCCACACGACCGCCGAAGCGCTGGTCGTTGGCGGAGAGGTGTTCGACATCGTTCTGGCGATGGAGATCGTCGAGCATGTGGCCGACCCGCAGGGTTTCCTGACCACCTGTCAGGCGCTTCTGCGACCCGGAGGCCTTTTCATCGCCTCGACGATCAACCGCAACGCCAAGAGCTTCATGGCGGCGATCGTCGGGGCCGAATGGGTGATGCGCTGGCTGCCGAAGGGCACGCATGACTGGGCGAAGTTCATCACGCCGGACGAACTTGCAGACCTTGTCTCGCAGGCCGGGCTTGATCCGGTCGACCGCAAGGGCTTCGTGTTCAATCCGGTCAGTTGGCAGTGGGCGATTTCGGATCGCGACCTTTCGGTCAACTACGTCACGGCGAGCCTGAAGCGCTGACGTCGCCTAGCTTTCGCCAAGCCGCAGCCGGATGTCGCGCAGGATAGGCAATACCGCGCGCACTTTCTCGGGCCCGATCGCCCTAACGACATCGCCGATGACGGGCGTGATTGCCGCAACCGCCGCGTCGCGGGCCGCGCGTCCTGCGGGACTGATCGACACGAACTTGCGCCGCGCGTCGTCCCAATCGGGACGGATATGAACATGGCCGGCCCATTCCAGCTTGGCCAAGGTGTTGGTCATGGCCCCCCGCGTCACGTGGAAGGTATCGGCCAATTGCGCCGGAGAGCGTTCGTCATTCAGATGCGCCAGGTGGTTCAGAACCGAGAAGTGGCTAAGCTCCATCCCCTTCGGCAGCGCCCGGCTGATACGGTTTCGCGCCAGCTGATCCGCCATGAAGACCTCTGAAAAGAGCGCGACAGCGAGCGGATCGTTCTGGTCCGGTACGCTCATGGCCCCTCGAAATCCCGGTCATGGGTCAGCGACGGCACCCGGGCACGGGCTTTCGCGATTTCGTCGCGGGAGATCTCGACATAGCTGACACCGATGTCGGTTCCGGCGTCCACCAACACCTCGCCCCAGGGCGACACCGCCAGCGAATGTCCGTAGGTCCGGCGCGGGCGGCCGTTATGGGCGGCATGTGTTCCGGTCTGGGCCGGGGCGAGCACATAGGCCCCATTCTCAATCGCGCGGGCGCGCAGAAGGACATGCCAGTGCGCCGCGCCGGTCGTGTCGTTGAAGGCGGCGGGCACGGTCAGGACCTCTGCCCCTGTCTTGGCGAGCTTGCGGTAGAGATGCGGGAACCGGACATCGTAGCAGACGCTCATGCCGATTCGCGCGAACGGTGTTTCGGCCAGAACCGCTTCACCGCCGGGCCGGTACCCGGCCGATTCGCGGTATTGCTCCGTCTCGGACACGTTCACGTCGAACATGTGGATCTTGTCGTAGCGGGCCGCGATCTTGCCATCCGGCGCGATCAGGAACGACCGGTTGGCAAAGCGCCCGTCCGCGCCATCGGTCAAGAGCGCGAGCGACCCGATCAGGAGCCAGATGCCCCGCTCTGCCGCTTCCGCGCGAAGCGCGGCAAGCGTCGGGTCATCCCTCTCGTGACGCAGGACGATCTTTTGATGCGCCCGGTCGGAGGAAAGGCAATTCGTGACTTCCGGCGTCAGGACGATCCCCGCGCCGCTCAGCGCTGCTTCCCGCACCAGCGACAGCGTCACCGGCAGGTTCTCTGCCGGATCGTCGGTCACCGAAAGCTGAAGAAGGGCGGCTTTCATCTCTCAGGCCGCCAGCAGGGGGTCGAGTTTGCCCGCCCGGTCGAGCGCATGGAGATCATCGGACCCACCGATATGCTGACCGCCGATAAAGATCTGCGGCACAGTGTGGCGACCGTTGGCGCGCTGCATCATCGTGGCTCGCATCGTGGGATTGCCCGACACGTCGGTTTCTTCGAAGGCGGCGCCCTTCGTCTCCAGTAGCCGTCTGGCCGAGACGCAGTAGGGGCACCAGGGCGTGGTGTAGATTTCGATGCGTGGCATGATGGTCCAAATCCAGAAGTCGGGGCGACTATAGGGATTTAGGAATCCTTCGCAACGCGCGCCAGTGTCACAACCGAAACGGAACCGGCACCCGCGCCAAGACAGGCATCGGCGGCGGCGGCAAGCGTGGCGCCGGAGGTCATCACATCATCGACAAGCAGGATGTCACGGCCGCGCATGCGGTCGCGGCGGCGGGGATGGGGCTGGATCGCGCCGGAGACGTTGGCGAAACGCCCGTCACGATCCCGGCCGTCCTGGCTTTCGGTGCGCCGCGCGCGGACCAGAAGGTCAGGGCAATGCTCGAACGCGGCACGCCGCGCCAGCGCGCGGGACAAGAGCGCCGACTGATTGAACCTGCGGCGGAACAGTCGTGTCCAATGGAGCGGCACCGGCGCCACGAGCATGTCGGCCTTCAGGATCGGCCGGGCCGCGCGCAACAGCCAGTCGCCCGCCGGCCGGGCAAGATCCAGCCTGTCGCCATGCTTCAGCGCCAGCACCAGCTTGCGCCCGTTGTCCTTGTAAAGAACGACCGAACGCCCCCTTTCCCACGGCCGGGCCAGCGTCATGCAATCATCGCAGTATTCCGCCCGGCCTTCGTCCTCCCCCGGCAGGGGTGTTCCGCAGCGATCGCAGACGAGGCCCGAGATGAAGGGTGTGCCGCTCCAGCAGGCGCCGCAGAGACCGAAGTCGCTGATCGTGGGTTCGCCGCAGGAAATGCATTGGGGCGGGAAAAGGAGGGCCAGCGCGCTTTGCATTCCCGCACGAACCATCCTAGTTTTGCCCATCATGTCCGCTCCATCCCTCACCGACCACGCCGCCCTTTTGCGCAATCGCGCCCGAGCCCTGAAACAGGGCGCGGACCTCTTCCTGCACGAAGACGCCGCCGCCGAGATCGAGGAGAGGCTGAGCGAGGTTAACAAAACGTTTACGGCGCCTGCCGTGGTGACGGGATTTCCGGGCCCCTGGGCCGAAATCCTGCCCGACGCCCGGATCGTCGCGGATGAGCAAACCCTCGCCCTCGATCCCGGCTCTCATGATCTCGTCATTCATGCGCTGTCGCTGCACTGGGCGAACGATCCGGTCGGCCAGCTCATCCAGTGCCGGCGGGCGCTGAAGCCGGATGGGCTGTTCATCGGGGTTCTGTTCGGCGGCCGCACCCTGTCGGAACTGCGTGCATCTCTGGCAGAGGCCGAAAGCCACCTGGCCGGCGGGCTTTCGGCCCGGGTGCTGCCGATGGCAGAGATCCGCGATCTTGGCGCTCTGCTGCAACGGGCGGGGTTCGCACTGCCCGTCGCCGATGCGGCGAAAAAGACCGTGACTTACGCGACGATGTTCCATCTCATCGCCGATCTCCGCGCGATGGGAGAAGGCAACGCCCTGTCTCTCAGGCCGCGGCGCACCGCGCCCCGCGCGCTCTTTCCCGAAGCTGCTCGTGTCTATTCCGCGTCATTTCCCGCCGAAGGGCACCGCATCGCCGCGACGTTCGAGATGATCTATCTCACCGGGTGGGCCCCCGATGAAAGCCAGCAAAAGCCGCTCCGCCCCGGTTCGGCGACCGCGCGTCTGGCCGACGCGCTGGGCGCAACGGAGACGCCGCTCGGCGACAAGCCATTGTCCGGGGAACATTGACGCGCGTCGATTTCCGTCTATCTCAACCCTCGGAGACGAAGGGAGCCGCCATGAAAGACCAGACCGATCGCCCCGGTGAGGGACGCCTTGCCCATGCGCCCGCCGACCATCCGCCGGTTGCGCGCCCGCGGATCGGCATTCTTTTGGCCAATCTCGGCACACCGGACGGTTACGACTTCTGGCCAATGCGGCGCTACCTGAGCGAATTCCTGTCCGACAAGCGGGTGATCGACTATCCAGTCTGGAAGTGGCAGCCGCTTCTGCAGCTCATCATCCTGTCGAAGCGCCCGTTCAGTTCGGGTGCCAACTACAAGTCGATCTGGAACCACGAGTTGAACGAAAGTCCCTTGATGACCATCACCAAGGCACAAACGGCAAAGCTGAGAACGGCCGTTGAGGAGCGGTATGGCGACGGCGTGATGGTGGAGTTCTGCATGCGCTACGGCAATCCCTCGACCGAAAGTGTCGTCCGCCGGATGGTCGAGGCGGGCTGCGAGAAGATCGTGTTCCTGCCGCTTTACCCTCACTATGCGGGCGCCACCTCGGCGACGGCGAACGATCAGCTCTTCCGCGCCCTGATGAAGGAAAAGCGCCAGCCTGCCGCGCGGATCGTGCCGGAGTATTTCGATCACCCGCTCTATATCAAGGCGCTCGCGCAATCGGTCGAACGGGCCTATGCGGCGATCGACCGCCGGCCGGATGTTCTGGTCGCCTCCTATCACGGGATGCCGAAGCGCTACTTGTTGGAAGGCGACCCCTATCACTGCCAGTGCCAGAAAACCTCGCGGCTTTTGCGTGAGGCGCTGGGCTGGGACAAGGGAGCGATCGACACGACCTTCCAGTCCGTCTTCGGTCCGGAAGAATGGCTGCGGCCTTATACCGTCGAACATGTCGCCGAACTTGCAAAGGCCGGAAAAAAGCGGATCGCGGTGATCTCGCCCGCGTTCTCGGCGGACTGTATCGAGACGCTGGAGGAGATACAGGGCGAGATCCGCGAAGCGTTCGAGCATGCCGGCGGCGAAAGCTTCACCTATATTCCCTGCCTCAATGACGATGACGCCCACATCGCCGCGCTGATGGCGGTTCTGGGCGACAACCTCGCCGGCTGGGTCGCCTGAGCCGGGGGAAACGAAAAGGCGGTGGGAATCCACCGCCTGTCGGTTCGTTTTATCCGACCTGCGATTCGTTGCCGGCAGCGGCGGACGTGCCGCCCCGCCGGGCGAGGATGGCGCGGCGGTTTCACCGGGCTGGACAGGGCTTCAGATCAGCAACACCTGGGTGCCGGACTGAGTAAGGGAAAACAGTTCGGCGATGTGTTCGTTATACAAGCCGATGCAGCCATTGGACGATCTGCGCCCGATCTTGCGCGTATCGTGTGTTCCGTGGATGCGGTAGAATTCCCAAGACAGGTAGAGGGCATGGGTCCCAAGCGGGTTGTCCGGGCCAGGGCCGACATAGTCCGGCCATTCCGGATTGCGGATCTTCATCGCCGGGGTCGGTCGCCATTCCGGGCCGACGACCTTGCGGACGACCTCGGTCCGGCCGCGACGGGTCAGGTCTTCGGTCAAGGGAACGCTGGTCGGGTAGAGCCGATAGATCGTCTGGTCCTCGGACCAGAAATGCAGCGCCCGCGACGTGGTGTCGACGAGAATGGCGCCCTTCTTGGTGTCGCTGAAATAGGGCTGCCACTGCAACGAGCGGAAGCTGGAGATGTTATGGCGGATGTTTGAATTGAGATCGTTCTCGATCTCGGTCGTGTCTGCGCCGGTCTGGGCAAAGGCCGGCATCGCCAACACGGTGCTGGCAGCGGCAGCCGACGCCAGCACCGCCCGGCGGTTCATTCTGACGGAATTGTGAGAGCTCATCCTCAAGGTACCTTGGTTCTTGTCGGCGCGGGATCGCGCGATCGGAATGGCCGCGACAATAATCCGGGCGGCGCGCAATCTCAATTCACTCTCGTGTCAGAACCCCGCCGATCCCCACAGATCGCGTTTGAACCTTACCAGACGAGGCTGTAAGGACGGGCCTGCGTAAACAGGGATGGTCGCCGCATGACACGTTTGCTTTCCTTCTGCCTTGTGGCGGTCCTGGCACTGGCCGGATGTGTCACCACGCCTCCGCAACTCGGCCCGGACGGCAGACCCCTGCCCAAGGCTTACATCATCAAGCCCGGCGACGAGAGTCGTGTGACCTATTCCATGATCGACTCGATCAACTCCCTCCGGGCCGCCGCCAGTGCCGCGCCCTTGTCACCTAACCCGCTGCTGACCGCCGCTGCCGCGACCCATTCGCGCGACATGGCGGTTCAGAACCGGCCGTGGCACTTCGGTTCCGACGGGTCTTCGCCGCTTCTGCGCGTTCAGCGCACGGGGTATCAGGGGCAGATGCTGGGCGAGAATATCTCTGAGACCTACGAGACCGAGCTTGAGACGCTTTCGGCCTGGATGGAACTGGCGGATACCCGCGCTGTGATCCTTGACCCGGCCGCCCGCGACGTCGGTTTCGCCTGGTTCCAGGAACCCGGCGGCAAGATCTGGTGGACACTGGTCACCGGCGGCTAACCGTTTGACCTGAAACGGAATGCGACGGGTTTACGTCCCGCTCAGGGCAGGATGACGATCTCGGTGCCTGTGCGGACCATCGAATAGATTTCTTCCATCTCCTTGTCCTTCACGGCGATGCAACCGGCCGTCCAGTCCTTGCCGCGACCCTTGTTCTTGCGGGCCCGTCCGTGAATGAAGATGTCGCCGCCCGGCGCCTTGCCGAGCGCCTTCGCCTCTTCGATATCTCGCTCGCTCGGATAGGAAATGCCCAAGGAAAGGTGATAGGTGCTGTTCGGATTGCGGCGGTCGATCTGGTAGAAGCCTTCAGGCGTCTTGCCGTCGCCTTCGACCTGCTTGGCCCCAACCGGATTGCCGCCAAGGCCGATCTTGTAGCTTTTGAGCGCCTTCGTCCCGTTGACGAGATGCATCTTGCGCTCGCCCTTGTAGACGACGATGCGCGTCACCTCAGGGCCATTGTAGGATCGGAACTTCGACCCGCCGCAGGCGGCGAGAAGCCCCGTCGCCGCCATTGCCACGATTGATCTGCGATTGAACATGCTCACTGCCCCGACCCGTTCGTTCCGGTTTTTTGAACGTTCTACACCCATCGCGAACCTCCCGGAAGTCGGCAAATTTTCGCTCACGTCAAGGTGAGTCAGCGGCTGAACCGGGCCACGAGTTCCACATGCGGCGACCAGCGGAACTGATCGACGACCTGAATCCAGTCGATCGCGAATCCGCCGTCCGCGAGAAGACGCGCGTCGCGGGCGAAGGTGACGGGGTTGCAGGACACGGCAGCAATAACCGCCACCGACGATCCGGCAAGCTCGCGCGCCTGCGCCTCCGCTCCCGCGCGGGGCGGGTCGATCACGACGGCGTCGAAGCGCTTCAGCTCGTCCGGGAGCAGCGGGCGCCGGAAGAGGTCACGCGTCTCGGTGGTGACGCGGTGAAGGCCAGGGGCCTGCCGCCAGCCGGCATCCAGCGCCGCGAGCATTGCCGCCTCGCCCTCGACGGCATGAATCTCGGCACGGTCGGCGAGTGGCAGGCTGAACGTGCCGGATCCGGCAAAAAGGTCGGCAATCCGTTTCGCGCCGCCAACCGCATCGCGCACCGCGGCCACAAGCGCCGCCTCTCCGGCCTCCGTCGCCTGGAGGAACGCGCCGGCGGGTGGCACCACGCGGGCATTGCCGAAACGCTGTGCCGCCGGATGCCGGCTGACGACCGGTTCCCCGTTCCAGACGATGCGGGCGAGACCGGCGCGCTCCGTCAACGCTGCAAGCACCAAAAACAGGCTCTGTTCAAGCGGTTTTCCGTCCGACACCGCCAGGTCGAGCCCGCCCTCTGTCACTGTGACCGTCAGCGCGACCTCGCCCTTGCGCGAGGCGCCAAGCATCGTGACCTCGTTCAAAAGCGGCAGCGCCGCAATGAGGGCCGGATGCAAGAGCCGGCAACCCGGTATCTCGACAATCGTGCCGGACGCGCGGCCGTGGAAACCGACCAATGCGCCCTTCTTTGTGCGCCGGCCCGACAGCGTCGCCCTGCGGCGCGACTGCGGTGGTGAGGTCATGACCGGGCGGAACGGCGCCTCCAGCCCCTGCGCGGCCAGAGCGGTCCGCACCACGCCCGCCTTCCAATCGGCGACGAAATCCTCCGAGGCATGCATCAGGCTGCAACCTCCGCAGGCGCGGTAGTGCGGACAGGCTGGTCTCACCCGCGCGGGCGACGGTGTGACGATCCTGGGGTCGGCCATCCGACCGTCCGTCACATCACCTTCCACCACCTCGCCCGGCAGCGCCATCGGCACGAAGACAGGCCCCGGCGCAATGCCGTCGCCGAGATGGCCGAGGCGTTCGACCGTCAGCTTCACTCCGCCGCCTCTTCGGTTCCGATGAATCCACCCGATTGCCGGTTCCAGTACCGCGCGTAGAGCCCGCCCCTGGCCAGAAGCTCGGCGTGGGAGCCTTCTTCGACCAGCCGCCCCTGATCCAGGACGACGATCCGGTCCATCTCGGCGATCGTCGACAGCCGGTGTGCGATGGCGAGAACCGTCTTTCCCTGCATCACGCGATGCAAAGCACCCTGAACCTGCGCCTCGACCTCGCTGTCGAGTGCCGAGGTCGCCTCGTCCAGCACCAGGATCGGCGCGTCCTTGAGGAAGGCGCGGGCCAGTGCGATCCGCTGACGCTGTCCGCCCGAAAGCTTCACGCCGCGCTCGCCGAGATACGCCTCGTATCCCTTACGGCCCTTGTGGTCCTGAAGTCGGTGGATGAATTCGTCCGCCTCGGCGGCCTTTGCCGCAGCGATCATCTCCTCCTCGGTCGCGGCGGGCCGGCCGTAATAGATGTTGTCCCGTGCGGAACGGTTGAACATCGCGGTTTCCTGCGTGACCATCGCGATCTGGCGGCGGAGGCTTTCCTGCGTCACCGCGCGCACATCGTGCCCATCGACCAGAATTCGCCCGTTCTCGGCGTCATAGAGCCTGAGCAGGAGCGCGACGAGGGTCGATTTCCCCGCCCCGGACGCACCGACGATCCCCAGTTTTTCGCCCGGCCGGATGGTCAGGTTGACATGGTCGAGCCCACCGTTCGCGCGGCCATAGGCAAAGCTGACGTCGTCGAACCGGACCTCGCCCTTGATGCGGCCAAGCTCCTCGGCGCCCGCTGCGTCGGTGAGCGTATGCGGCGGCGTTAGGGTGCGGATTCCGTCCTCAACCTCGCCGATCGAGGCATAGATCGACATGAGCGTGAAACTAACCCACCCGGTCATCTGCGCGATGCGGATGGAGATTGTTCCGGCTGCGGCGATATCCCCGGTGGTCGCGGTGCCCCTGGTCCAGAGCAAGAGCGCACCGCCGATCAGGATCAGCGGGAGGAGACCCGCGATGGTCATCAGCGCCAACCGGAACCAGGCCGAAAGCACACCGAAATCGAGCGCCGTGTCGCGAAAGCCGGACATCGCCCGCAAGGCCGCCTTGTCCTCGTGCTCCGCATGGGCAAAGAGCTTCACCGTCTTGATATTCGTGATCGTGTCGACGACCTGCCCCGTCACCATCGCCCGCGCACCGGCCCGTGCCGCTGACTTGCCACGCACCTTGGGCAGGAACGCCCGGATGAGAAGAAGGTAGGCAACGATCCAAACGCCGAGCGCCAGGGCCATCCAGCCATCTATCGTCATCAGGAACACGACCGACCCGGCCAGCGAGGCGAGCGCGAACGCAATGGTGTTGATCGATTCGCTTGCGACGTCGGTCACGGCGCGCGCCGCCTGCATCTGCTTTTGCGCGATGCGCCCGGCGAAATCATTGTCGAAGAAGGTCACCGCTTGCCCCAGCGTCCAGCGGTGAAGCCGCGACAGGACAAGCGGAAGGACGTTGGGTTGGACGATGACCGAGTTCGACGCCGCGG
This sequence comes from Defluviimonas sp. SAOS-178_SWC, assembly GCF_039830135.1. Classification (NCBI taxonomy): domain Bacteria; kingdom Pseudomonadati; phylum Pseudomonadota; class Alphaproteobacteria; order Rhodobacterales; family Paracoccaceae; genus Albidovulum; species Defluviimonas sp. SAOS-178_SWC. The sequence goes on along the minus strand of NZ_CP156081.1, from coordinate 123,074 downwards.
ACAGCCCGAATGCGACGGGGCGCAATATGACCAGAAAGACCGCAAACCCGGCGAGAAGCATCCAGTGGTCGGACAGGATTGCCGACGGGTTGCCGGCCTCTGCCGCATCGACAATGGCGCCGAGGAACCATGCGGTCACGACTTCCATCGTGCCTGCCACAGCCGACAGAACCGCGGCGAGGATCAATGGCCACCAGGCCCCGGAAAGACACCACAGGAAGAACCCGCCAAGGTTTCGCGGCGGCGGGCCTTCGGCAGGACGGAAGGCGTCGATCATGTCACCAGCCTTCATTCCGCTGCCTCCGCCTCGTCGGTACCGATAAAGCCGCCTGATTGCCGGTCCCAGAACCGGGCGTAAAGGCCCTTCCGTTCCAGAAGTTGGGCATGCGTTCCGATTTCTGCAACGCTGCCGTCGTCAAGGACGACGATCCGGTCCATCTGCGCGATGGTCGACAGCCGGTGGGCAATGGCGATGACGGTCTTGCCCTCCATGACGCCGTAAAGCGTGTCTAGGATGGCCGCCTCGACCTCGCTGTCGAGCGCGGATGTTGCCTCGTCGAGAACGAGGATGGGGGCGTCCTTGAGGATGACCCGGGCCAGGGCGATCCGCTGACGCTGGCCGCCCGACAGCTTCACCCCGCGTTCTCCGACCTGGGCGTCATACCCCCTACGACCCTCGGGGTCGGTCAGATCGAGGATGAAGTCATGCGCCTCTGCCCGTTTCGCGGCGCGAACGACATCTGCTTCCGTCGCGTCAGGCCGGCCGTAGAGGATGTTGTCGCGCACCGAGCGGTGGAGAAGCGAACTGTCTTGCTGCACCATGCCGACGCGGCGGCGCAGGCTGTCCTGCGTCACGTCGGCGATATCCTGACCGTCAATGCGGATATGCCCCGCCTCGGCGTCGTAGAACCTCAGAAGGAGCTTCACGAGTGTCGATTTGCCCGAACCCGAGCGGCCGACAAGCCCGATCTTCTCGCCCGGCCGGATCGTCAGATCGACACGGTTGAGACCGCCGAACCCACGGCCGTAATGGTGGCTGAGTCCGTCGATCTCGATCTCACCAGCCTTGAACTCCAGAGGTTTCGCGCCCGGCCGGTCCACGAGCGCGATCGGCTGAGCGATCGTCTCCATACCCTCGACCACGACACCGAGCGCCTGAACGAGGTTCGTCGTGGCCCACATGATCCAATAGGTCATGTTGTTGAGCCGCAGCACCAATGCCGTCGCCGCCGCGACAAGCCCGACCGTCGCCTCGCCGTCGTACCAGAGTTTCAACGCGAGCCCTGTGACGGAGACGATCAGCATCCCGTTCAGGATCGTCAGCGCGATATCCATCCTCGTGACGATCTGCATCTCGTGCTGGAAGGTTTTCCGGGCATTCTCGATCGCCTCGCCAGCATAGGCCATTTCGCGGTCGTGATGGGCAAACATCTTCACCGAATGGATGTTGGAATAGCTGTCGACAACCCGGCCGGTGACCTGCGAACGCGCGTCCGAAGCGGCGGTCGAGGCCGGACCAGCGCGGCGCACTGTCCAGCGCAGAAGTGCCAGGTAAAGGACGATCCAGATCAGCAAGGGAACGACGAGACGCGGATCGGAATTCAGAAGGAGCGCCACGGACCCGACAAGCGTCGTGACCGCAAAGGCCACCGCGTCGAAGGTCTGGAAGACGGCGTCCCCGGCGGCAGGCGGCGTTTGCATGATCCGGTTGGCGATCCGGCCGGCAAAGTCGTTCTCGAACCACCCGACCGGCTGTCGCAACACATGCTTGTGCGACCGCCAGCGGATCAGCGCCCCGAAATTCGGCAGGATCGTATTGTGCAGAAGCGCAACATCGGCACCCGAAATGATCGGACGGACCAAGAGGACCGCCAGCGCCGCAAACAGGAACTCCATCCCGTGGGTGCGCATGACCTCGGCCGGCGTCCCGTCGTTCAAAAGATCGACGATCCGCCCGACATACCAGATCAGGCCGACCTCCATCGCCGCGACCGCGGTCGTCAGCACTGCGGTTGCCGCGAAGACGCGGTGGAAGGGCCGGGCATAGTCCATCAGGAACGGCAGCAGACGCCGCGGGGGCGTGTCCGTCTCCTGATAAGGGACATAGGGATCGACGAGGTTCTCGAAGAACCGGAACATCGCGGGCGCCTTTCGGGTTGCCGAACGGATATAGCGCGGTCCGGCGAAAAGGGGAACTCAGTGCCGGACAAGCTCCACGATGCTGAGCACGATCAGGCCGGCCATGATCACGTTGAAAATCTTCAGGCGCCTGTCCGTGGTCAGCCAGCGCGCGATCGCCTGCCCCGCATAGGTCCAGGTCGCGCCGGATCCTATGCCGAGGGTGAGAAAGGTAACGGCCACGACCGCCGCCGTTATCACGGGCGCAGAGGGCAGGATGAATTGCGACGTGGCGGCAATGGCCATCGACCAGGCCTTGGGGTTGATCCATTGAAAACCCACGGCCTGAAGGTAGGTCATCGGGTGTGCGCCGCTGGATTTCGACCCTATTCCACTTGAAGTCGCGATTTTCCAAGCGATCCAGAGGAGCAGCAGCGCCCCGCCCCAGCGCAAGGTTTCGCGCAGGATGGCACTGGTCTGGAAAAGCCCGCCCAGCACGAGGCCGACGACCAGAAGCATCAGTGGAAAACCCGTGGCCACCCCCAGAAGATGCGCCACGGTGCGGCGAAAGCCGAAATTCGCGCCCGATGCGGCCAGCATTGCGTTGTTCGGCCCCGGCGTGAAAAGCGTGGCAAGCGCGAGCGCGACAAGCGCGGGGAAAGTATCGAAAGTCATTTTTGCCCTGTCCGTCGGTTCGGCGGGCCATCCTGCCCTCTGCCGTCGTCCGGATTCAAGACAGCAATTGTTCCCGTGACAATTCGAAGCCCGACCCGACCCACCGCGCCTCGAGGTCTTTCAACCGCGCGCCGAGTTCGGCGCCGGACAGCCCAGGCATGAGATCGGCGGCCTTCAGCGGGAATTCGGCGACGGCGCCCCGCGCAATCGCGGATTCCCAGTCAGCCGGCATCGGCATCTCCAAGACTGCCGCCCGCAAGAGGAGGATATCGCGGCCCAGTTCCGCGCCGTGCCGGTAGGCAAGCTCCCCCGCGCCGGACATCGACCCGACCCCGTCGGCCAGCACCGCAAGCTTTCGTGCCTCATCGCGCGACAGGCGAAGGGAATCGGTCGGGTCCGGGCCGCCCAGCGCGGCCAGCCGGCGCAGCCAGTCGGGCGCATATGGCGGTTCCAGATGCACCAGCGGCGCCAGCGCACGCGGGTCGGCACCCGGCAGGACATGGCCGAGGACTCCCGTCGCCCGCATGGCCGCGACCGAAGGTGCCGGGTCCTGGGCCGCGAGGAGCCGGCGCATTTCATGACCGATCCGTTCGCGCGAAAGCGTCTCTGTTCCGGCGGAATTATCAGCGCATGCCGCAAGCGCCTCGGCATCCATCCCGGCGTCCGGATCGCCGTACCAGGCGTGGAAACGGAAGAACCGCAAGATGCGCAGGTAATCTTCGCGGATCCGTGCGCAAGCATCGCCGACAAAGCGGACGCGCCGCGCCTCAAGATCCGGCAACCCGCCAAGCGGATCGACCACCTGCCCACCGGCATCAGCGTAAAGAGCGTTCATCGTGAAATCGCGCCTTGCCGCGTCCTCCTCAACCCGCGTCGAGAACGCGACGGTGGCGTGGCGGCCATGCGTTTCCACATCACGCCGGAAGGTCGTCACCTCATGCGGCTCGCCGAAGACAACGATTGTCACCGTCCCATGCTCGATCCCGGTCGGCACGACTTTTAGCCCGGCGGCCTTTGCGAGCGCGATGACACGTTCCGGGACGGCATCGGTCGCGATGTCGATATCGGCCACCGGCTGATGGAGGAGCGCATTGCGGACGCAGCCACCCACCAGCAATCCCTGATGGCCGGCATCGGTCAGAAGGTGGAGAACCTGCTGCACCCCCTCCGCCTCGATCCATTCGCCTTCGATCTTCATTCCGCCATCCGGTCCGCCAGGGCCTTCAGGATACGCGCTGTTGCGCCCCAGATGTAATAGGGCCCATAGGGCACCACATAGTAGCGCCGGACCTGCCCGCGCCACTGCCGGCCTTCGACCCGGAAGTTACCCGGGTTCGCGACATGGGCAAGCGGAACCGAGAACACCTCATCGACCTCGCCCGCTTCTGGAACTGGCTTGAAATCGTCTCTGACCCGACCGAAAACGGGCGTGACGAGAAACCCCGTCACCGTTTCGTGCGCGCCCGTCGTGCCGAGAACCTCGACGGTTTTCGCCCGCAGGCCAATCTCTTCCTCCGCCTCGCGCAAGGCCGCGGCGACGGGGTCGGCATCACCCTCGTCAACTTTGCCGCCCGGAAAGGCGATCTGGCCAGGATGATGCTTCAGCCGGGAAGAGCGCTTGGTGAGGATCACCTCCATCCCGCGCGGGCCCGGCATGAGCGGCACGAGCACCCCGGCCGGACGCAGCGTCCTGCCTTCGGCCAGCACCGTGCCGGGGTTGAGGTCGTAGTCCGACGTATCCCGCCCCGGACGGTTCAGCGCCTGCAAAACCGGTCCGAGCGGATCAGTTGTCGTCATCTGGGGTTTTCTTCGCTTCGAAGCCAAGTGTCTGCGGATCGAAGGTGTAATGCGCGCCGCAGAACTGACAGTCGGCGGTCACGATGCCCTCGTCCGTCGTCATGTGCGCGATATCCTTGGCGGAGTAGATCGACAAGCTTTCGCGCACCTTCTCCGGCGAGCAGGAGCATCCGAACTTGACCGACTGGGCATCGAAGACGCGCGGACCCTCTTCGTGGAAGAGCCGAACGAGAAGATCGGTCGGGGCGACCTGCGGGCCGATAAGCTCCAGCTCCTCGACCGTGTCGAGAAGAAGATTGGCGCGCGACCAATTCTCGCTTTCATCGCCGTCGAGCATGTCGCCCGCCGCCAGAAGCCCGCCCTCCCCGCTGCCACCTTCCGACGCAACGAAGGGCGATGCCTTGGGCATGTGCTGAAGCATCACCCCACCCGCTCTCCAACGCTCTCCCTCACCGGGGAGGCGCGAGCGGCCAAACGACAGGGCGAACCGGGTGGGAAGCTGCTCGGACTGGGCAAAATACGTCTCTGCACAGGCGGAAAGCGAACCGCCGGCAATGGGTGTAATCCCCTGATAAGGAGTGGTTCCGGCGCCCTGGTCGATGAGGATCGCGAAATAGCCGTGACCGATCTGGCCGAAACCAGGGGCCGCTGGATCCGCGCGCTCCGCATCGTAGGAGGCCCAGGCGCGGATGCGCGCCGGCTCCCCCTCCTTCGCGGGGGCATAGTAATCGGTCGCGATGATCCGCACCGGTCCATCGCCACGGATTTGCAGGGACAGCTTCCACCGCAGCTTGATCGTCTGCCCGATCAGCGCCGTCAGCAGCGCGGCCTCCGCGACCAGTGCTTCGACCATGCCGGGATAGTTGTGTTGCGACAGAATCTTGTCGAGCACACCGTCAAGCCGTGCCACCCGACCCCGGATGTCCGAGCGGTCGAGCTGAAACGGGAGGACGGTATCGTCCCAAGCGATCTGCGACAGTTGTGTCATGGGGTTTCCTTGCGGCTTGCGCCCTGCCATACCCCGACAATATGGGGACGACAACCCGGGGGCCAAGGGACGGCGATGATCAGACGGTTTGGGGAACCGCTTGTGCGAGGGCAGCGATACGGCATTCGGCACGGCGTCTATGCCGTCCTTTTGCGTGACCGCAACGTGCTTTTGACCCACCAGGCGGAGCCGGAACCGGAGTTCCAGCTGCCCGGCGGCGGTATCGATCCCGGCGAATCGCCTTTGCGCGCGCTTCATCGCGAAGTCGGGGAAGAAACCGGCTGGACGATCGCCGCGCCGCGCCGCATTGGCGCGTTCCGGCGGTTCGTCTACATGCCCGAATATGACAAATGGGCGGAAAAGTTTTGTACGATCTACCTGGCCCGCCCGACCCGGCGGATAGGCCCGCCGACGGAGCCCGGACATCAAGCCGTGTGGATGCCGATCGAGGCTGCGGCGCCCCTTCTCGGCAATGACGGCGACCGGCACTTCCTTGACGTGGTGCGGCGGAGCCTCTAGCCGGCGTCTCCCTTCGCGCGGTGGAACTCGAACAAGACACCGGACACATCGTCGCCGAATTCCGCCCCGGAATGGTCGCTGAGCTGCCAGACCAACGCTTCGAGGAATCCGGTGCCGCGCAGGTTGGCGCAGCGGTCCATGATGCGGGTCAGACCTTCCTCGCCAAGCTGGATTCCGTCGGCATCCTCTGCTTCAGTAATACCGTCCGACATCAAAAACAGCCTGTCGCCGGGATCGAGCTGAACGTCGAAACTTTCGTATTCCGCGCCGTCGATCAGCCCGATCGGCAATCCGCCGGAGCCGAGGTAATCGACGCGGCCGTCGGCGCGTTGGACCGCCGGATGCGGGTGTCCCGCCTGCACCAGCGAGGCACGGCCGGTAATGAGGTCCACATCCGCATAGGCCAGCGTGAAGTAGTTCTCCGTCTGCATCTCTTTCAGCACGACGCGGTTCAGTTGCCGGGCGAGGTCGCCGGGATCGCGGGCGTCGTAGGTACCGAACTCGGTCAGGACGAGCGCCATGTTCTGCTCGGGCGAATTGCCTGACAGATACCCCGCCAACCGCGCCGTCATCAGCGCCGAGGTAATACCATGGCCCGATACGTCGATGGAGAAGAACCCGACCCGGCACGCGTTGATCGGAAAGAAGCCGACGAGGTCGCCCCCGACATGGCCAGACGGGCGCAACAGGAGACTGACCTCGGCATTGCCGAAGCTCCGGTGCCGTTCGCGGACGAGGCTTTGCTGGAGCTTCTTCGCTTCCATCAGGTCGCGGTTGACCGAATCGTAGAGCGCCTGCAATTCGCCTAGCGTCGAGGACAAGAGCCGGTTCTTGTCCGTCAGTTCGCGCTCCATCCTCAGGATTCGCTCCCCGGCCGTGATGCGGGCACGCAATTCATCCCCGCTGACCGGCTTGGTCAGGAAGTCGTCCGCGCCGCCATCCAATCCGCGTGCAATCTCGGCCGATTCGGTCTTTGAGGTCAGCAGGATAAAATAAACATAGCTTTCCTGCGCGCGGCTGCGGAGTGCCTGACAGAACTCGATCCCGGTCATGCCCGGCATCATCCAGTCCGATATGACGATGTCCGGTGCCTGATGTTCGAGGAGCCGCAACGCCTCTTCGGCGCTGCCGGCTTCGATCACAGCGTAGCCCGATCGGGCAAGTTGCGTGGACAGGATCTTGCGCTGCATCCGGCTGTCGTCGACCACAAGAACGCGGCGCGGTCCGGTCGCGGGCTCATCGGGCAGAGAGCAGTCGTCCGAAATCGCAATTGGCTGCACCATCAACACCTTCCGTCCGGCCTCATCCGGTCGTGCGGGCCAGTTATCCGCACACGGGTTAAGATGCCTTGAACGCGTTGCCGCTCCGGCCGGGAGTTAACCGCTCCGCAAGGTCGAGTTCGTAATCTCTGCCCATTGAAGGGCTTTTTTGGTGGAGATGAAGATGATTGATTGGGCGCGCGTGGACGAATTGCGGTTCGAAATTGGAAGCGACAGCTTCGCGGAGGTTGTGGACCTGTTTCTCGACGAAGTTGAAGGCGTCGTCATGCGGCTGAAAACCCAGCCGAACCCGGCAAGGTTCGAGTCCGATCTGCATTTCCTGAAGGGCGGAGCCTGGAATCTCGGCTTCGCCGAATTCGGGGCCCTGTGCCAGGATGGCGAGCGCAAGGCGGCATTGGGGCATCGCGACGGAATCGACATCCCTCGGATCGTGGACGTCTATTTCACGTCCCGCGACATCTTCCTTGCCGGTCTGACGGATCGCGGCCGTTCGGGCGTCTTCGCCGCGTGACCGTGCCCGCAATAGGCGTCAGATAAGGAATTCAGCCAGAGCTTCGTCGTCCGTGATATCGCGATACGAAAAGGCAGCCTCGTCGAGTTTGCGCGTCAGTTCGGAAAAGTTGTCGGCCGCCTTGGTTTCGATCCCGATCAGCACCGAGCCGAAGTTCCGGGCGGACTTTTTCAGGTATTCGAACCGGGCGATGTCGTCTTCGGGACCGAGCATCGACAGGAATTCGCGCAAGGCGCCGGGTCGCTGCGGCATCCGGAGAATGAAGTATTTCTTCAACCCCGCATAACGCTGTGCGCGTTCCTTCACCTCGGGCAGCCGTTCGAAGTCGAAGTTGCCGCCGGAGGTCACGCAAACGACCGTCTTGCCGCGAATGTCCCCTGCCAACTCCGGCAGGACGTCGACCGACAGCGCGCCGGCCGGTTCCAATACGATGCCCTCGACGTTCAGCATTTCGAGCATCGTGATACAGACACGGTCTTCCGGTGCGGCGAGAATGTGTTCCGCGCGGACGCCCTGGAGCCGTGCGAAGGGTTCGGCCCCGATCCGGGCAACCGCGGCGCCGTCGACGAAACTGTTCACCCGTTTCAAGGTGACCGGCTCCCCGGCGGCGACGGCTGCCGCAAGGCTCGCACCACCGGCAGGCTCCACGAAGCGAAACCCGGACCGGGGCGCTTCCTCGGCCATGAAGCCCGTCACCCCGGCGGCAAGGCCGCCGCCGCCGACCGGCAGAATCACCAGGTCCGGCGGGGTGCCGAGCTGATCGAGGATTTCGACGCCCACACTGGCCTGCCCTTCGATCACGTCGGGGTCGTCGAAGGGCGACAGGAAATGCGCATCAACCTCGGCGCAGAAACGCTGCGCCGCCGACAGCGTCTGGTCGAAATAGTCGCCTACCAGACGAATTTCGATACTATCACCCCCAAAAACGCGGGTTTTGTCGATCTTTTGCTGAGGGGTCGTCACCGGCATGAAGATCGTGCCCTTCACGCCGAAATGACGGCAGGCATAGGCCATCCCCTGCGCGTGGTTGCCAGCACTCGCACAGACGAAATGGCCGTGCGCCGGATCCGTGGCCAGCACTTTCCGCATCGCGGCGAACGCACCGCGCAACTTGTAGCTGCGAACAGGGGTAAGGTCTTCGCGTTTCAGCCAGATATCAGCCCCGTATCGCACCGAGAGGTGATCGTTGCGTTGAAGCGGCGTCGGCGGAAAGAGATCCCGAAGCGCTTCGGACGCCATACGGGCCGCATCTGAAAATCCAGTCATTTCGCTTCCTCCGGGTATTCGACGGCCGTTGCGCCACCAACTCTGCCTTCTGTCAAGGCAAGCGTTGGGCAGTCACAGGGGAAAGCCACTGATCTGCCACACTTCTGCCATGAAATCGCGGGCAAATGGGACCCGACTTTCTCCGCACCCGCGGGTGCGGCGTTCCGGAGGGATTTACACGATGCGAAAGAATACACTGATTGCGGCCTTGGGGCTTTCGGCGCTGATCCTTGGCCCCCTCGCCCCGATCGTGCCAGAGCTTGGCGCGTCCCCGGCCTTCGCAAAGAACGACAAGGGCGGAGGGAACGGCGGCGGCAAAGGTGGTCAGAAGGGCGGCAAAGGGAAGAGCGCCGGGAAATCCGGCAAACCGTCCGGCGCCTCGAAACCGAAAGCGTCGGCCAAGAACACCGTCGTGACCGAGACGACCACGCAGCCCGCGAACGCCCACGGCAAGCTGGCCTCTGAGTTGAAGGGGTTAAACGCGTACCATGCAAGCGAAACCGCATTCGCAAATGCCAGCCCGAACAGCCAGGTCGGCCGTATCGCCACCTATCGCGACGCCGCGCTCGAAACCTACGAGGCCGCCGATGCGCTGGAAGAGGCAAACGGCACGTTGACCGAAGCGACCGAAGCACTCAGCGCGAAAGAGGCGGAGCTTCAGGCGCTCGACGATGCATATACGGGCCGCACCACCGCCGAAATTGACGAGGAAATCGCTGGTCTCGATCCCACCGCCGCCGACTACCAGAACCAGGTCGATGCGCTGAACGAAGAACGGCTCGGCGCCGAAACCTATGAGACCGATCGCGCGGCGCTTGAGACCGAGATCACCGATGCTTCGGACGCCGTCACGGAAGCCGAAACCGGCGTGACCGACGCGGAGACCGCGCTGACCGAAGCCGAAACGGTTGAGGAAGAAGCGCTGATGAGCGCCTCGAACGGACGCGTCCTGTCCGAGCCGGCGTTTGACTATCTGCGCGGCGAGCTTGGCCTCTGAACGAAAGCCGGCGCGCGGCATCTGTCCGCGCGCCGAGCCCTTCCGGCAAACCGGCGCTTCTTGCCCTTGACCGGAAACTCCGTTAATCGCGGCGCGATTGCCTCAGGCCGATGGAGTTTCCCATGTCCGCCCCGAAGAAAGTCGTCCTCGCCTATTCCGGCGGCCTCGACACCTCGATCATCCTGAAATGGCTGCAGACCGAATACGGCTGCGAAGTCGTGACGTTTACGGCCGACCTCGGTCAGGGCGAGGAACTGGAGCCGGCGCGCAAGAAGGCCGAGCTTCTCGGGATCAAACCCGAAAACATTTATATCGAGGATGTGCGCGAAGAATTCGTGCGCGACTTCGTCTTCCCAATGTTCCGTGCGAACGCGCTTTACGAGGGGCTCTATCTTCTTGGCACCTCGATCGCACGCCCGCTGATTTCCAAGCGCCTCGTGGAGATCGCCGCCGAAACCGGCGCCGACGCGGTGGCGCATGGCGCGACCGGCAAGGGCAATGACCAGGTGCGGTTCGAACTTAGCGCCTATGCGCTCAACCCGCATATCAAGGTCATCGCGCCCTGGCGCGAATGGGATCTGACCAGCCGCACCCGCCTGCTGGAATTCGCCGAACAGAACCAGATCCCGATCGCTAGGGACAAGCGCGGCGAGGCACCGTTCTCGGTCGATGCAAACCTTCTGCACACCTCGTCGGAGGGCAAGGTTCTGGAAAACCCGGGCGAAGAGGCCCCGGATTATGTCCTGCAACGCATTACCCGCCCCGAAGATGCGCCCGATGCGCCGGAATTCGTGGAAATCACCTTCGCCAAGGGCGACGCCGTCGCGATCAATGGCGAGGCGCTGTCGCCCGCCACGATCCTGACGCGGCTCAATGAGCTTGGCGGCAAGCATGGTGTCGGCATCCTCGATCTCGTGGAAAACCGCTTCGTCGGCATGAAGTCGCGCGGCGTCTACGAGACGCCGGGGGGCACGGTCCTGTTGGAAGCGCATCGCGGGATCGAGCAGATCACGCTCGACGCCGGTTCGGGCCACCTGAAGGACTCGATCATGCCGCGCTATGCGGAGCTGATTTACAACGGCTTCTGGTTCAGCCCGGAGCGCGAGATGCTGCAGGCGCTGATCGACAAGTCGCAAGAGCACGTCTCGGGGACCGTCCGCGTGAAACTTTACAAGGGCGCGGCGCGCACCGTCGCGCGCTGGTCGGACCATTCGCTCTATTCCGAAAAGCACGTCACCTTCGAAGAAGATGCCGGCGCCTACGATCAGAAGGACGCCGAAGGCTTCATCCGCCTGAACGCGCTGCGCCTGAAGCTGATCGCGACCCGGAACGAGCGTGTGAAATCCTGAGCGGCCCAACCGCACGCATCCAGTCAAGCGATTGATATCAGGGGCCTTCTGGGTCCCCGATTTCTTTTTCTGCCGGGTGTTCAACGAGGTGAGCCGCGCCGGTTCCGAAGCGGCTGTTCACGAAACCTCACGCTAAGATGAGTTGCCTCATCCGCCCTTCCCATCGTTTTCTGGGGCGAAAGGGGGGATCGAGATGTGGAAATTCATCCTGGCGCTCTGCCTTCTTGCGGTGCCGTCATTCGCCGCAACGAAAACCGCGATCGTCGCCGGGGGCTGCTTCTGGTGTGTGGAAGCGGATTTCGAAAAGGTGCCGGGCGTAACGTCCGTGGTGTCGGGCTATACCGGCGGCAAGACCGACAACCCCACCTACAAGCAGGTCAGCGCCGGCGGCACCGGGCATTACGAGGCCGTCAAGATCACGTTCGACGACAGCAAGGTTAGCTACGACATGCTGCTTTACCTCTTTTTCCGCTCGGTCAATCCGACGGATGCGGGCGGGCAGTTCTGCGACCGGGGCGATAGCTACCGCACGGCGATCTTCGTTCAGGATGACGAACAAAAGCGCATCGCCGAACTCGCCAAGAAGGAAGCCGCGCAATCGCTTGGCAAGAAGATCGTGACGCCGATCCTCCCGGCCTCGACTTTCTGGGTCGCCGAGGACTACCACCAGGACTACTATAAGGGCAGCAATCTCGTCCTGACCCGGGCCGGGCCGAAGAAGCAGTCGTCAGCCTACAAGTTCTACCGCAACGCCTGTGGCCGCGATCAGCGCGTGCGGGCATTGTGGGGCGATCAGGCCGCTTTCACGCATTGAGGGCGGCATCCCAATTCTGACGGTCGGGATCTAGCGCCCAAGCTTGCAGGCGGCGATGACCGCCATGTTCAGAATGTCATTGACGGTCGAGCCCATCGAACAGATCTGGATCGGCTTGTCGATGCCGGTCAGGATCGGCCCGATCACCGTGGCGCCCGCCATTTCCTGCATCAGCTTGACCGATATCGAGGCCGAGTGTCGTGCCGGAACGACAAGCACGTTCGCCGGGCCGGTGAGCCGGCAGAAGGGATAATACGCCATCTGTGCTGGGTTGAGCGCCACGTCGACAGTCATTTCGCCGTCGTACTCGAAATCGACCCCGCGCCTATCGAGCACATGCGCGGCCTCGTACATCTTCGTCGCACGCTCCGACACCGGATAGCCGAAGGTCGAGAACGACAGGAACGCCGCGCGCGGCTCGATCCCGAGGCCCCGCGCGACAGCGGCACCACGTTCTGCGATATCGGCAAGGTCATTTTCATCCGGCCATTCATGCACCAGCGTATCGCCGATGAACACGATGCGTCCCCGATGCAGGACGGCGGTGATGCCAACTGCCCCATCTTCCGCCCGCGCGTCGAAGACATGGTTGATGAGCCCCAGCACATGCGCCGACTTCCGCGTCGCCCCGGTCACCAGACCGTCGCCGTGGCCGTGCGCCAGCATCAGCGCCGAAAAGACGTGCCGGTCACGTGCCGCGAGACGGTGGATATCATGCCGGTCGAAGCCTTTCCGTTGCAGACGGGCGTACAGGAAATCCTTGTAGGTGTTGAGATGTGCCGTATTGGCGGCATTCGTGACTTCAAGCTCTTTCACCGCGTCGCCAAGACCTTCGGCGGCGAGTTTCTCCTTCACGTCCTGTTCGCGACCCACGACAATCGCCTTGCCAAGCCCCGCGCGCTGATAGGCGACCGCGGCGCGCAGGACGCGCGGATCGTCACCCTCGGCGAAGATCATCCGGGCCTGGGCCTGGCGCGCACGCGCATGGATGCCCTGCAGGATCGACGCGGTCGGGTCCATGCGGGACTTGAGGCTGAGTTCATAGGCCGTCATGTCGATGATCGGCCGCCGGGCGACGCCGGTCTTCATCCCGGCCTTCGCGACCGCTGGTGGGATCACGTGGATCAGCCTCGGGTCGAAGGGTGTTGGAATGATGTAATCGCGACCGAAGCTGAGCTTGCGGCCATAGGCCATCGCCACCTCATCCGGCACATCCTCGCGGGCGAGGCGCGCCAGCGCTTCGGCGCAGGCGATCTTCATCTCGTCATTTATGGCGCGGGCGTGGATATCGAGGGCGCCCCGGAAGAGATACGGAAAGCCGAGGACATTGTTGACCTGGTTGGGGTAGTCAGACCGGCCGGTCGCGACGATCGCATCTTCGCGCACCGCATGCGCCTCTTCCGGCGTGATCTCCGGATCCGGGTTCGCCATCGCAAAAATGACCGGGTTCGGCGCCATCGACGACACCATCTCGGGTGTCACCGCGCCCTTGGCCGAGACGCCGAGGAAGACGTCGGCATTCTTCATCGCCTCTTCAAGGGTGCGGGCGCCGGTCTTCACCGCATGGGCCGATTTCCACTGGTTCATCCCCTCGGTCCGGCCCTGATAGATGACGCCCTTGGTGTCGCACATGAGGCAGTTGTCGTGCTTCGCCCCCATCGTCTTGATAAGCTCAAGACAGGCGATCCCGGCCGCGCCGGCGCCGTTCAGGACAATCTTGCAGTCCTCGATCTTCTTGCCGGAAATTTCCAGCGCGTTGATGAGGCCGGCCGCGCAGATTACCGCCGTTCCATGCTGGTCGTCATGGAACACCGGGATGTCCATGATCTCCTTCAGCCGGCTTTCGATGATGAAGCACTCAGGCGCCTTGATGTCTTCGAGGTTGATGCCCCCGAAAGTCGGCCCCATGAGCTTCACGGCTTGAATAATTTCGTCTGGATCCTCAGTATCCAGTTCGATGTCGATGGCGTTCACGTCGGCAAAACGCTTGAAGAGCACCGCCTTGCCCTCCATCACCGGTTTGGACGCCAACGCCCCAAGGTTGCCCATACCAAGGATCGCGGTTCCGTTCGACACGACGGCGACCATGTTGCCTTTGGTCGTGTAGTCATAGGCCGTCTCCGGCGCATCGGCGATCGCCTGGACCGGAACCGCGACACCGGGGGAATAAGCCAGGGACAGATCGCGCTGTGTCGCCATCGGTTTCGAGGCCACGACCTCGTACTTCCCCGGCACCGGATTCAAATGGTAGGCGAGCGCCTCTTCCGGCGTGACGCGGTTCTTCGTCGGCATGGGGCCCTGATCCTCCTCGAAGCCCAGTCGTCATAGCGTCCCTTCACGGTTGTCACAATCCAAAGGATTTGCCGCTTTTCCCCGGTTGTCGCGTTTTGTAGGGTCCGCCAGCAGTTCTAGGGGGTGTGCGTGTCTGCCGACGCCAATGTGACGCCGATGATGGCGCAATATCTGGAGATCAAGGGGCGCTACGCGGACGCGCTTCTCTTCTACCGGATGGGCGATTTCTACGAGATGTTCTTCGACGACGCCGAGGCGGCGGCCTCCGCGCTCGACATCGCGCTGACGAAGCGCGGCCAGCATCTGGGGCAGGACATCCCGATGTGCGGCGTGCCCGTGCATGCGGCCGAGGGCTACCTGCTGACGCTGATCCGCAAGGGCTTCCGCGTCGCCATCGCCGAACAGATGGAGGACCCGGCCGAAGCGAAGAAGCGTGGGTCGAAATCCGTGGTCGCGCGCGACGTGGTGCGGCTGGTGACGCCCGGGACCCTGACCGAGGAATCGCTCCTCGAGGCGCGGCGGCACAACTTCCTCGCCGCCTGGGCCGAGGTGCGGGACGAAGCCGCGCTCTCTTGGGCGGACATTTCGACGGGCGAGGTGCGGGTGATCCCCTGCCCGATTGCGCGGCTTGGCCCCGAACTGGCGCGGCTCGCCCCGCGCGAGGTCGTGGTGAGTGAGACGAAAGAGGCGGATCTGGCCGGAATCGTCTCTGATTCCGGCGCCGCGATGACGCCGCTGTCGCGGGCCTCCTTCGACAGCGCCGGGGCGGAAAAGCGGCTTTGCGCGCTTTACGATGTCGCTTCGCTCGACGCTTTCGGCAGCTTCGGCCGGGCCGAGATATCGGCCCTGGGCGCCATCGTCGAATACCTGGAACTGACCCAGCGAGGGAAGCTGCCGCTTTTGCGCCCGCCGGTCCGGGAACTGCCCGGCGGTTCGGTCCAGATCGACGCCTCGACACGGCGGAACCTGGAGATCACCCAAAGCCTTTCGGGCGGACGCGACGGCTCGCTGATCGCCGCCATCGACCGCACCGTTACGGCTGCCGGCGCGCGGCTTCTGGAACGCAGGCTCTCCGCCCCCTCCCGCGATCTGACGGAAATTCGCGCGCGGCTGGACGCTGTGCGGTTCCTGACGGAGGAGTCGCGGCTTTGCGCTTCGCTGCGCGATGATCTGAGGAAAGCGCCGGACATGGACCGCGCGCTTTCACGGCTGGCGCTCGACCGCGGCGGGCCTCGCGATCTGGTCGCGATCCGATCCGGCCTCGCCGAGGCCGGATCCGTCGCACGACGGCTGTCCGGCGAGGTGCCGGCGCGATTTACCGAAGCGGCCCGTGCGCTCACCGGGCATGACGACCTCGTCGCCTATTTCGGTGCGGCGCTCGTTCCCGATCCGCCGCTTCTCGTTCGGGACGGTGGCTTCATCGCGGCTGGCCACAATGCGGAACTCGACGAGGCGCGCCAGCTCCGCGACGAGGGACGCGGCGTCATCGCCCGGATGCAGGCGGACTACGTCGAGCAGACCGGAATCCAGAGCCTGAA
Organism: Defluviimonas sp. SAOS-178_SWC; assembly: GCF_039830135.1. Taxonomy (NCBI): domain Bacteria; kingdom Pseudomonadati; phylum Pseudomonadota; class Alphaproteobacteria; order Rhodobacterales; family Paracoccaceae; genus Albidovulum; species Defluviimonas sp. SAOS-178_SWC. Next base: position 106,930 of record NZ_CP156081.1, on the reverse strand, counting down.
GATCAAGCACAACAACGTGCTCGGCTATTTCATCGAAACCACGGCGGCCCATGCCGAAAAGATGCTCTCCGCGCCGCTGAACGAAGTCTTCATCCATCGGCAGACGACGGCCAACCAGGTGCGGTTCACCACCGTGCCGCTGTCGGAGATGGAGACCCGGATCCTGAATGCCGGGAACCTCGCGCTCGAGATCGAAAAAAGGCTCTATGACGGCCTGAAAGCCATGATCCTCGATGCGTCCACCCTGATTTCCGATGCCGCGCGGGCGCTTGCCGAGATCGACCTGACGGCGGCCTTCGCCGATCTCGCGCGGGGCGAGGACTGGTCCGAACCGCAGGTGGACGATAGCCGCGCATTCGTGATCGACGGCGGCCGCCACCCGGTCGTCGAACGCGCGCTGACACGGACAGGCGAGCCCTTCATCGCCAATGATTGCCACCTGACCGGGGGCGACACCCCGGCGATCTGGCTTCTGACCGGACCGAACATGGCCGGTAAATCCACCTTCCTGCGCCAGAACGCCCTCATCGCCCTCCTGGCACAGGCCGGCAGCTTCGTCCCGGCGCGCCGCGCGCATATCGGCCTCGTCAGCCAGCTTTTCAGCCGGGTCGGTGCGGCCGACGACCTTGCCCGGGGGCGGTCCACCTTCATGGTCGAGATGGTGGAGACCGCAGCGATCCTCAATCAGGCCGACGACCGCGCGCTGGTCATCCTCGATGAGATCGGTCGCGGCACCGCGACCTATGACGGTCTGTCCATCGCCTGGGCGACGCTTGAACACCTGCACGACGTGAACCGCGCGCGGGCGCTCTTCGCCACGCATTACCACGAGATGACGGCGCTTGCCGCGAAGCTCGGCGGCGTGGAGAACGCGACGGTCGCCGTGAAGGAATGGGAAGGCGAAGTGATCTTCCTGCACGAGGTCCGAAAGGGCGCCGCCGACCGCAGCTACGGTGTGCAGGTCGCGCGCCTTGCCGGGTTGCCCGCTGCGGTCGTCGAACGGGCGAAGGTGGTTCTGGAGGCGCTTGAGAAAGGCGAACGCGAGGGCGGCACCCGCAAACACACGCTGATCGACGACCTGCCCCTGTTCAGCGTGGCCCCGGTTGCCCCACCCCGCGCCGAGAAAGGTCCGTCGGAGCTGGAAGATCGCCTTGCCGCGCTGCATCCCGATGAGATGACACCGCTGGAGGCGCTCGCGGCGCTTTATGATCTGCGGGGATGTCTGACGAAGTAAGGTGGGCAAAAAACCCACCTTACGGAAAGGTCACGATTTCGGCGTCGAGGAAACACCGACCTGCGCGGGGCGCAGAAGCCGTTCGTGCAGCATGAAGCCCTCGGTCATCACCTGGATGATGTCGCCCGCCTTGGTGCCCGGCACGGGGGCTTCGAACATTGCTTGATGAACCTGCGGGTCGAAGGCGTCACCGACCGCCGGCGCGACCGGCTGCACGCCATGCTTGCCAAGGATCGCGATCAGTTCCTTCATCGTCAGCTCGACACCTTCCACGAGCCCCTTGGCCATGTTGCGCGTCTCGTCCCCCGCCGCATCCAGCGCGCGCTTGAGGTTGTCGTAGACCGGCAGGAGATCGCGGGCGAGTTTCGAGCCGCCATACTGCTCGGCCTCGCGACGGTCGCGTTCGCCCCGCTTGCGGATATTCTCCGCGTCAGCGAGCGCCCGCATGAATCGGTCGCGCATCTCGTCGCGTTCGGCCCGGAGCGCCTCGAGCTCATCGGCCATCACCTCGGTCTCGAGCCCCTCTTCGCCCATCAGCGCCTGATCCTCGGCAATCTCGTCTTTCTTCATCTCACTCATGGTCTATCCCTTTCGCTCGCCGGACAGCATCCGCCCGACAAGCTGCGCCGTGTAGTCGACGATCGGAACGATGCGCCCGTAATTGAGCCGCGTCGGACCGATCACGCCCACGGCGCCGATGATCTTACGGTCAGCGTTCATATAGGGAGACACCACCAGAGAGGAACCCGAAAGTGAGAATAACTTGTTCTCCGACCCGATAAAAATGCGCACGCCTTCCCCGGCCTCCGCAAGTTCGAGGAATTCGGCGATGTCGCGCTTGCGCTCGAGGTCGTCAAAGAGGGTGCGGATGCGGTCCAGATCGGCCTCGTCGGCCTGGTCGATCAGGTTCGCACGGCCGCGGACGATGAGCCGTTCATGGGATTCGCCGGGGTTTTCCCAAACCGCGAGTCCGCTTTCGACGAGCGCCCGGGCGGCACTGTCGAGCTCCTGCCGGCGCCGCGCGATTTCTGTGTTCATCTGAACGCGGAGTTCGGAAAAGGTGCGGCCTTCAGCGAGCGCGTTAAGAAAGTTCGCGGCTTCGCGCATCGATGACGGCGTCTGACCGGCAGGCGGCGCGAAGACGCGATTTTCGACATGACCGTCGGCGAAGACAAGCACCACAAGCGCCCGATCCGGGGCGAGGCTGACGAACTCGATATGGCGGATCGGGGCTTCGTGCTTGGGAGTCAGGACGAGGCTCGCCCCGTGTGTGATGCCAGAAAGCGCCTGGCCGATGCGGTCGAGCATGGTCGCGATGCCGGGCTCATTCGCGCTCGCAGTCGCGTCGATCGCCTCTCGATCCTGCAGGGACAGGGTCGAAACCTCCATCAATCCGTCGACGAACATCCGAAGGCCGAGTTGCGTCGGAATGCGGCCCGCAGAGGTGTGCGGGCTGTCGAGGAGGCCGAGGTATTCAAGGTCCTGCATGACGTTACGGATCGTCGCGGCAGAGATCTGCTCGCTCATCGACCGGGTGAGGGTCCGCGATCCGACCGGTCCGCCGCTGTCGAGGTAGCCTTCGACGACCCGGCGGAAAACCTCCCGCGAGCGGTCGTTCAATTCGGCAAGGATGTTCGGTCGGTCGGTCATCGCCCTATCTATATGGTCCCCGCCAGTAAAAGAGCCAGTGGTGGCGACGTCAATCGGGGTTGCGTCGGCGCGCGGGGGGCCTGTAATTGGCGGCGAACGGACGAAAGGACAAGACATGAGACCCTCTGGCCGGAAGCTCGACGCGATGCGCGAGATCGCGATTGAAACGGGCGTGACGAAACACGCCGAGGGATCTTGCCTGATCCGCTGCGGGGATACGCACGTCTTGTGCACCGCGACCGTCGAGGACAAGGCGCCGTCGTTCCTGAAGGGAACCGGGCTCGGCTGGGTAACGGCCGAATACGGGATGTTGCCGCGTGCTACCAACACACGCAACCGGCGCGAGGCGGCGGCGGGCAAGCAATCCGGTAGAACGCAGGAAATTCAACGGCTGATCGGTCGCGCGCTGCGCGCCGGCGTGGACCGCGTCGCGCTTGGCGAACGGCAGATCGTCGTCGATTGCGATGTGATCCAGGCCGATGGCGGCACGCGCTGCGCCTCCATTACCGGCGGTTGGGTGGCTTTGCGTCTGGCGGTCAACAAGCTGATCAAGGCCGGCGCGGTCATCAGCGATCCGCTCGTCGACCACGTTGCCGCCGTCTCCTGCGGGATCTACGCCGGGCAGTCGGTGCTTGACCTTGACTACGCCGAGGACAGCGAAGCCGGGACGGACGGGAATTTCATCCTGACCGGTCGTGGCCGGCTGATCGAGGTCCAGATGTCAGCGGAGGGCGCCACGTTTTCCCGCGATGAAATGAACAAGCTCCTCGACCTCGCCGAGAGTGGTATCGCGACCTTGGTCGAGGCGCAAAAGGCGGCGGTCTGATGCGGACATTCTCGGGCAAGCGGCTTCTGGTGGCGACCCACAACAGAGGCAAGCTCGAAGAGATTGCCGAGCTTCTGAAGCCCTATGGCATTGCCTGCGTGAGTGCTGCCGAGATGGGGTTGCCGGAGCCCGCAGAAACCGAGGACACCTTCGCCGGCAATGCGCGGATCAAGGCCCATGCAGCGGCGAAGGCGACGGGGTTGCCGGCGCTCGCCGACGACAGCGGCATCGAGGTGGACGGGCTTGGCGGCGCGCCGGGCGTCTACACTGCCGATTGGGCGGTGACACAGACGGGGCGGGATTTCGTCCAGGCGATGACCCGGACGTGGAGCGAACTGGAAGCGGCGAACGCCCCCTACCCCCGAACGGCGCGGTTTCGCGCGACAATGGTACTGGCCTGGCCGGACGGGCATGACGAGGTCTTCGCCGGTAAGGTCGAGGGACAGGTCGTCTGGCCGATGCGCGGCATGCAGGGCCACGGCTATGATCCGATGTTCCAGCCCGACGGCTACGACATCACCTTTGCGGAGATGGACTCGGCCGAGAAGAACCGGATCAGCCACCGCGCGGATGCGTTCGGAAAACTGGTTGCCTGTTTCGAGGGTGCAAAAGCATGAAGAGAATTTCCACGGGCTCACCTTTCGAGGCGACGATGGGCTACAGCCGGGCCATCGTGAAGGGCGATTGGTGCTTTGTCTCGGGCGTAACCGGATATGATTACAAGACCATGGTGATTCCGGACGGGATCGCCGATCAGGCGCGCAATTGCTTCGACACGATTCGCAGCGTTCTGACCGAAGCGGGCTTCCAGATGGAGGACATCGTGCGTGTTCAGTACACCGTCACCGACCCGGCTCTGGTCGACGAGCTTGTCCCCGCTTTGGGCGAAGCCTTCGCCGAGATTCGTCCTGCCGCGACAATGGTCATAGCGGGTCTGATCAGGCCGGAAATGAACGTCGAGATCGAAGTCACGGCGTTCAAGGGCTGACTGTGGAGGACTGGCGGCACGGCGGGTTCGGGCTTTACCTGCATTGGCCGTTCTGCGCCTCCAAATGCCCATATTGCGACTTCAACTCCCATGTCGCGGCGGAGATCGACCAATCCCGTTGGCAAAACGCCTATCTGAGCGAGATCGAACGGGTCGGCAACGAGACCCAAGGGCGGATTCTCAACACGGTCTTCTTTGGTGGCGGCACGCCGTCGCTGATGGATCCGGATCTTGTCGCCGCGATCATCGAAAAGATCCGCGCCACCTGGCCGATGTCGAACGACGCCGAGATTACGCTGGAGGCCAATCCGGGCAGCGTCGAGGCCGGCCGCTTTCGGGGATATGCCGAGGCCGGGGTCAACCGCGTCTCGATGGGCATTCAGGCGCTGAATGACGCCGATCTTCGGCGTCTTGGCCGGCTCCATTCGGTGGCAGAAGCGCGGGCAGCGTTTGATGTGGCACGAGGGGCGTTCGACCGGGTAAGTTTCGACCTGATCTATGCAAGGCAGGACCAGGCCCTGGCGGGTTGGGAGACGGAGCTGCGCGAAGCGCTGGCAATGGCTGTGGATCATCTGTCGCTCTACCAATTGACCATCGAAGATGGCACCGCCTTTGGTGCGCGTCATGCCGCGGGTGGGTTGAAGGGGCTGCCGGAAGACGACCTCGCAGCAGATATGTATCTGAAAACGCAGGAAATTTTGGAAGAAGCCGGGATGCCTTCCTATGAGGTCTCCAATCACGCCCGAGAGGGGGCGGAGAGCCGGCACAATCTCGTCTACTGGCGCTATGGCGACTATGCCGGTATCGGGCCGGGCGCGCATGGCCGGTTGACCCTGAATGGGCGTCGGGTTGCGACAGAGACGCCGAGGGCCCCGTCCGCCTGGTTGCGGCAGGTGGAGACGGCGGGTCACGGCGAGTCGCCGCGTGAACCACTGACGGCGGCGGATCAAGCCAGTGAATACCTGATGATGTGCATGCGGTTGACGGAGGGGCTAGATATTGAGCGCTATGCGGCGTTGGCGGGCCAACCGCTCTCCGAGGCCGCGATAGACAGGCTGGATGAAATCGGGATGGTCCGCCGGACCGGGTCGCGTCTGGTGGCGACGCGTGAGGGGCGTGCTGTCCTCAATGCCGTCATTCGGGAACTGATGCCGTGATCCGGGTGGCCTGGCTTATTCTCGGCGCGTCGTCCCTGGCGCTTGGCGCTGCCGGGATCTTCCTGCCACTCTTGCCGACGGTGCCGTTTCTCTTGCTGTCGGCCTTTGCGTTCAGCCGGTCGTCGGAACGCCTGCACCACTGGCTCCTCGCGCATCCGGTTTTTGGTCCGCCGACTTCGGCGTGGCGGGAGCGCGGCGCGATTGACCGGAGGGCGAAATGGCTGGCGTCAGGCTCCATCGCGGCGGCGTTTCTGGTCTCCGTCGCGCTCGGGCTGAAGGCCTGGGTGCTCGGCGTTCAGGCGCTGGTGCTGTTCGCGGTCTCGGTCTTCATCTGGACTCGGCCGAACACCTGACCGTCAGTTCGTTTGTGACAGGAGCTGGCAGAGTTCATCGAGTTGCTCAAGCGTCTTGTAGGTGATCACGAGATGCCCGCCGTCATGGCCCTTGTGGTCGATGACGACCTTCATTTTCAGATTGGCCGACAGATCCTGTTCGAGAACCCGGGTGTCCGCATCCTTTTCCTGCCGGCGATCAGTACGGGGCGCGGCGGGTTTTGGGGGCGCCTTGGCCAGCCGTTCCGTCTCGCGGACGGAGAGGCCTTTGGCGATGACCTGCCGGGCAAGCGCCACCGGGTCGGCGGTGGTGATAAGCGCCCGGGCATGGCCTGCGGATAGTTGGCCTTCGCGGAGCCAGGTCTGCACATCTTCCGGCAGCGTCAGAAGACGCAGGAGGTTCGCGATATGGCTGCGGCTTTTGGAGAGCCCCTCGGCGAGCTTTTCCTGGGTGTGGCCAAAGCGATCCATCAGCTGGCGATAGCCGAGCGCCTCTTCGATCGCGTTGAGATCGGCGCGCTGGATGTTCTCGATGATGGCGACCTCGAGAACCTCCGTGTCATCGAAATCCCGGATCAGGACCGGAACATCGTGCAACTGCGCCAACTGTGCGGCGCGCCAGCGGCGTTCGCCGGCAACGATTTCGTAACTTCCTGTTTTTCTTGGATTTTCCCGAACAATCAGCGGCTGGATAATGCCCTTGACGCGGATGGATTCGGCCAGTTCCGCCAGTGCGTCCGGGGCGAAATCGCGGCGGGGCTGATCGGGGTTGGGTTCAATCTTCTCGACGGGGAGACGGGTATCGGCGCGCCGCAGCGTGTCGCTGTTTCGATCTTCGCCCGCCCCCAGATGGACATCGGCCATGAGGGCCGACAACCCGCGCCCAAGTCCGCGCCGTTCGATTTTCTTGTCGGCCATGAATGCCCCCTAGTTCCTCTTGTGCCGCGCGAGAATCTCCTGTGCGAGCGCGCGATAGGCGATGCTGCCTTTGGACATCGTATCATAACTCAGGACCGGCACCGCATAGGAGGGCGCCTCGCTGAGGCGCACGTTGCGTGGCACCACCGTCCTGTAGACGAGATCGCCGAGATTGGCGCGGGCGTCCGCCTCCACCTGCTGCGAGAGGTTGTTGCGGCTGTCGTACATCGTGAGGATGACGCCTTCGATCCTCAGATCGGGATTCGCGGAATGTCGGACTTCGCGAATCGTCAGCATGAGCTGCGACAAGCCTTCAAGCGCATAGAATTCCGCCTGAAGCGGAACGAGAACGGAGTGCGCGGCCACCATTGCGTTGACCGTCAGAAGGCTAAGCGAGGGCGGGCAGTCGATCAGGATGTAGTCGAACTCGAAACTGTCGATCGCGGGCTGGCGGAGCGCATCGTGGAGAAGAAAGCTGCGTTTTTCATTGGCGACGAGCTCGATATCCGCGGACGAAAGATCGGTCGTTGCCGGGCAGAGCCACAGCCCCTCCACTTGGGTCGGGCGGATGACGTCGAGGAGCGCCGCATCCTCGATCAAAAGATCGTATGTCGTCTTTTCCCGCTGTGCCGGCTCCACCCCAAGGCCGGTCGACGCGTTGCCCTGCGGGTCAAGATCGACAAGAAGGACGCTCAACCCGTCCTCCGTGAGGGCTGCAGCTAGGTTGATCGCGGTCGTGGTCTTGCCGACGCCGCCCTTCTGATTTGCGACAGCGATAATTCTCGGGCCCGGCGGACGGGTCGGGTCAGACACGAGAAATACCTCCGATGATCAGGATGACGCCTGCCGCGTCGGTCTTGCTGGGTACCTTTTGATAGGAGAACCGCCAATGTTCAAGCGCCTGTTCGAGCTCGGCTTGATGATTGGCCCCTTTCGGGAAGATCGCGGTACCGCCGGGGGCAAGATGACGCTCCGCGAAGGAGAGCAGCGTATCGAGCGGCGCGAGGGCGCGCGCGGACAGAACGTCGGCGCCTATTGGCGCGACAGTTTCGATCCGCTCGGTGATGACCCTGGGGGAGATCCCCAATTCTCTCGCGGCGGTCGTCAGAAACGCAGCCTTACGCTGATCGCTTTCGATGAGCGTCACCGAAAGGTCCGGCCGCTCATCCGCCGCAAGGATGGCGACGATCAAGCCCGGGAAGCCGCCACCGCTGCCAAGATCGACCCAATGTTTTGCACCTGCCGGAGCAAGATCGAAAATCTGCGTGGAATCAAGGAAGTGGCGGGTGCGCAGATCTTCAATGGTGGTCCGGGACACGAGATTGATAACGGGGTTCCATTTCCGGATCAGCGCTTCAAACCGCCTCAGTTTTTCTGCTGTTTCACGTGAAACATCCCGCCCGGGCAGGGTCGCTGTCGATTCCGTCATCCTGCCGATCGCTGCCTTTCGGATCGCCGAAGCGACGCGAGGATCAACGTCAACGCCGCCGGCGTCATCCCGTCTATCCGCCCCGCCTGCGCGAGCGTCCGCGGCCGGGCATGCGATAGCTTGCCCTTCAGTTCAATCGAAAGGCCGGTCAGGGCCGTGTAGTCGAAATCGTCGGGAATCTCGTGCGCTTCTTCCCGTCGCATGGCCTCGACATCGGCCGTTTGCCGGTCGATATAGGTCGCATAAGTTGCGTCGCGCGCGAGTTGTTCCTTGATATCGGAAGCGATTGACGACAGTTCCGGCGCAGCTTTCTCCAGATCGTCGAAGGTGATCCCCGGAAACGAAAGGAGCCGGAATCCGGACCGACGCTGACCGTCCTGGCCGACGTTGATCCCATAGGCCACAGCCTCCCTTGGGGTCAGAGAGAGGGCATCAAGCGCCGCACGGCCGGTGTCGAGTGCTTCCATTTTGACATCGAAGGCCCGGCGCCGCTCCGCCCCGACGCAACCAACGTCGATCCCGAGCGCTGTTAGACGTTGGTCGGCATTATCGGCCCGCAGAGACAGTCGGAACTCGGCGCGGGACGTAAACATACGGTAGGGCTCCGAGACTCCCCGCGTCACCAGATCATCGATCATCACGCCAATGTAGCTTTGCGATCGGCTGAAAACCACGTCCTCGCCCGCCCGCGCGGATTGCGCCGCGTTAAGGCCGGCGACGAGTCCTTGCGCTGCCGCTTCCTCATATCCTGTAGTTCCATTGATCTGACCCGCAAGATAGAGGCCGGGAACATCCTTGAGCTCCAGCGTCGGACGCAAGGCGCGCGGATCGACATAATCGTATTCGATCGCGTAGCCGGGTTGCAGGATCGTCACGTTCTCGAGCCCCGCAATCGATCGCACATAGGCCTCCTGGACGTCCTGCGGAAGCGACGTCGAAATCCCGTTCGGATAGATCGTGGGGTCGTCCAACCCCTCGGGTTCCAAGAAGACCTGATGCGAGGTCTTGTCGGCGAAGCGGACGACCTTGTCCTCGATCGACGGGCAGTAGCGCGGGCCGACGCCTTCGATATGACCGCCATACATCGCAGACCGCTCGAGATTATCGCGGATGAGCGCATGCGTTCGTTCGTTGGTATGCGTGATCCCGCAACTGATCTGACGGACAAAAGGCCGGTCGTTCAGGAAGGAAAACATCGCCGGATCATCGTCGCCGGGCTGCATGTCCAACTCGTCCCAGTTGATGGTGCGCCCATCTAGCCGCGGCGGTGTGCCGGTTTTCAAACGGCCAAGTGGCAGCCCAAATCCATCAATCCGCTCTGCCAGCGCAACCGATGGCCGATCACCCATGCGTCCGCCGGGCTGGCGGACATCGCCAATATGGATCACGCCGCGCAGAAACGTTCCCGATGTAAGGACGACACAGCGGCCGCGGATTTCGCTCCCGTCTGAGAGACGAATCCCGCCAACCCGCTGTCCGTCCATCAGAAAGTCAACGGCTTCACCTTCGATAATGCTCAAATTCTCGCGCGCTTCGGTTTCCGCCAGCATCGCATCGCGATAGATCCGGCGGTCAATCTGCGCGCGTGGACCCTGAACGGCCGGCCCTTTGCGCCGATTCAGAAGACGGAACTGGATACCTCCGCGATCAGCGATGCGGCCCATGACCCCATCAAGCGCATCAATCTCCCGCACGAGATGCCCCTTGCCCAGACCGCCAATCGCTGGGTTGCAGGACATGACGCCAATCGCATCGCGCCGTAACGTGACAAGCGCCGTTTTCGCGCCCAGTCGCGCGGCTGCATGCGCGGCCTCGGTGCCGGCATGACCGCCGCCCACGACAATGACATCAAGATGTTTCACGTGAAACACTCCTCATTTGCCGATGCAGAAGCTGGCGAAGATATCGTCCAGAAGATGCTCCACATCGACACGGCCGACCAGCGAATCAAGGGCCCGGATCGCTCGCCGCAAATGTTCCGCAGCAAACTCGGTTCGGTTTGCGCCGTTCCTTACTTCATCCTTGGCCGATTCCATAGATGAAATAGCGTTCAGAATTGCTTGCTGGTGCCTTTCCCGCGTCATCACCCCGGCGGATGCCGCGCGCGCACCCAACTCACCAGTAACCCGTTCGATCAGATCCGCGAGACCTTCGCCGGTAATACCCGAAAGGCTGAGAACGCCCTCCCCCCCATTCGAGCCAAGATCGACCTTGCTCCGTGCCAGAATGTCCCCCGGCTTTGGGTCGAGCATCGGAACGGCCTCATCGGAATCGAGAAGAAAGATTCGTAGGTCGGCGGACCTTGCCCGCTCCAAAGCGCGTCGCACACCAATCTCCTCAATGGCGTCCGTCGCCTCGCGCAGACCAGCCGTGTCCAGCAGCGCGACCGACAGACCGTCCAGATCCATCCGGACCTCGATCACATCCCGCGTTGTCCCCGCCACCTCGGACGTTATCGCGGCCTCCCGCCCCGCCAGGGCGTTCAACAGCGTCGACTTGCCGGCATTCGGCCTCCCGACGATCGCAACCTCAAATCCGTCGCGAATCCGTTCCGCCGCTCCGAAGCCGCGCAGTTCTCTGTTCAGACCGTCGGCAACCGTTTCGATCAGCTTCAGGACGTCAGGGGTCACATCGACGGGAACATCCTCGTCGGAAAAGTCGATCGTCGCCTCAAGAAGGGCCGCCGCGCGGATCAGGTCGCGGCGCCAAGATTCCGCGCATGCCCCAATCGCGCCCGACAAAACCTTCAACGCCTGTTTGCGCTGCGCCTCCGTCTCGGCCTCGATGAGATCGGCGAGCCCCTCCACCTGCGCCAGGTCCAGTCGTCCGTTTTCCAGCGCCCGCCGGGTGAACTCTCCCGCTTCCGCCAGACGCAAACCCGGCTGCGCGCCAAGGGCTGAAAGCACAGCCCGCACGGTCGCAGTCGCTCCGTGGACATGAAGCTCCGCCGATTCGTCTCCGGTAAAGCTGGCACCGGCCTCAAAGGTCAGCACAAGGGCATCGTCCAATGCCTCGCCGCCAAGCCGCAACCGGCGCAGCCCGGCATACCGAGGTCCGGGAAGGCGCCCGGCCAGAGCCATCACCGCTTCCCATGCCTGAGGCCCCGAGATGCGGATGACGCCAACACCTGCCTTCCCCCGCGCCGAGGCCAGGGCATAGATCGTATCCATACTAATAACCTATTGTTTTAAAACAACAAGTCAGGCGTTCATCGAGTCGAAGAATTCCGAATTCGTCTTCGTCTGCTTGAGCTTGGAGATCAGGAATTCGATGGCGTCCGTTGTCCCCATCGGGTTCAGGATGCGGCGCAGGACATAGGTTTTCTGCAGGTCGTTCTTGTCGACCAGCAGGTCCTCCTTCCGCGTTCCCGACTTGAGGATATCCATCGCCGGGAAGACCCGCTTGTCCGCCACCTTGCGGTCGAGGACGATTTCGGAGTTACCCGTCCCCTTGAATTCCTCGAAGATCACCTCGTCCATCCGGCTGCCGGTATCGATCAGCGCGGTAGCGATGATGGTGAGCGACCCGCCCTCCTCGATGTTCCGCGCCGCCCCGAAGAACCGCTTCGGCCGCTGAAGCGCGTTGGCATCGACACCGCCCGTCAGCACCTTGCCCGAAGACGGCACGACAGTGTTGAACGCTCGGCCGAGACGCGTGATCGAGTCGAGCAGGATCACGACATCGCGCTTGTGCTCAACGAGGCGCTTGGCCTTCTCGATGACCATTTCCGCGACCGCGACGTGCCGGGTGGCCGGTTCGTCGAAGGTCGAGGACACCACCTCGCCCTTCACGCTCCGCTGCATGTCGGTAACTTCTTCCGGCCGTTCGTCGATCAGGAGAACGATGAGGTAGCATTCCGGATGGTTCGATGCGATCGAATGCGCGATGTTTTGAAGAAGCACCGTCTTGCCTGTCCGCGGCGGCGCAACGATCAGACCGCGCTGGCCCTTCCCGATCGGCGCTACAAGGTCGATGATGCGGGCCGAACGGTCGCGGATCGTCGGATCCTCGATCTCCATCTTCAGCCGTTCATCCGGGTAAAGGGGCGTGAGGTTGTCGAACGCCACCTTGTGACGCGCCTTTTCCGGAACCTCGAAGTTTATCGCTGTCACCTTCGTCAGCGCGAAATAGCGCTCATTTTCACCCGGCGCGCGAATGACGCCTTCCACCGTGTCCCCGGTGCGCAGCGAATACTGCCTCAACATCTCGGGGCTGACATAGATATCGTCCGGACCCGGAAGGTAGTTCGCTTCCGGCGAGCGCAGGAACCCGAACCCGTCCTGAAGCACTTCCAGCACCCCGTCCCCGCCGATTTCCCACCCTTCCTCGGCATGCTCCTTCAGGATCGAGAACATCATCTCGCCCTTGCGCATGGTCGACGCGTTCTCGACCTCCAACTCCTCCGCCATCGACAGAAGGTCGGCAGGGCTCTTGGCCTTGAGATCGGCAAGGTTCAGGCGTTCATGGGTCATCTTGAAAAAACCACTCGGATCAGGCGCAAACGGGAAGCTGGCGCGATATATCATCAGGGGAATAACCCCGGTCCGGACGGCGGGGCTTTCGGCGCGAATACACCCGGGGAGAGCCCCGAGTCAACCGAGGGTCAGAATTTCACGATGACGGACGCGACGATGATGATCATCAGGACCGTCGGAACTTCGTTCATCATCCGGTAGGTTCTGCCGCTTCGCGTGTTGGCGCCTGCCATGAAGTCCTTTCGACGGTAGCCAAGCCAATGGTGAAACCAGGTCATTGTCAGGACCGACACGGCCTTGGTCCAGGGCCAGACCTCCGACCAATCCGCGATCCCGGGCGTGAAAACGAGCGCGAGCCCAAAGATCCACGTCGCCGTCATCGCCGGGTTCATGATCAGCCGAAGGAGTTTCCTCTCCATCACCTGAAACAGCCTGTCCGTCTCGCTGCCCTGCTCGATCTGCTCGACGTGGTAGACGAACAGTCTCGGCAGATAGAACAGACCGGCCATCCAGGAGATCACCGACATCACGTGAAGCGCTTTGGTCCAGGGATAGACCGAGGCTAGAAAATCGCCGATCACGACAGGTCCTTTCGCAACGTTGCCAGGTTCTCCTCTTATAAAAGAAAAGAAAAAAGAAAGAGAGGATGATGTTATTGGCCCTGTGGATGATGTGGATTTCCGGGTTTCCCGGTCAATGCCACACACTCACGAACCCCTGTGGATGAATTCGTGGCGAACTCGTCTGACTCTAAACTTGATGAAAAATACATATACGAAACAAATGGTTAATTATCATAACCATCCTGATCGGCTGTGCATGACTGATGGGAAAATACCGGGGAACAGTTCCTTTTCCACACCACGCGGACTCCACTTTGCACATGAGCAGGATTTCCCGCGGTTCTTGACAGGCCTCCCCTTCTGTCCCCAGTTCCCGCCAGACATAAACCTATCCCGACATCCTTACGCTGCTTTCCCCGCGCCTTACCCACAGAGTCATCCATGACCCCGCTTCTCATCCTTGCCTCCGGCTCTGAAATTCGCGCCACGCTTTTGAAGAACGCCGGCCTTTCGTTCGAGGCTCGCCCGGCCCGCATCGACGAAGAGACGATCCGGGCATCCTTCACCGCAGAAAATGCATCGCTGCGCGATCTTGCCGACGCCCTGGCAGAGATGAAGGCCCGCAAGGGAAGTGACCGAAATCCCGAAGCGCTCGTTCTCGGCTGTGACCAGATCCTCGATTGCGGCGGCGAGGTTTTTTCGAAACCCGATGATCCGGAAGCGGCGCGCGCCCAGCTCCGTGCACTGTCCGGCAGGACTCATCGGCTTCATTCGGCCGCGGTCGTCTTTCAGGCAGGAGAGCCACTCTGGCGCCACGTCGGTCAGGCACGGCTGACGATGCGGCACATATCGGACAGTTACATTGATGACTATGTCGAGCGAAACTGGGAAAGCATCCGCCACAGCGTCGGCTGCTACAAGCTCGAGGAGGAAGGCGTGCGGCTTTTCGCCCGCATCGAAGGCGATTACTTCACCATTCTCGGCTTGCCACTGATCGAGCTCTTGACCTGGCTCGGCATTCGGGGCGACATCGCCTCATGAACGATCATCCCCGCATTCCTCTCGCCGGCGTCATCGGCTCACCCGTCGCGCATTCGAAATCGCCGCGGCTACATGGCCATTGGCTGAAAAGTTACGGGATAGCCGGCTACTACATCCCGATGGATGTCACCCAGGCCGACCTGCGGGAGGTCATCGCGACACTGCCGAAGGCCGGCTTCGTCGGCGTCAACGTTACCATTCCGCACAAGGAAAGCGTGCTCGCACTGGCAGACGTCGTGACCGATCGCGCGGCGCTGATCGGGGCGGCGAACACCCTCATTTTCCGCAAGGATGGCCGAATCCACGCCGACAACACGGACGGCTACGGTTTCATCGCCAATTTGCGGCAAAATGCCCCCGGTTGGACTCCCGCTGCCGGGCCCGCCGCCGTCATCGGCGCGGGCGGTGCCGCGCGTGCCGTGATCGCGTCGCTGATCGAGGTTGGCGTCCCTGAGATCCGTCTGGCAAACCGCACCCGCACTCGGGCTGAGGCGCTTCGCCAGGAATTCGGCGCCAAGGTCGTCGTCCATGACTGGGTCCAGGCCGGGAACATGATGGAAGGCGCGGCGACGGTGGTGAACACATCCTCGCTTGGCATGACCGGGAAACCCGATTTCCGGGTGCCGCTAGATGCGCTGTCGCCAAGCGCCGTTGTCACCGACCTCGTCTATACGCCTCTCCGCACGAAGCTTCTCGAGGAAGCGGCAGAGATTGGCTGCGTCACCGTCGACGGGCTCGGCATGCTCATCCATCAGGCCGCCCCGGCCTTCGAGCGCTGGTTCGGTGTCCGGCCCGAAGTAGATCAGTCGGTGCGCGACGCGGTTCTGGCGGAATGACACGTCCGTTCCTGCTTGGCCTCACCGGCTCGATCGGCATGGGCAAGTCCACGACCGCGGCAATGTTCGCCGAAGAAGGCGTACCCGTCTGGGACGCGGACGCCGCCGTCCATCGGCTCTATATGCCCGGCGGTGCGGCGGTGGAGGCGATCATGGCGCTGCGTCCCGAAGCGCTTCATGAAGGGGCTGTCGACCGGGCGCGGCTCAAGGAATGGATATCCGCTGATTCAACCGCCCTGTCCCGGATCGAAGCCGTGATCCATCCGCTTGTTGCCGCCGATCGCGCCGCTTTCATCGCGAAGGCCGCCGCCGCAGGCGCCCGATTGGTCGTCCTAGACATCCCCCTTCTGTTCGAGACCGGCGCCGAGGCAAAGCTTGATGCGACCCTCGTCGTCACCGTGCCGGAGGAGACCCAGCGCGCCCGGGTTCTCGCCCGCCCCGGGATGACAGAGCCGCAATTCGCCACCATCCTCGCCCGCCAGATGCCCGACGCCGAAAAGCGTGCCCGCGCCACATTCGTGGTCGAGACTCTGACCCTCGACGCCGCCCGCGCCGCAGTCCGAGACGTGATCAGGAAGATCGGAGGCCCAAATGCGTGAAATCGTCCTTGATACCGAGACCACCGGATTCGAACCCGCCGAAGGCCACCGCATTGTCGAGATCGGCGCCATCGAACTCCTCAACCACATGCCGACCGGCAGGGTCTATCACCAGTACATCAATCCTGAGCGCGCGATGCCGAAAGAGGCGTTCGACGTCCACGGCCTCGGTGATGAGTTCCTTCGCGACAAGCCGCCCTTTGCCGCCGTGGCTGCGGCATTCCTCGACTTCATCGGCGCGGATTCCCGGCTGGTGATCCACAATGCCGCCTTCGACATGAAGTTCCTCAATGCCGAGCTTGGCTGGGCCAGCCTGCCGATCATCGCCATGGACCGCGCCCTCGACACAGTCGCGATCGCGCGGCGGAAATTCCCCGGGTCCCCTGCCTCGCTCGATGCGCTCTGCCGGCGCTTCGCGATCGACAATTCGGCGCGAGAGAAGCACGGCGCCCTTCTCGACAGCGAGCTTCTGGCGGAGGTCTACCTGGAGCTGATCGGGGGTCGCCAGCCGGATTTCGGATTGTCGGTCGATGTTGGCGGTCCCGGACAATCAGCGGCGGAAAGCTGGCGTCCGGGTCCGAGGCCGAACCCATTGCCCCCGAGGCTGAGCGCCGAGGAGGCAGAAGCCCATGCGGCGTTCGTCGCGGGTTTGGGCGACGCGGCGATCTGGAAGCGCTTCGCCTGATCAGACGCCGGTGGCGCGAAAGACAACGACGAGGGTGCGGGCAAGGATCGCGAGGTCGGTCCAGACGCCCAGTTGCGTTCGATAAACGCTGTCATAGGTCGCCCGCTCCGAGAATGACCCGCGATTGCGGCGGCTGACTTGCCAGAGCCCGGTAATGCCCGGACGCAAGCGGTAATAGTCGGCATCGGCCCGTCCGTTTCGGTAAAGCCCGCGCTGGTCCGGCGTGAACGGCCGTGGCCCGACAAGGCTCATCGTGCCATTCAGGACATTCCAGAGCTGCGGCAACTCGTCGAGGCTGGTACGTCGGAGGAGCGCCCCGAACCGGGTCACTCGGGGGTCGCACACGAGCTTCTGGGTCGTTCTCCATTCCTCGGCCAGAGCCGGATCGTCGTGCAGGATCCGCGCCAGCGCCGCATCGGCGTCGGGTATCATCGTGCGAACCTTCCAGCACCGGAACAACTTCCCATGACGGCCAACACGAGGCTGGGAATACAGCGCCTGGCCCCCGCCGGCTGACGAAACCACGAGTATTAGCGCGATCAACGGCACCACTACCGGCATCATCAGGACTAGAAGCGTCAGGTCTAGAAGGCGCTTTCCGGCAGCGGGGTAAAGTCGGCGCGACTGAACGTGTACGACATCGTCGCCAAACTCGAACAGGGGGGCAGCCATTCCGGAACTCTCCTTGCCAGGTTGCTCCGGAAAACCCCCACTCTCCGGTGACAGGAGTTAAACTATGAGTTGATTTGTTACAGATTCGTTAAGCATAATTTTTTCCGAACGCGGAGAACGCCAAAGAACGGCGGATTCATGCCGCCAAACTTCGCGGAATCGGTGCCAATACGCCGGTTTGAACGCCGAAATCACCTAAGCGGCGGGAAATGAGCGCAAAAACTCATCGGTTCAAGGACGGCGCTTTACAACGTTAAAACGGCCATTCCGGCCGATTCGCTCTCAGACGAAACGATTCCAGAGGTTCTCCAATCGCTCCTGTCGACCAGATCGCGGCTGCGGATCGAGATCGGTTGCGAGAACCCTGGCCGATATCGAGTCCAGCGTTCCAGACGACAGCATCGCAATATTCGCCGGATCATCCCACCCCGCATAGCGTTCGGCCCGCGCCCGTTCGAGCGATCCGTCCTCAAACAACGCAGCCGCCGCCTTGAACGCGCGCGCGCAGACATCCATCGCGCCGGCATGGGCGAGGATCAGGTCCTCGGGATCCAGCGATTGCCGCCTGAGCTTGGCATCGAAGTTGGTGCCGCCGGTCGTGAAGCCGCCGGCGCGGATGACCTCGTAATAGGCGCGCGCCATTTCCGGTACGCTGTCGGGGAACTGGTCGGTATCCCAGCCCGACTGGTAGTCGTTGCGGTTCATGTCGATCGACCCGAAGAGACCGAGGGACGACGCAAGGGCGAGTTCGTGTTCGAACGAGTGACCGGCGAGGATCGCATGGCCCTGTTCGATATTCACCTTTACTTCTGTCTCAAGCCCGAAACGTTTGAGGAAACCATAAACGGTCGCCACGTCATAGTCGTACTGGTGCTTCGACGGCTCCTGCGGCTTCGGCTCGATCAGGATCGCCCCATCGAACCCGATCTTGTGCTTGTAATCGACAACCATCTGAAGAAAGCGGCCGGCTTGTTCGGCTTCGCGCGAAAGATCGGTGTTGAGAAGCGTCTCGTACCCCTCGCGGCCGCCCCAAAGGACATAATTCTGCCCACCGAGCTTCTTCGTCGCATCCATGCAAGCCTTCACAGTGGCGGCCGACCAGGCGAAGACATCCGGGTCCGGGTTGGTTGCAGCGCCCGCCATGAACCGGCGGTGCGAGAAGAGGTTCGCCGTGCCCCAGAGCAGCCGGGTGCGATGGGTTTCCATCTTTGCGGCGAAGTAATCGACGATCTCTTCGAAGTTCCTCAAACTCTCCGCGAAGCTCTCCCCTTCCGGGCGAACGTCCGCATCGTGGAAGCAGAAGAACGGGGCGTTCAGGATGTCGAACATCTTGAACGCCACGTCCGCCTTCAGTTTCGCGCGCGCCATCGTGTCGCCGAACCACGGCCGGTCGAAGGTCTGGCCGCCGAAGGGATCGCCCCCCGGCCAGGCGAAACTGTGCCAGTAGGCGACGCCGAAGCGCAGGTGGTCCTCAAGCCGTTTACCCATCACCAATTCGTCGGGATTGTAGTGGCGGAAGGCGAAGTCGCTCGAACTGTCCGGCCCTTCGTAGCGAAGCTGTGGAATGTCTTTGAAAAAATCGGTCATGTCAGTCCCTTGATGGCGGTTTGGGCGGCGCGGAAACGGGCATGGCCTTCGTCGAAGGCTGCGGTCAGCGCGGGATCCGGGTTGAAGGTGCGGTCGATCTGGGGGGCCGACGCGATCTCTGCCGCCGCTCCGGTCGCGGCCATCAGGCCGAGGCGCGCAGCCCCGAACGCCCCGCCGTAATCGCCGGCTACCGGGACCGAGACCGGCGTGCTGAGCGCCGTCGCAATGGCCGAAAGCCAGTAGGCGGATCTCGATCCTCCGCCGACGGCGAGAAGCCGCTCGATCTTCGTGCCGGTTGCCGCGAGCGCGTCGCGGCAGTCGCGGATCGCAAATGCGACGCCTTCGAGGACGGCGCGGGTTGCCGCTTCCCGATCGGTCGCATGTTCGAGGCCAATGAACGCCCCGCGAATTGCCGCGTCGTTCAGGGGCGTCCGCTCACCGCCGAGATAGGGCAGGAAACGGGTCTTGCCGGGCGCCCGAAGCACCCCAAGGCCGTCGGTCAGCGCCCCGGCATCCGTTCCGGCGATCCGCGCGAACCAGTTGAGCGCGTCGGTTGCGGCGAGGATGACCCCCATCTGGTGCCATTTTCCAGGAAGCGCGTGGCAGAACGTGTGAACCGCCGTCGCCGGGTCCGGTTGATACCCGTCATTCGCGGCGAAAAGAACGCCGGACGTCCCGAGAGAGACAAAGGCCTGCCCGGCCGAAACGACGCCGACGCCGATCGCTGCCGCCGCATTGTCCCCCGCGCCGCCAGCCACCACGGCTTTCGCAGCAATGCCGAACCGAGCAGTGATCTCGGGTCGAATCCGGCCCGAAACCTCGGACCCCTCGACGAGACGCGGCATTGCGCCTAGGCCCAGCCCGGTCGCCGCGAGCAACTCCTCCGACCAGGTGCGTCTGCCGGTATCCATCCAGCTTGTCCCTGCGGCGTCGGACATCTCGGCCACACGCTCTCCGGTGAGCCAGAGCCGCAGGTAATCTTTGGGCAACAACACTTTCGCCACGCGGGCGAAGACCTCCGGTTCGTGCCGTTTCAGCCAGACGAGCTTGGGCGCCGTGAAGCCGGGGAACACGATGTTGCCGGTAATCGCGCGAAAGCGCGGATCGGCATCAAGCTCGGCAGCCTCGGCGTGGCTTCGCATGTCGTTCCAGAGAATGCACGGCCGAAGCACGTTGTCCGACCGGTCGAGAAGCACCGCCCCGTGCATATGCCCGGAAAGGCCGATGCCCCGAATCGCGGCGCGCCCTTCGGTGGGAAGCGCGCCGATCACCGACTCGGCCGCAGCGATCCAGTCGGCGGGGGATTGTTCCGACCAACCATCCTGCGGCCGCGAGACGGACAGCGGCGCCGTCGCCTCCGCCACGACGCGCTGGCCGTCGTCGATGAGAACGCCCTTCAGGCCGGATGTGCCAAGATCGAGGCCGAGATACATCGTCAGGCCGCCATTTCGGGCTTCTTGCCAAGTATGATCATCCCGAGGATGTCCTCGTCCGTCACTTCGTTCACATTCACCGTGCCGACCAGCTGGCCGTTCTTCATCACGCTCGCCCGGTCGCAAAGTTTCATCACGTTGTGGATATCATGCTCGATGAGGAAGATGCCGAGGCCTTGCGCCTTCAACTCCTGGATCAGCTCCGCGACCATCTGCGTCTCGTGTGGGCCGAGCGCGGCGGTCGGCTCGTCCATGATGAGAATCCGGGCGTTGAAATAGACCGCACGCGCGATGGCGACCGACTGGCGCTGGCCACCCGAAAGCGCGGAGACCGGCACGTTGAACTTGCGGAAGTTCGGATTGAGGCGCCCCATGATCTTGCGGGCCTCGGCCTCCATGTGGACCTCGTCGACAAGGCCCATCGGGGTCGTCAGCTCCCGCCCGAGAAAGAGGTTCGAGGCGGCGTCGAGATTGTCGGCCAGGGCGAGCGTCTGGTAGATCGTCTCGATGTTGTAGCGTCGGGCGTCACGGGGGTTCTCGATCGTGGCTTTCTCACCACTGATAAAGATCTCGCCGCTGTCGGCATGGTAGGCGCCCGAAAGGCACTTGATCAACGTCGATTTCCCCGCGCCGTTGTGGCCGAGAAGGCCGACGACCTCGCCGGGATAGAGATCGACCGTAACGTGATCGACCGCCTTGATGCCACCAAAGGCGATGGAGATGTCGCGCATCTCGACGAGCGGGGTCTGTCTGTCATGTGCGTTCATGGCACCCTCACTTCGAGCGGCTGCGGTAAAGCTTGTCGAGATAGACGGCGAGCACGAGGACCGAGCCGACGACCACCTGCTGGATCGCGGCGTCGAAACCGATCAGCACCATGCCGGTCTGAAGGCTCTGCATCACCAGAGCGCCGATGATCGCGCCGTAGATCGTGCCGATCCCGCCCCCAAGCGAGGTGCCGCCGATGACCGCCGAGGCGATGACGTAAAGCTCATCGAGTGTGCCGAGCGCGTTGGTCGCGGAGTTCAGGCGCGCGGAGGCGACCACGGAGGAGAGCCCGCAGAGGAACCCCATCAGCGCAAAGATCTTCACCGTCATCCAGCGCGTGTTGATCCCGGCGAGTTCCGCCGCCTCGGGATTGCCGCCGATGGCGAAGACGTAGCGGCCGAACCGGGTCTTTGTCATCAGGAAGGTCATCGCGATGCCGACGCCGATGAGGATAAGAACCGGAATGGCAAAGCCGTGGCTGATGAAGAGCCCGCCTTCGGGAACAGTGATCCCGTTCCTCTGCGCGTACTGGTTCACGATCCCCTTGGGCCAGGGATAGGCGTTCACCAGAAGTACCGCGCCGATCACGATCCCGCAGCCGACCACGGCCAGGAAGACCTCGGCCCAGACCGGGCGCAGCGGGAACTCGAACTTGTGCCGTTGCTTCCGCCCATTGAGGATGAGGAACACGATCCCCGCGCAGGCCAGGAGGCCAACGATCCAGCTTCCGGTTGCGCCGACCGCGCCATAGGGCCCGCCGCCGAGCAGAGCGAAGGTCGAGTCGACCGGCGAGATCGTCTCGCCCCGAGCCACGAGAAAGGCGGCGCCGCGCCAGACCAGAAGACCGCCCAGCGTCACGATGAAGGCGGGAATGCCGCCGAAGGCGATGAGAAACCCGTGGAACGCTCCGATCGCGGCCCCGATCGCGACACCGCAGAAAACGGCGATGGCCCAGATCAGCGGATGGCCGAGACCAAGGTATTTCGGCAGGACATAGACCTGCATCATACCCATGACGATCGCGCAGAACCCGAGGATCGAGCCCACCGACAGGTCGATGTGGCGCGTGACGATCACGAGCACCATGCCGGTCGCCATGATCCCGATGGACGCCGTCTGAACCGACAGGTTCCACAGGTTGCGGGGCGTCAGGAACGCGCCGAAGCCGTTCACCAGTTGCCCGTAAAGATGGAACCCGATCCAGATCAGTACGAGCGCGCCGACCATGCCGAGAAGTCGGGTGTCGAGTTCGGTGGCCCGCAGGAAGCGGGTTACGGGACCGTCGTCGGAGCGCGAACCGGCGGGCTGGATACCGGAAGTCGTGGAGGTGGGCTTGTTCATGTCCTCATCCGCCATGTCAGGGGTGGAATCGCGACGCTTCGCGCCGATGGGTGCCAGCGCCGGGAATTCGGATGCCGGATCGGGGGCCGGCGCCCCGCAGGAAGGCCCGGCACCTATCGGCGCCGGGCCTCGCATGACATCAGCAGCCGTTCACGCCAGCCATCGCGCCTTCGCAGGCCTGCTCTTTCGAGATGTGGCCGGCTTCGATTGCGACGCCGATGTTGTCCTTGGTGATCGGTGTCGGCGCGAGGAAGATCGCGTTCATCTCGACGCCCTTCTCACCGCCGGACCACTTTACCGCGCCCTCGACCGCATCCATCGCGGTGCCCTTGGCCATGGCGACGGCGATATCGCCCGCGGCCTTGCCAAGCTGGCGCGAATCCTTCCAGACCGACACAGTCTGCGTGCCGCGCGCGACCCGGTTGATCGCGGCGAGATCGCCGTCCTGCCCGCCGACCGGAACGTTGAGGCCCTGCGCCGCAAGGGCCGCGATCGCACCGCCGGCCATGCCGTCATTCTCACACAGAACCGCATCCACCGCGTTGTTGTTGGCGGTCAGGATCTGCTCCATGTTTTTCTGGGCGTTGTCCGGCTTCCAGCCGTCGGTGAAGGTTTCGCCGACGATCTTGATTTTGCCGGCGTCAACATCGGCGCCGATCACTTCCATCATGCCTTCGAGAAGGAAGGCTGCGTTCGGATCGCCTTTGTCGCCCTTGATGATGGCGTAATTGCCCTCGGGCTGCGCGGCCTTGACCTGCTCGGCGATGATCTTGCCGACGCCCTTGTTGTCGAAGGTCAGGTAAAAGGCGCGGTTGTCCTCGATCAGGCGGTCGTAGCCGAGAACAGGGATGCCTTCTGCGGCGGCCTTGTCGATGGCGGGGCCGACGGCGTCCTTGTCGACCGACAGGATGACAAGCGCTTCGGCGCCTTGTGCGATCAGGGCTTCGACATCGGTAAGCTGCTTCGCCGCCGAGTTCTGCGCGTCGGACGAAATGTAGGTGCCGGCCGCCGCCTCGATTGCCGCCTTCATCGCCGCTTCGTCGGTCTTCCAGCGCTCCTCCTGGAAGTTGGACCAGCTGACGCCGATGGTCTGCGCCCAGGACGAATTGGCAACGAAACCGGCCGCCAGGGCGACGGCCGCCAGAATGGACTTGTTCATAAGTTCCTCCCTTGATGGGCTTTGCCGCCCGCATCGGCGGATTCGCCGAACTACACCAACGCTGCCGATAATAATTTCGCTTGTCAAATTAAAAAAGCCGGATCAGACTGGCGCAGGGCACGAAAGCTGCGCAAAATGGCGAAATATCTTGCGATATTTTCAGGCCGCGCAAGAGAAAACCCGCTTTTTATTAGGTCGACTAAATAATGAACCACCGGAAGTTGAGCAACATACAGCGGATGGGGACCGCGGCGCGCGGCTGCGGGCCGCTGATCCCGTCCCTTTCGGAATCGTCGCGGCCCCTGCGGCAGCAGATCTTCGAACGTGTGCGGGCGGCAGGGCTGATGCCGCGTGTTCTGGTGGCCAAGGAGCTGGGCGTCAGCCCCGCCTCCGTCACCACGCTTACGTCCGAGCTTATCGAAATGGGGCTTTTGATCGAAGTTTCGGCGCGACGCGATACCGCCGATACCGGCCGGGGCCGTCCGGCGGTCGCTCTCGGGGTGAAGGCTGATGCGCGACTGGTCGCGGGCATCAAGCTGTCGGACCGGGAACATACGGCTGTGATCGTCGACTTCGCCGGAAACCTCGTTGCGGACGAGGCCATTCCGCGCAATCCGGGCAGCATGGAACTGTCGGATCTGGTCGATGCCACCGAGGCGCTGATCGACCGCATCTGTGCCCGCGCCGGCATCCCGGTGGAGCAGTTGAGCGCCATTGGCCTTGGTGTTCCGGGGTTCGTCGATTCCCACAGCGGATACGTCCACTGGTCCCCGGTGCTCTCCTCCCGCTACGTTCCACTGGCTGCCGCCGCGACCGAACGGTTGAAGGTTCCGGTCCATATCGACAACGACGCCAACCTCGTGACGCTGGCCGAACAATGGTTTGGCGCAGGGCGCGGCTTGTCGAATTTCGCCGTGGTCACCATCGAGCATGGTGTCGGCATGGGCTTCGTCCTCAATCACCGGATCTATCGCGGCGCGCACGGGATGGGGATGGAGCTTGGCCACACAAAGGTGAAGCTCGATGGTGCGCTTTGCCGTTGTGGGCAGCGCGGCTGTCTTGAAGCCTATGTCGCGGATTACGCGCTTGTCCGCGAAGCGACGACGGCGTTGAACCTGACCAATCGCGAGACGCAGTCCGTCAACATCCTGCTCGAAAGTCTCTTTGATCATGCCAAGGCCGGCAATTCCGCAGCGCGCTCGATCTTCCACCGTGCCGGCCGCTACCTGGCGCTGGGCCTCGCCAACGTCGTCAATCTTTTCGACCCCGAACTGATCATCTTGTCCGGGGAGCGGATGCGCTACGACTACCTTTATGCCAACGAGACACTTGCCGAGATCAAGGAAATGGCGCTCAACACCCGAAGACCGGTGCCGAAGATCGAGATCCACGCTTGGGGCGATCTCCTTTGGGCGCATGGGGCGGCCGCACTTGCGCTTTCGGAAGTGACGGAACGGGTCCTCGGCGCAACGCGGGAAATGGCAGCGCAATGAGGATCCTGGCAGCCGTCGCACTTTTGACAAATCCGGCATGCGCAGACCCTGTTTTTGTGGACCGCTCAGGGGGGCTGCCCGACCCGCATGTCTATGGCGGCGGCTGGGAGCATTTCGTCGGCGGCGGCGTTGCGGTCTTTGACTGCAATGGCGACCGGAAGCCCGACCTTCTCGCTGCCGGCGGAGCGAACGCCACACATCTCTTTGTCAACGCCACCGAGGCCCCTGGTGCAGCGATCCGTTTCACCGAAGGCGGCCTGCCCGACCTGACTCACGTTACGGGTGCCTATCCGCTGGACATCGACGGCGACGGTTTGCTGGACCTTGCGATTTTGCGGGTCGGTCAGGATCTGCTTTTGCGTGGCGGACCAGACTGCACCTTCTCGGATGCTTCGGAGGATTGGGGATTTCATCCGCGCGACGCATGGTCCACCGCCTTCACCGCAACATGGGAAGCCGGGCAGGACATGCCTACCCTGGCCTTCGGCCACTATGTCGACCGCGCGGATCCGGACGGACCGTTCGAGGCTTGCGATACATCCGACCTCTTTCGTCCGGACGGTCGGCACTACGGAGCCCCGGAAATCATTTCACCCGGATTCTGCGCGCTGTCTATGCTCATGACCGATTGGCAGCGGAAGGGCGAAGCCGAACTCCGCATCTCGAATGACCGGCATTACTATGTGCGAGGCGGCTATGAGCAAATGTTCCGCCTGAACCCCCTGTCGGAGCGGACGAGCGACTGGCCGCACGTCTCCCTCTGGGGAATGGGAATCGCCAGCCAGGATATCAATGACGACGGGCTGCCGGACGTGATGATGACCTCGATGGGCGACCAGCTTCTCCAGCTCAACACCGGGTCCGGCTTCCGCAATGCACCCTATTCCATCGGCACTTATGCGCAGCGGCCATTCCTTGGCGACGATGGCAGGCCGTCGACCGGTTGGCATGCCGAGTTTGGCGATATCGACAACGATGGGCGCGCCGACCTATTCATCGCCAAGGGCAATGTCGATCAAATGCCCTCGAACGCGATCCGCGACCCGAACAACCTTCTGATGCAGCAGCCGGACGGGACCTTCGCCGAAAAGGCCGATACCGCCGGGATTGCCACGACGGAGCGGTCGCGGGGCGCGGCGCTCACGGATCTCGACGGTGACGGGCGCCTCGACATCGTCGTGATCAACCGGCGGGCGCCGATGGAGATCTGGCAGAACCAGACTGCCGTTACTGGTCATTGGGCGGAAATAGACCCGCATCTGAAGGGTAATACCCGCGCCATCGGCGTCTGGGTCGAATTGAGGGCGGGTGGCAGGGTCAGTGCGAAAGAAGTCACCGTCGGGGGCGGGCATGCCGGCGGACAAACTGGGCCTGTGCACTTCGGGCTCGGCACAGAAACGGCGGCAGAACTGCGCGTGATCTGGCCAGACGGCGTCGCGTCGGACTGGACGCCGATCCCCGTAGACCGGATCACCGAAGTGCGCCGGGACGGAACCGCACTGAAGATCGCCCCCTAACGGTCGACCGGCAACCCGCTCGGCACACGCTCCGGCACGCCGAGCCGGCCGTCGATGGCGCCCTGATCGCGCAGGCTTTCCAGGAAGGCGATGATCGCGGCGATCTCGGCAGGATCGAGCGGCTTGCCCGTAATGGCAGTCGCCTCGATGGCCGCGACTTCATCCGGGGAGTCGAGGATCACCCAGTCGGGCTTGGCGAGGTCAGCTTTCGGAAGGATGGCAAGCTTTCGGTCATACCCGCCAAGCCCCACTGACGGATCGGCATGATGAGAAAGGAAGGAAGACAAATCGGACCAGGCGCCGCTGTGCCCCCAAGGCCCGGTCGCCGTCACATTCCGGAGCGAGGGCGTTCGAAATGCGTAGGCGTCTTCTTTCCGGTTCGTAACACGCATCCGGCCGAGATCGCGGGAATGGCTTTCGAAACGCTCGGCCTTGCCCGGTCCGAGCTGCGGTTCCCCCATTGCGTGAAAGCCCTGATCGGTCTGGAACTTTCCGGAATGGCAGGCTGCACAACCGGCTTCGCCATAGAAGAGGTCCATGCCCTCACGCGCATCGGCCGTCAACGCCGGGCCCCCACGCAACATCCGGTCAAAGGGCGAGTTGTCGGCGCGCCATTCGAGGGCGATGAAGGCGGCGATGGCGTTGGAAAGATCGGTGAAGGCGATCGGCCGACCGACCGCGATCTCAGGATAGGCCGCATCGAACAGCGCCTTGTATTGCGGGATCGCCTCTACCCGCGCCGAAAGGATGTCCCAGGCGCCGCCGGGTCCGGTGAGCAAGCCCTCTCGCACCGCCGTCGAGACATCGTTTTCCTGATAGTGCCCGGCCATCTCGTCCGGTGACAGGACCGGAAACATCGTCTGGGCCGAAAGCACCGAGGCGAAGCCCGTGACCATCTCGTCCTCCAGCGGAGTCCTGAGGCCAGAGGGGCGCGATGGATCGGTTTCGATCCGGCCGTCATGGAAGAGGATGGTGAACTCGCGCGCACCGAGGTTGAAAAGCGCGGGCGCATTACGGGGAATGCGTTGCTCGGGCAGGTTCGCGGGGTCCGGCCGCCGCTCCGGCCCGAGACCGATCCCGCCCTCACCGAGGCCGAGGGATAACCCGTCCGAGGTCGCGAAACGCGGATGGTGACAGGTCGCGCAGGATATGTTGCGGTTGCCGGAGAGGATCGGGTCGTAGAAGAGAAGCTGGCCAAGCCGCGCCTCCGCCTCCGAAACCGGCATGTAGTCCGCGTCCGTCACCGGCGCGGGCACCTCTGCCCGCGCGGCCCCGGCGATCACCACAAGAGCGAATACAAGCCGCACGGCGAATCCTCCCGTTGACAGTGATAGCGCCGGCCGGGACCCAAGACCACAATCGGATTGCGGCGATGGGGCGGGCGGGCGAACATGCCACGACCAACCGGAGTCAGGATAACGTGATCAATCCCGCATATCTCCTGAGACTCGCCAACGCGGTCTGGCATGCGATGGACGAACGCAACCTCGGCTTGATCGCGGCGGGGGTGGCCTTCTACACGATGTTCGCGATCTTCCCGGGGATGGCGGCGACGATCGCGATCTGGGGCTTTTTCGCGGACCCGGTGGTGATGCGCGACTATCTCGACCAGATACATGGGCTGATCCCGGACGCCGCCTACGGCGTTATCGAGAACCAGTTGACCACCCTCCTCGCGACGAATTCGAGCACCTTGGGCTGGACGACGGCCGTATCGCTCGCCGTGGCGCTTTACTCCGTCCACAACGGGGTCGCGGCACTGGTGACCGGGCTGAACGCGATCCACGCCCGCCGTCATAGGCCGGGGCTGATGCGAATCCTGGGGTCGATCCTTCTTACGATGACGCTGATCGCGCTGGTCCTCTCGGCGCTCGTCGTCGTGGTGCTTGTGCCGATCCTTCTGAATGTGATCCCCCTGGGGCCGGCGGAAGGGTTCATTCTCCGCTATCTGCCGTGGGTGGTCATGTTCCTCGTGCTGATGATCGTTCTGGGCCTCTTCTACCGCTGGGGCCCGAACATGGAGGATGAGCGCCATTCGTGGCTTACGCCCGGTGCGATCCTTGCGGCGCTTCTTTGGGCGGGCGCATCCATGGCATTTTCCGCCTATCTCACGAATTTCGGCAGCTACAACCGTATCTATGGCTCCATCGGCGCAGTGATCGCGTTGCTGATGTGGCTTTATATCTCGGCCTATATCGTGCTGTTCGGCGCAGTGCTGAACGCAGAGAGGGAGAGGCTGTCGCGCGCTCAGTAATCGCGCTCGTAATAGATCCCGATTCCGGTATCGCCATCCGATCCAAGCGTTCCGCGTGCCTTCACGCCTGGGCGGATATCGAGGTTGAGGTTGATCTCGCTCTTGCCATCCGAACCGATGGTGACATCGGTGTAGACCTTTTCGGAAAGGTACTTGCCGGCCCGAAGTCCGGCCCCCCCGTCCTCATCCGTCGTTACATCGAAATCATCGAGACCGAACCCCTTGCGCAGCTTCGACACGATCCCTTCGCCGCCTTTGCCCGCAAGAGTCGCGACGGCCGAGGCAAGTTGCGCGGCCTGGAACGGCGACAGGCTCGTCAGGCTACGCCCGAAAAGCAGATGCGCGATGACCTCTTCCTCCGGCAATTCGGGCGAGGACAGGAACCGGATCTCGGGCGCCAAGGCTTCGCCCTCGATCACGATGGTCGCGGTGATGCCATCGGTATTGGTCGCGGCGGAGAAGTGGATATAGGGGGTGAGCGCACCCTGAAGCTCGATCAATCCCTCGTCGATGGTGAAGCGCTTGCCAAGGATGTCGAGTCGGCCGCGGATCAGGCTGAAGCGGCCCGAAGGGACGATGTCCGCCGTCGTCCCGGTCAGCCGTAGTGCGCCGCCCATTTCGGCGTCGAGGCCGCGACCACGGACAAAGATACGCTCCGGCGCGGATATCGCCAGATCGAGTCCGTAGGCAGGCCCCCGGTCGCGGGCGGCGCCATCGGCCTGCGCAAGGCCGGCACGGACGCGGGTCTGGTGGACCGCGGCGGGTTCGCTCACATGGCGGATGTCGGTGAGCGCCGCGTTGCCGCCGAGCCCGGTCGACGGGACCCGGACCTCGGCCCGGCCAAGCGCGACTGCGCCCGAAATCAGCGCGCCGCCAACGAACGGTCCGCGCACCGAAACCGCCCCGCTGACGGTGGTGTCGTAAAGGTCGGGATCGCGAAGACGGACCTCGTTCATCCCGATCGACAGATCGCCGTCAAACGGCGCGGAGAGGGTCACCGGGCCTGAAATGTCGATCCGCCCGCCGCCGCGCACATTGGCGCCGCCGGATAGTGTCGCCCGTCCATCAGAGAGATCGGCGGCAAGCCCCATCGCCTCAAGCTCGAACCCGAAGGTTGGCGCGACCAGCCGGGCATTGTCCAACCCGACACGTCCGGAAAGGGACGCAAGCCGCAGGGGTCCGTTAAGCCGAAGATCGAAAGACACCGGCCCCTCGACGTTGCGGGGTGCGATGAAGGGGTTGATGATCGCCGATTGCGCTCCACCCGCGATCGAAAGGTCGGCACTTCCGAAATCGGGCGCGAGCGTCCCGGAGACACGGGCCGACGTGGCGCCCGGTCCTTCGCCGCTCAGATCAACGGTGTAGCCCTCGGCCGTCTCGGTAACCCGGCCTTCAGCGGTCAGCGGGCCAGGGAAACCGGGTGCGAGAAGTGCCATGTCGGCGAGGCGGGCGGAAAGGTCGATGCGGCGCACCTCATCTTCGATCAGCCCTTCGGCCGTCAGTGTAAGTTGCGGGTTCGAAAGCCGGAACGTGTCGAGGCGGATCCTTCCGTCGCGCTCTTCGGCGGTGATCCGGAGCTCGGAGGCACCAGCAAGAAGGCGGTCCGCCTCGGCCTGGCCAACACCGAGACCGGCGGCATCGGCGCTCAGGGTTATGTGCCTGACGCGACCGTCTTCATAAAGCCGTGCCTCCCCGGTCATCGCGCCCCGGTAGCGGTCGCCAAGAACCGAGAGGTCGCCGAAATCGAGCGTCGCCGTCAGATCGCTCGCCCCGGTGCGAAGCCGCCCGGTGGCGGACATGCCCAGAGTCGCGGCGACAAGGTCGAGCTGCCGGATCTCGATCCCCTCCGTATCGCGATGGACGGACGTCACGATGCTGGTTTCGTCGCGCAGAAGCCGGTCGAGTTCGGGCTGGTCCACGGTTAGGTCGCGGCCCTTTACGGTCGCCTCGACGTCGAAAAGTCCCGACAAGATGCCGCCCGAGCCTGAAACCGCCAGCGCCGCGCTGCCGCCGAGCGGACGGCCGGCGAGGCCGGAGAACCGGCCCATGTCGGCAACGTCGGCTTCGACCTGGCCGCTGAGGACGGCGCCGTCCTCCAGGCCGGCAAGCGTGAGCCCGCCCTTCGCGCCGTAGCCCTGTCCGGTCACATCGAAAACCGGTACTCTGAGCGGCGCGCCCTGCTGCCAGTGGAAAACAGCACGACCGGATAATTCTGGCCCGAGCGCGTCGGCAAGGTTGGCGTCGGTCGGTTCAAGTCCGTTGGCTGCAAACGTGATCGTGCCACCGACCCTTGCCGCATCGACGCCGCCTTCGCCGGGGCGCCCGATACGGCCCGACCCGTCAAGCGTCACGGCGCCGATCGAAATTTCTGCGCGCCTGAGACCACGCATCGTCCCCGCAAGCTTCCAGCCGTCCCCTCGCGCCTGATCGTAGCGGAAGGTCAGTTCGGCCGACCTGAGATAGGTCTTCTCGCCCGGAATCGGCAGCAGCACGTCCCCGCCGGCAGCCAACCCGATCCGCGTGGTCAGCGCCGCCTGCAACGGCAGCCCGCCGGGCGCGAGGCTGAGGCGCCCGGTGACGTCGACACCCCGTGATCCGAGGACGAGCCGGGTGAGGTCGAGCTGTCCCGTGGGTGCGCGCCTTCCGTCGGCTTCGAGCGTGACATCGGTCCCGAAGAAATCCTGATACTCCGGCAGAAGCAGCGGTGCGATATCGCCACCGAGAACCGCGCTGAAGCTCCGCTCCGGTGCCGCACCATCCGTTGCAGTGGCCAGCAGTGTGACGGTGCCCTTCATTCTTGGCGCGCCATCCGTCGTCAGCGCAATGTCGGTCCGGAAATCGTCGATGACGCCGGCACCATGCACGGCAAGCTCGATCGACGGGGTGCCGGGCAAGCCGATCAAGTTGGCCGCGATCCCGTCGGCCTCTTCCGCAACGAGAAGGTCGAGCGTCGCCTTGCGCGTCGCGTTGGCGTAGCTGCCGGTCAGCGATACCCGGCCGTCGCGCCCGTCGATCCGGCTGACCGAGAGATCGGCCGAACCTTCGCCGCGTTCAAGCTGCATCGTGCCGTCAAGCGTAACCTCGGCCGCCGCACCGAAAAGCGCCTCGCCAAGAACCACCCGGTTCGCGTGGATCGACCCGATCTGCACCGCGACCGGCAGCTCAGGAAGGCTGAAGCCTGACGCCTCGGCCGCGGGTTTGCCGGCGCTGGGACGTCGGGGCAACTCGATCTCGGCCGCCGTCATCTCGCTGATCTCGACACGGCCGGACAGGAGCGCGGTGCGGTTCCAGCCGATGGCGCCATCGCGGATCGTCAGCCAGACGCCGTCCGCGTCGGCGATGGTCAACTGGTCGAACGTCGCCCGGGACGACAATGCGCCCGCAAAACCATCAATCCGGACAGTCCGGCCGAGGGCCGACAGGTTGTCTTCAAGAAAGGCGGTCAGGAAATCGCGGTCCCGTTCCGTCGTTTCAGCCGTATCCTGCGCTTGGGCGGCGAAGGTCAGGAGTCCGATGAGAAGGCTGAGGAGAAAGCGCGGCATCAGAACGCCTGCCCGATGCCGACATAAAGCTGCACGCCGTCATTGGTGGAACCCGACACCGGCATCCCGACATCGAACCGGATCGGTCCGATCCCGGTATTGTAGCGAAGGCCCAGGCCCGCCCCCGAGTGCCATTCGCCATTGCCGCCGAAAAGCTCCTCGTCGCTGACAAAGCCGGCGTCGTAGAATGCGACAGCGCCGATCTTCTCGGTGATGTTGGCGCGGAGTTCGCCCGAGAAGCCAGCAAAGCTTAGACCCCCGGTCTCGACGGTGATGGTCGCGGTCCTTGCCAGCGGTACGCCGAGCGATTGGTAGGGCTGGCCCCGGACCGTCCCGCCGCCGCCAGACCAGAAGAGGTAGTCGGGCGGCGTTTGACCCAGCGAGGATCCGATCACGGTGCCAAGGTGAAGCCGGCCGGCCAGGACGATGCGGTCATCCGCGCCAAACGCCCGGTAGGCCCGCGCGTCAGCCTTGATCTGACCGCCGGAACCGGTCGTGCCGAAGCCGTAGAACGGCGTTACGTCGGCATCGAGGTAATAGCCTTTGCGCGCATCGAGGGGTTTGTCGCGATTGTCCCAGGTCAGGGAAAGCGGCAGCGCGACAAGTTCGTAATCAATGCTGCCCGTCGCAAACTTGGCGGTCGCGGTGATGTAAGAGATCCCGGCCTCTGCGGTGATATGGTCGCCGAACTGCCGGGTCAGCCCGAAATTGAACTCAAGCCCGTCGACCGTCAGATCGACGATCTCGGCCCGCGCCGCGCGCACTTCGACGAATGCCGAGGCATCGGTGACGGGCGTCGCCGGTCGGTCGATGCGAACGCCGACTTCATAGCCGACCCCGTCGATATCCTGGCCGCCAATACGCTCGAGCGCACCGTCGACGCGAAGCCGTTCCGCCCCGCCGAAAAGATCGCGATGCAGCCAGTAGCCGGACAGGCTCAGACCTTCAGAATTCGATACCTCGGCGCCGAACCCGAAGCGGCGGAGCTTTTCCTCGGACACGACAAGGTCGATGTCGAGTGTGCCATCGGGGTTCGGCTGTTCCGCCTCGGTCAGAGCAACGGAGCGGAACGCGCCGGTGCGGCGAAGTCGCGTCGCCACCTTGTCGAGCGTTTTCGGATCGAAGACCTCACCGGTCGGAAACCCGGCGATCTTCGCGATCCGCGTCGGCTTCATCCGTTGGTAGCCCGACATCGAAAGTTGTCCGAACCGCAAGCGCGGTCCGGGGTCGAGCAGGATTTCGGATGACAGGGTGGCGTTCCGGTGGTCGGCGACGATGATCTGATCCGCGACTTCGGCTTTCGCATGGCCGATGTTGCGCCAGCCTTCCACGCCTGCATCCGCTGCATCCACGATCGCGCCCGATCGCGCGATCTTGGTATCGCCGTAGGCGGGCGGCAGTTTCGTGCCCTTGGCATAGGGTTTCATCCGCGCCTTCGAAAACGTGAAGCGCGGGCCCGGGGTTACGCTGATTTCCACTTTGCTGATCGTGGAGGGCGCGTCGAGGGGCGGAATCTCGGCCGCCTCGCGCCCGTCGATGCGGATCCGGATCACGCCGGAATAGAATCCCTCGGTGTAAAGCGCTCCGATCAGCCGTGCATAGTCGGCGCGGGCGGCCGCGAAGACACTCTGACTGTCGGTCTGGCCGCTTCGTTCCGCGTCGGCAACGAGCGAGGCGGCACGAAGCCGGTCGGTCAGGTCCTTGTCTGCGCCGGGTGTCGTCAGAACGAACCGGTCAAGCGCGTAGGCAGGTTCGAGAGGCAGAGCAAGAAACGGGCAAAGGAGCGCGGCCCAGCCAGTCTTCCGCAAACCCGATTGCACCAGTCTCACAACACTCCCCACCCTAAACTCCCTACAATTTCCTAAGTCGCAGCAAATGGCGCTGATTTCCAGAGTTCAAAGACAATTCACGCACCATTTGGCCGATCCACCGCGAAATTGTGATGTCAGTTCCGGCTGAGCGCGGCGGTCCATTCATCGAGGAAGCCACGCCGCTTGAGCCTGTCGAGGAAGACGAGCAGCCCCGGCTCAAGCCGCATCGGTCGCAGATGCGGGCCACGCGACAGCGCCACTTCGTCGATCGGCGGAAGTCCGGCCTTGTCTCGAAGCAGCCTCTGCCCGTCAGGACCGAGCAGGAAATCGAGGAACCGGCCGCCGAGATCGGGCGCCCGCGCCGAGACCGGGATAAGCCCGGTCCGCAACAGCGTCAGAGTGTAGTCCTCCAGTTCGATCACCTCGGCGTCCGGGTCACCGTCAAGCCGTGGCTCGGCGTAACTGCCCAGGACGTTATAGGCGAGGACGAGCTGCCCCTGTTTCAAATCGGTAATCATTTCGTTCGACGTGGTGTAGAGGCGCGGCGCGAGGCCGCCCATCACCTCTGCCAGACGCCAGAAACTGTCCGACTGGCGCGCGTCCTGAGTGGCAAAAAGATAGCCGGCACCCGAGAGTTCCGGATTGTAGGTGCCGATCCGCCCTCGAAACCGGTCGGGATTATCGCGCAGGACCTCAATCAGATCGCGGCGCGTCTGCGGCAGAGGAAGGCCGCCGAAACCCGAGCGGGAGGCGATCAGCACGACATTCTCCTGTGCGAAGGCAAAAAGCCGGTTTTGCCAGTGCGCCCACGCCGGAAGCTGGGCGGTCGGGCCCGAGCCGTAGGACGCGGCGAACCCGTCATTCGCGAGCTTCATCTGCAAATCCATCGCCGAGGAGATGACGAGGTCGAAGGCCAGCCCCTCGTCGTGGATGGCAGAAAAGACGGCCTGTGAGTTCGCAACGGTGTAGCGCACCGCTACGCCGGGCTCGCGGCTCTGAAAGTCGGCGATCAGGGGTTGCAGGACGGACGTGTCGGTGGTCGAGAGGATCGAAAGCACCCTGAGTTCCGGCTCGGCTGAAGGGAAAAGAGTTTCCTCTTCGACCGGAAAGCCGGCGGCGACGGCCGCATCGAGGATCAGGACAAGGGCAAGAACAAACGCGCGCATGCGCCGCCTCCTTCTCGTTCCGTCAGTTCGAACCGCCCGCCATGCGCGGCCACCACCTCTTCCACGATGGTCAGACCGAGGCCGGAGCCGATGACGTCGCCGACGTTTTCCCCCCTGGCGAACCGCTTGGCGAGCCGCGCCTGCGCCTGTCCGGAAAGGCCCCGCCCCCGGTCGGCGACCTCGATCCGCGCGTCGCTGCCGGTGGTCAGGGACACGTCCACTGTCGTTTCGTCGGGCGAATACTTGACGGCGTTGTCGAGAAGGTTCCTGAGCGCCGCCTCGATCAACGCCCTGTCGCCGCGCACTTCAACCGCTCGGTCGGTGCCCGTAACGCGGATCGTCAGATCCTTGAGGTCGGCGGTCGGCCGAAATGCCTCGGCCTGCGCCTCGACGAGTTTTGCAAGGTCGAGCGTTTCATCCGCCATCCGGTCGGAGCGATAGACGACGGTGGCGTGGTCAAGGAGCTGCCCCGCAGAGCGGCTGCTTTCCTCGACCGCCCGGATGACGGCGCGGAGCGTGTCCCGGGTCTCTTCGGAATTGCTCTGCCGCATGGCGATCTCGGCGCGCGCCCGGACGGTTGCCAGGGGTGTGCGGATATGGTGCGCGGCTTCGGCGATGAAGGTTTCGGTCCGGCTGAGCGCGCCCCGCAGGCGGGCGATGAATCCGTTCAGCGCGGTCAGTAAAGGGCGAAGTTCGGCAGGCGTCGGGTGATCGACCGCGCGCAGGTCGCGCGGACCGCGCCGGCCCACCGAATCCGCAAGCCGGTTGATCGGGCGAAGCACGCTGCCCGCAGTCAGAAGCGACAGCGCGGCGGCGAGAGCGAAAGACCCGAGCCCGAGCGCCGCCGCGCGCTGCGCGACACGCTGGGCGATGGCCTCTTGCCCCTGCCGGGTCTGGGCGACCAGAACGAGGACGGGAACGGGCTTGCGCGCCACAAGAACCATTCGGCTGACGGCGGCTATGCGCACTTCGGTATCGCGGTAGGCCCGCGTGTAGAAGACCGGCGCCACAGCCGCGCCTGCCGCGTCCGGCAAGGGCAGGTCGTCGTAACCCGTCAAGGTCTGCCCGGCAGCGTCGATCCGGTAGAACACCCTGTCGGCAGATATCGAACCGAGGATTGAGAATGCCTCATAAGGAAGATCGACGTCGACGTCATCGTCGCCACCCTGAAGGCGTTCGGCGATGGCAAGCGTCGCCGCGCCAAGGACGCCGTCTTGGGTCGCCTCGGCCGCTTGATCGGCGACGGTTCGGACCGTGAAATAGAGAACGATCGCCAGAACCGCCGCGATCCCGAGAAGCTGGAGCACCAGCCGGAGACGGAGGGAAAGAGGCGCGCGCCTCATCCCGATGTCAGCCGGTAACCGATGCCGCGCACCGTTTCGATCCGCGCGCCCGATCCTTCAAGCTTCTTGCGGAGCCGCGCGACATAAACCTCGATCGCGTTGTCGGTCACGCTTTCGGCATAGGAAAAGAGCCGGTCGCAGATCTGGCCCTTGGAGAAGATACGCTCCGGCGCGGCGAGGAGAATCTCTAAAAGGCGAAGCTCCCGGTTTCTCAACTCGCGAAGCTCACCGCCGACGGACAGGGTGGCGTTCAGCGGATTGAAGGTCAGCCCGGCGAAATGCTGCACGGTCTGCAACGCGGCGCCCTTGCGGCGCAGAACGGCCCGGCAGCGGGCCTCCAGCTCGGCGAAGTCGAAGGGCTTGGTCACGTAGTCGTCCGCCCCGAGGTCGAGGACGTCGACCCGGTCGGAGACCTCGGCCCGCGCGGTCATGACGATGATCGGAGTATCCCTGCCCGAGCGGCGCTCGGCGGCGAGGAAGCTGCGCCCGTCGCCATCGGGAAGGGAAATATCGAGCAGGATCAAGTCATAAGGCGCCGCCGCCAGGCAATCGCGCGCCTCGGCGAGCGAGGCGGCGGGATCGACGGCATGACCGTCGAGGCTTAGCCGGTCGGCGACGGATTGCGCCAGATCGGGATTGTCTTCGACGAGGAGAAACCGCACGAGCTTCCTTCTCTACGGCTATGACAGGTTCCTGTCAGCTTTCCCGCGAATCGTGGCGCATGCAAGGGGGTCGGTCACGGTGGAATTGTCCGCCGGGGGCTGCCTGGCACGAAGAACTGTCTGGGAGGACACCAATGAAATTCACCCTTCTGAAGGCGCTGGGCACCAGCGCCGCGATCAGCCTCATGGCAGCCTCGTCGGCCTGGTCGACCGAGTGCATCGCGCCCGCCAATCCCGGCGGCGGCTGGGACTTCACCTGCCGGCAGGTCGGCAAGATCCTGTTCGACATCGGTCAGGTCGACGCGCCGGTCCAGGTGACGAACATGGCGGGCGCCGGTGGCGGCCTTGCCTTCTCGACCGTCGTGGCCGAGCGCAACACCGATGCCGACCTGATCGTGGCGGCCTCGTCCGCGACGACGACCCGCCTGGCCCAGAAGGCCTTCGGTGACGCGACGGCCGATCAGGTCCGGTTCGTCGGCGCGATCGGTGCCGATCCCGGTGTCATCGTCGTTGCCGCCGATAGCCCGTTCCAGACGCTGGGCGACATGGTCGAGGCGATCAAGGCAGATCCCGCATCCGTCGCCTTCGCCGGGGGCTCTGCGGCCGGCGGCTTCGACCACATGAAACCTCTGCAGGTCCTGAAGGCCGCGGGCTTCGACGACATCACCGCGGTGAAGTATATCGGCGTCGATGGCGGCGCGGATGCGATTACCCAGACCGTTGGCGGCTTCACCCAAGCGATGACCGGCGACATGTCCGAGATCGTCGGCTTCATCAAGTCGGGCGAGGTCCGCGCGCTGGCGGTTCTGACCGAGGAGCGCGTGCCGGGCTTCGACGACATCCCGACCGCGAAGGAACAGGGCTTCGACGTCGTCGCGGTGAACTGGCGCGGGCTCTACGTTCCGGGAGGCATTTCGGACGCTGATTTCCAGAAATGGGCCGACCGGCTTCAGGCCGTGGCGGACAGCGCCGAGTGGAAGGAAGCCATGGCCGCCAACGGTCTTGCGCCCTTCACCAAAGTCGGCGGCGACTTCCAGTCCTGGATCGATGGCGTGATCGCCGAGACCGCGGACCTCAGCCGTGAAATCGGTGTGATCCAGTGATGAAAACCGACCGCGTCTTCGGAGTGGTCGTGATTCTTGTGGCGCTCACCTTCATCGTGAGCGCCTACAACCTTCCGGCCGGAAACATCTTCGACAAGCTTGGCCCGAAGGCCTTTCCCATCATCGTGGGGATAGGGATGATCCTGAGCGCCGCGATGTTGGTCATCAAGCCGGATCCCGAGCCGGACTGGCCGGGCATGCCGACGCTCCTCGCGCTCGGTTTCGCGACGGCGGTTTTGATCGGATATGCCTATGCGCTGAAGCCGCTTGGCTTTCTGTTTCCAACGGCGATCGCCGCATCGGTCCTGAGCTATCAGATCAGCCCAAAGCGCGTGCCTGCCATTCTGACGGGCGTTGGCCTGTCCGTCGGCCTTTTCGTCATCTTCAAATATGCGCTGGGGCTCAGCCTGTTCGCATTGCCGCGTAGCCTGATGGGCTGAGGGAAGATCCATGGACCTTATTTCGAACCTCGCGCTCGGTTTCGGCGTAGCGCTTTCGCCTCTCACCCTGTTTCTGGCGGTCGTGGGATGCTTTCTCGGCACGATCATCGGCGCGCTTCCGGGACTCGGGCCGTCGAACGGCGTGGCGATCCTCATCCCGATCACCTTCACGCTCGGCCTCGATGCCACTGCCGCGCTCGTGTTGCTGACCTCGGTCTATTACGGCGCGATGTATGGCGGACGGATCAGTTCGATCCTGCTCAACATTCCCGGTGACGAGCCGGCGATGATGACGACGCTCGACGGGTATCCGATGGCCAAGAACGGCCGCGCGGGCGACGCGCTGGTGATTTCCGGCGTCGCGTCGTTCGTGGGGGCGCTTCTCGCCACGTTGGCGCTGGCACTAGTTGCGCCCTACCTTGCCCGGATCGCCTACAAGTTCGGCCCGGCGGAATATTTCGCGCTTTACGCGCTCGCCTTCGCGACGCTCGGCGGGATGGCGTCGAACAACCAGGCCAAGGCGGCGCTCGCGTCGTTTATCGGGCTCGCGATCGCGCTCATTGGCCTCGACAACAATTCCGGTTTCACCCGCTTCACCGGCGGTAACCTGCACTTGGCGGACGGGGTGGATTTCCTTGTCGCCATCGTCGGGCTTTTCGCGGTGTCGGAGGTTTTCGTCTTCATCGAGACCCACGGCAAGTCGAGCGCGGTCGGTGTCACGCTCGGCAAGGTGACGGTGCCGTGGAAGGAGTTGTGGGAGACGCGGTGGACCATGCTCCGATCGTCGGGCGTCGGCTTCGTGGCCGGCGTGTTGCCCGGGGCCGGGGCGTCGCTCGGGTCGTTCATGACCTACATGATGGAAAAAGGCATTGCCGGAGAGAAGGCCGGCTTCGGCACCGGCGTCGCCAAAGGCGTCGCCGCGCCCGAGGCCGGCAACAACGCCGCCGCCGGGGGCGCGCTGGTGCCGATGCTGACCCTCGGCGTTCCGGGATCGGGGACGACGGCGGTGCTGCTGGCGGTTCTGATGACGCTCAACATCACGCCGGGGCCGACTCTTTTCGCCGACCGGCCGGACGTGGTCTGGGGTCTCATCGCCTCGCTTCTCCTCGCGAACTTCGTGCTTCTGGCGATGAACGTGCCGATGGTGAAGGTCTTCGTGAAGATTCTCATGGTACCGCCGGCGATCCTGCTGCCGGCAGTGACCATGATCTCCTTCGTCGGTATTTACTCGCTTTCGGGAAGCTATTTCGACCTGGTGCTGATGATCCTCTTCGGCATCATGGGCTATGCCTTCCGAAAGATGGACATTCCGACGGTGCCTGTGATCCTCGGCATTCTCCTCGGCTACCAGATGGAGAACAACCTGCGCCATGCGATGACGCTTTCGGGGGGTGAATGGACCTACCTCTTCTCGTCGCCGATCGCCGCGGGCCTCTGGATCGCCGCGATCCTCGGTTTCTTCGCGCCGATCTTCCTGCGGCGGTTCCTGAAGAAGCCGCAACTGGTCGAGGACTGAAGTGACACGTGTCCTCATCCCCACCGGCGCGCTCGGCCTGGTCTATGACCGCGCGGCGCTGGCCCGCGGGGTCGCGTCAGGCCCCGATATCATCGCTGTCGATGGCGGCTCAACCGATAGCGGGCCGGCCTATCTCGGGCGCGGCGTGTCGAAATATTCACGCGCCACCACCAAGGCGGAATGGCGCGATCTGATGTTGGCGCGGGCAGAGGCCGGGGTGCAGCTGGTGATCGGCACGGCGGGCACCTGCGGGGCGGACTCCGTCGTGGATTGGCTGTACGAGATCACGTGCGAACTTGCCCGGGAGCTTGGGCAAAAAGTGCGGGTGACAAGGCTCTATTCCGGCCAGAACCCGCAAAAGATCGCCGAAGACTTCGCCGCCGGCCGTATTTCCGGCCTGCCGGCGGCGCCCGGAATCGATACCGATACGATCCGCGCCTGCACCAACATCGTCGCCCTCGCCGGGGTCGAGCAGGTGCAGGCGGCGCTCGCGACCGGCGCCGATATCGTCATCGCCGGCCGCACCACCGACACCGCCATCATCGCGGCCTTGCCGCTTGCCCAAGGCTGCCATCCGGGCGGTGCCTGGCACGGCGCCAAGATCGGCGAATGCGGCGCGCTGGCGACCACCAACCCCGCTTCCGGCACGATCCAGATCGACTTCGACGAGACCGGATTTACCGTCGAACCGCTTGGCGCCATCGCCCGCGCGACGCCCTACACCGTCTCGGCTCATATGCTTTACGAGAACTCCGACCCCTTCCTGCTGCACGAACCGGGCGGCATCCTCGACGTGACCGGCGCACGCTACGAAGCGCTCGACGGCCGCCGGGTGCGGGTCGAAGGCTCGGTCTGGCGGCCCGGCCCCTATACGGTCAAGCTCGAAGGCGCGCGGATCGCCGGCTACCAGACCGTCAGCCTCACCCTCCTGCGCGACCGGCGCTATGTCGCTGAAGCGCGGGCCTGGACCGAGCAGGTCGCCGCACGCGCGCGGGCCGACGTGGCCGCGCGAATGGGCCTTGGCGACACCGACTACACGATAGAACTGCGGCTCATCGGCGTCGACGCGACGCTCGGCCGGATGGAGACCGGTGGCGCGCTGCCGTCGGAAATCGGTGTCCTTGCCATCGCGACGGCGCCGACCGAAGCGCAGGCGGGCGAGATCGGCAAGATTCTCAACCCCTACCTCCTCCACCACGCGCTGACCGAGGAAGAACCGATGCCAACCTTCGCGTTCCCCTTCTCGCCGGCAGAGATGAACCGTGGCGCGCTTTACGAATTCTGCCTGCACCACGTCCTGACGCTCGATGCGCCGATGGACGCGTTCCGGCTGGTTACCGACGAGGTCGGACATGGTTGAACTTGCCGAAATCGCCGAAAAGGTCCGGTCGAAAAACGCCGGCCCCTTCTGGCTGACAATCGACATTTTCTGCGGGAACAGAGCCGCTTTCGAGCGGATCTCGACCGGCCTCGACAGCGCCCGCGTCGCCGCCCTGTTCCATCTCGACCCCGACCAGCTCAAGCGTTTCGACATCGCCGAGCTGAACGTCGTGAAGTTCTCCCTCCCGCGCCCGGCCGTGCAGGGCACCCGTGCCGATCGCGACATGCACGGCGCCGCCTGGGCCGTCTTGCTGGAAGAACTGGAAATCGGCTGACTGCTTCATCTTGCCGAAAATATCCCGGGGGTCCGGGGGCTGGTCCCCGGCCTGCCTGCGCGATGCAGGAAGACGCAAGGTCAGGCAGCGAATATCCGGCCGCGGTGATCGGCAAGGTAGATCCGCAGCCACGGCGTGAACCGTTCGGGTTCGGTGGCGACCTCCTCCAGCAGCGCTGACAGCGCGATCCAGCGCACCTCCATCACTTCGGCGGGGTTCGGGGCGACGGCGAGGTCGGCTGGCGCGCGGGCGGTGAAGATGTCCACCACCTCATGCTCGGTCATGCCGCCGCCGACATCGGCGCGGTACTCGACCTGATCGGCGAAGACGGGGGTCAGCCCGTCGATCCCCAGCTCTTCGCGGAGCCGCCGCAAGGCGCACGCCTCGGGCGCCTCGTCCCAATGCGGATGGGTGCAGCAGGTATTCGCCCAGAGCCCTGGCGTATGGTACTTGCCAAGGGCGCGACGCTGGATCAGCACGTTGTCGCCGTCAAGCACGAAGACCGACACCGCCTTGTGGCGGCGGCCTTCCAGATGCGCGGCGAGCTTGTCGTAGGGCGCGAGCCGCCCCTCGATCCAGACCGGAATCAGGTCGGAAGACGTCGTCACGACACCTGTTCGGCGGGCTTCTGCGCCGCCGCGCGGCGGGCGAGTTCCTGGCGATAGAGTGCGACGAAATCGACGGTGTCGATGTTGAGCGGCGGGAAGCCGCCATCGCGCGTCACGTCCGAAATGATCCGCCGCACGAATGGGAACACCATGCGCGGACATTCGATCAGAAGGAACGGATGCATCTGCTCTTCCGGCACGCCCTCGACATGGAAGATCGCGCCGTAATCAAGCTCGAGGAGGAAGAGCGGCGCCTTGTCGGCGCTGTTGGTCGACGTGACCTTGAATTTGCTCACCACCTCATACTGATGATCGACGGCGCGCTTGCGGGCATCGAGGCTGACCTGAACCTGGATGTCCGGCTGGACCTCCGGGTTCGAAATGCCCTTCTGCGCCACGATGTTTTCAAAGGACAAGTCGCGGATGAACTGTCCCAGCACGTGCATCTTCACCTGCGGCGCCTGTTCGGGCGCGGCCCCGTTGCCGTTCTCGGCCATGTCATGCTCTCCCAAGGAAACCTAAGTCGGCGGTGGGTGTAGCACCTTGCGGTGGCCGCCTCAATGCCGTGTCCAGCCCGAGGGGCGACGCGGCGGGGTGTCCTCCGGATCGACCTCGTAGAACTCGCCGTCAATGACGTCCGGCCTGTAGGGCTCCTGCCGCGGCGGACCGCCGCCGACCGTGAACCGTTCCACCCGGACCCGGGCGGCGAGATAGCGCAGCACCGCCGATCGCACTGGCGGGATCAACAGCAGGATTCCTATCGCATCGGTGAAGAAGCCCGGCGTCAGCAGCAGCGCACCGGCCAGCAGGATCATCGCGCCATGCGCGATGGGCTCCGTCGGATCCCGAAGCTCGTTCAGCGAGGTGCGCAGCCGCGCCAGCGCGAGCGCGCCCTGCATCCGCACCAGCCAGCTGCCGACGATCGCGGTGAGAAGGACGATTGCGAGCGTTGGCCATAGGCCAATCACCCCGCCCACCTTGATGAAGAGGCCGATTTCGATCAGCGGAACCGCGATGAACGCGATCA
This sequence comes from Defluviimonas sp. SAOS-178_SWC, assembly GCF_039830135.1. Lineage (NCBI taxonomy): Bacteria > Pseudomonadati > Pseudomonadota > Alphaproteobacteria > Rhodobacterales > Paracoccaceae > Albidovulum > Defluviimonas sp. SAOS-178_SWC. The sequence goes on along the minus strand of NZ_CP156081.1, from coordinate 63,100 downwards.
GAAGCCACATGATATGCCCTTTCCGGCTCGTGGAGTGGACTTGACCCCACCCGTAACTTACATAAGTGGAGTGTTGGAAAGATACCAACCCTGCCGCCATCCGCTCGCGACAACAAAGGCCCTGACAAATGTCCAATGCCGTCATCCAGCTGCTCGTCCTTGCCGGGATCGCAATATTCCTGATCCTGCGGCTGAAGAGTGTGCTCGGCACGCGCGAGGGTTTCGAAAAACCGCCGGTTCCCACGCGCCTGCCCGATGCCCGCAAAGGCAAGTTCGAGGTGATCGAGGGAGGGCCGGACCGCGACATCACGGATCATGTTCCGGAGGGCAGCGATGCCGCGCGCGCGCTTGCGGCGATGAAGCAGGTGGAGCCGAGCTTTTCCGTCTCCGAATTCCTCGGCGGTGCCCGCGGTGCCTATGAGATGATCCTGATGGCCTTCGAGAAGGGCGATCTGACCAGGGTGAAGCCGTTCCTGTCCGACGAGGTCTATGACACCTTTGCAGAGGTCGTGGCCGCCCGTTCCGCGCGCGGCCTTTCGGTTACCGCCGAATTCATGGGGATTCGCGAACTGACATTGCAGACTGCCGAATTCGATCCGGTCAGCCGCGAAGGCGAAGTGACCGTCCGTTTCGCGAGCGAGCTTGTATCTTCCGCCCGCAATGCCGACGGCGAGGTGATCGAGGGCAATCCCAAGGAAGTCCGTCGTCAGCGGGATGTCTGGACCTTTGCCCGCAAGATGGGGTCGAATGACCCGAACTGGCAGCTCGTCGCCACCGGCGAGTGATGGAGACGGCGCGGCGGCTGGCATTTTCCCGGCTGGCTGGCTGGGCCGTGGATGATCACGCGGCGGCGTTGGCGGTCTATGCGGTGACGGCCGATCAGCTTGGGCCGGATTGGCCGCGCCCCGATGGGGGCGACCCACGCGCGTTTTTCGAACGGCATTTCTGCCCGATCCTGACCGGCACGCCCCCGGCGCTTCTGACGGGCTACTACGAACCCGAAATTCTGGGCGCCGACGCACTGGGAGGGGCGTTTCAGTATCCGCTTTATGCGCAGCCCGACGACCTGCCCGCCGACCGCCCGTGGCACACTCGCGCCGAAATCGAAGCCGGAGACCTTCTGCGCGGGCGGGAATTGGTCTGGCTGAATAGCCCGGTTGAGGCGTTTTTCGCACAGGTCCAGGGGTCCGTTCGCGTCCATTTTTCGGACGGGCGGATCCGGCGGTTCGGTTTTGCCGGCAGGAACGGGCACGAATACCGGTCGATCGGTGCCGAACTGATCCGGCGAGGCGAGATCGCGGCGTCAGAGATGACGGCGGATGCGATCCGCGACTGGTGCGCGCGCTTTCCCGAGAGGGTCGAGGATCTCCTCCGATGCAACCCGTCGTTCGTCTTCTTCCGCGCGCTCGATTTGCCCGACGGCTCCGGTCCGCTCGGCTGCATGGGCCGCCCCGTGACCGAAGCACGGACCCTTGCGGTGGATCCCGAATTCATCCCGCTCGGCGCCCCGGTTTGGGTCGAGGCCGGGGCGTCGGGATCCTTGATGGTGGCACAGGACCAGGGCAGCGCCATCAAGGGGGCGCAGCGTGGGGATATCTTCTGCGGGTCCGGTCCGGCTGCGGGGGAGCGTGCCGGAACGATGCACGTTTCAGGCAGGTTAGTGACGTTTCTGCCGCGTGCGCTCGCCGAAAGGATCGCCCCGTGAGCCGTCGCAAGCGGGGCCTGACGTCCGAAGAGGCGGAGCTTTGGGGGCGCGTCGCGGCCTCCGCCCGGCCGATTCGGCCGGCTCATGCGCCCGCGCCCGATGCCGGATCCAGACCGAAGCCGAAGCCGGTTCATTCCAAGCCGCTTCCGTCCGACTTTCATATCGGACAGATGGCCCGCCCGATGACGGCGGCGCACGACCTGGTGCCGGCGCTGGAGGAGAGGCTGGCCGCGCAGCCGGTTCGGATCGACCGGCGCACCCATCAGCAGCTGACACGCGGCAAGTTGCGCCCGGAGGCGCGGATCGACCTGCACGGAATGACGCTGGCAGAGGCGCATCCCGAACTGATCCGCTTCGTCATGACGGCCCACGCCACCGGCAAACGGCTGGTCCTTATCATCACCGGCAAGGGCAAGCGCAGTGACGATCAAGGCCCGATCCCTCAGCGCGTCGGTGTGCTGCGCCATCAGGTGCCGCAATGGCTGACGCAACCGCCGCTTGGCGCGGTGGTGCTTCAGATAATGCCGGCGCACCTGAAGCACGGCGGCGGCGGCGCGTTCTATGTTTATCTGCGGCGTGCGCGTTAGGGTGTGATGCCCGATATCGCTGCCACGGGCGACAAGACGATCTGTGTCGCGCTCTGCACCGTCAGGACCGCACCGGGAAGGAGCCCCGGCCGGCCGACCTGACTCGCCGCGAGGGCCGCATCGACATCGGCGATGCGGCCGAGGATCGCGAGAAGCGCCGGCGAATTGCCGGCATTGAAGTGGCCCGTGCCGGTGGAAAAGGCCGTGGTGTCGAGAAGCGTCACGTTGAGATCGGCGATTTCGGTCACATCCGTGACGTTGCCCAACCGGTCCCGTTGACCCGAAAGCCGTGCCGAAAGCGCCAGCGCGCGATCCTTCTTCGACGTAAAGATCAGGAATGGCTTCGGCAGCGTCCCGATCCGCATAGCCTCGGCCCGGAATACGTCCACGTCGATATCGGGCGATATCAGGACGACAGCAGCAATCCGCCTCTGAACCGCGGCATTTCGCGAGATTGCGAGTTGCCTCAGTGTTTCCATCGTCAGGGCCGAGCCCATCGAATGGGCGACGATCACCATCCGCTCCGCCCCGGCCGCGACGACCTCGTCGAGAAGGGATTCGAGTCCGTCCCGGGCGAAAAGCGCGCTGTCGCGGTCGTAGGCATAGCCCAGCGGATGGCCGAGCGACGGCCAGGAATAGTGCACCAGAGCGCCATGCAGGCCGAGGTCGTGGCCGAGTTGCGCGAGCCGGTAGGCGCCTTCGGCGAACGTGGTGTTGAAGCCGTGGACGAAGATCACCGCTTCGCGTGTATTGCGACGCTCCTTCGCGAGCGCGCGGGCGAGGTCGGCGCGAAAGGTCGGGGCGTCCGAATAGAGTTCTTCGTGCGTCGTCAGGAAATCGGTCCGCGGATCCGGCTTTCGCCGCGGCGGGGTCCAGCGGATCTCGCCGGGCTTCCGGTCGGGTGGAATCGCAACGTCGAGGCGGGCGTAGCGGGTGACCTGGCTACGGTCCTTGCTGAACGCGTCGCCTGTCTGCGGGTCTGCCGCTCGCGTGGTGCCGACGTAAACGCTTTCCACCGCATTGGCGCGTGCAGCCTCGGGGACGACGACGATTTCGCCGCGTGGTTCACAGGCGGCGAGGCCGAGGACGATCAGTATTGCCGCAACGGTCCGTCCCATTTCCCCGCCCGCTCTTCACTGCCACCTCATGGATACCGCAACCGATGCGAGCACGCCAGCGGGTCAGAGCACGTATCGGCTGAGATCGGTCGAACGCGACAGGTCGCCGAGATTCTTTTCGACGAAATCGGCATCGACCGTCACCTTGTCGCCGCCACGATCAGGCGCGACGAAGGACAGCTCCTCGAACACGCGTTCCATGACGGTATAGAGTCTTCTTGCACCGATATTCTCGACGCTCCGATTCACCTCGGCCGCGATATGCGCAAGCGCGGCGATGCCGTCCTCGGTGAAGGAGATCGTGACGTCTTCGGTTCCCATCAAGGCGGCGTATTGCCGGGTCAGGGCATTGTCGGTTTCAGTGAGGATGCGGACGAAATCCTCTTCCGTCAGCGCGCGCAATTCGACCCGGATCGGCAGACGCCCCTGCAATTCGGGCAGGAGGTCAGAGGGTTTGGCGATGTGGAAGGCGCCCGAGGCGATGAAAAGGATATGGTCGGTTCTCACCGCCCCGTATTTCGTGCTGACGGTCGTGCCCTCGATCAGCGGCAGGAGGTCGCGCTGAACACCTTCGCGGCTGACATCGGCGCCGCGCGTCTCCGCCCGGGCGCAGACCTTGTCGATCTCGTCGAGAAAGACGATGCCGTTTTCCTGCACCGCATCCAGCGCGGCGGCCTTGACCGCCTCGTCGTCGAGAAGCTTGTCGGCCTCTTCCGAGATCAACGCCTCGTAACTCTCGGCCACGGTCATCTTCTTGCGGATCTTCCGGCCGCCAAAGGCCTTGCCGAATATGTCGCCGAGATTCATCGCCCCCATGCCGCCAGGCTGGCCGGGAATGTCGAGCATCGGCATCGGGCTCGAAGTATCGGCAAGCTCCAGTTCGATCACGGTTTTGTCGAGCTCGCCCTTCTTCAGCCGTGTGCGGAACATCTCACGCGTCTGTTCGCGGGCATCGGTGCCGGCGATCGCCTCGATCACGCGATCCTCGGCGGCCTGATGGGCGCGAGCCTTGACCTCTTCGCGCATCCGTTCGCGGGTTTCGATCATCGCGGCGTCGGTCAGATCGCGGATGATCTGCTCCACATCGCGGCCGACATAGCCGACCTCGGTGAACTTCGTCGCCTCGACCTTGATGAACGGCGCCTTGGCGAGCTTGGCGAGACGGCGCGAAATCTCGGTCTTGCCGACGCCGGTCGGGCCGATCATCAGGATGTTCTTCGGGTAGACCTCCTCCCGCAGGTCGTCGGGCAGCTGCTTGCGCCGCCAGCGGTTGCGCAGGGCCACGGCGACGGCGCGCTTGGCGTCCTTCTGGCCGATGATGAAACGGTCGAGTTCCGAGACGATTTCGCGCGGGGTAAGATTGGTCATGGGGTCTCCGAATAGGGCGGAAGCCGGTCCTTGCCGGGGAAGTTTGGCAGGGCGCGCATCAATGCGGCCCGCAGCTGAACCCACCAGGTGCCAAGGACGGTGAAGAAGGTGCCGAGGATGATCATGATCGTCGCCCAGTCGCGCAGGCTCGCCTGGCCGTCACCGGCGACGGCCCAGTAGATCAGCGCGGCGATATAGGCGACGCCGGCCGTCAACATCGAGCGGCGGTCGATGATCAGCGCGATGAGCGCGAAGGCAAGAAGGGCAGCGGCCGTCGGCAGGATGTTCTGCGACCCGCCGCCGGAATAGAGGTTGCCGGCGATCGTGTTGACCAGAGCGGCCCCCGCCAGAAGGTGCAGCCAGAAGGCGGTTGCGGAATGCCGCCCGATCCGGTGCGGGTCGCGCAGGTCGAAGGACATCGCGCCGACAAAGGCGGCGACGCCGAAGGTTAGCGAGGCGAGCGACAGATTGGCGCGGGGCACGAAGGTCCGGGCCCAGCCATCGACGGACGACAGGTCGCTGCCGGGATTGTAGCGGACGAAGAGAGCGTACGTCGCGAGAAGCGCGAAGAGGCCAAGGACGAACATCGCGAAGGGCAGCCGGAAGCGCCGGAACCAGAGCGCCGTCGCACCCACGGTAAGGGCGGCGGCGGCGAAGGCAACGCCCTTGATCCCCATCGACGACTGCCCGAGGAAGGTCAGGGCCGAGACGTAGATTCCGCCGGAATAGGCACTGACGAGCAGCATGGAAGGCAGGTTCATCCGCCGTTTCAGCGTGAAATATCCGGCCATCCACCATGCGATCAGCGCCAGGATCGCCGGAATTGCGATCAGCATCGTGACGCCGCCGAGGATCGTCAGCAAAAGCGCGATGCCACCAAGAAGGATGGCAAGGCCAAGCGCGATGAAGATCTCGGCGAAGCCGCGAAAGAACTCAAATGGCTCGTCCTCGCCCGGCAACGCGGCGCGTTTGCCCGAACGGTCATGCGCCAGCGCCATGATGCCCGCCGCCTGCGCCTCGGTCACGAGGCCGGCAGCGACAGCCGCGCGCAAGTCGGCGGGGCCGAAGATGGCCGCTTCGTCAGGCACGGATGGTTTCCACCGTCAGGTTCCCGTTCGTGTAGACACAGATATCGGCGGCGATGGCCATCGCCTTCCGGGCAATCTCTTCGGCCGGAAGGTCGGTCTCCATCAACCCCCGTGCGGCGGCGAGCGCGAAATTCCCGCCCGATCCGATGGCGGCCACGTTGTGTTCCGGCTCCAGCACGTCGCCCGCGCCGGTCACGACCAGCAGCGTCGTCCCGTCGGTCACGATCAGCATCGCTTCGAGCTTTTGCAGGTATTTGTCGGTGCGCCAGTCCTTGGCAAGCTCCACACAGGCCCGCATCAGCTGCCCCGGCGCCGCTTCCAGCTTCTTCTCCAGCCGTTCCAACAGGGTAAAGGCATCTGCCGTCGATCCGGCGAAGCCGCAGACCACGTCGCGCCCGCCGGGGGAAAGCCGGCGCACCTTGCGCGCGGTGCCCTTGATCACGGTCTGGCCGAGGCTCACCTGCCCGTCGCCCGCCACCACGACCTCGCCGCCGCGCCGCACGCCGATGATCGTCGTGCCATGCCAGCCGGGGAATCTGTCGTCCGCCATGAAACCCTCCGTTTGTCCGGTCCTATATGGCGGCGCGGGCCGCCGCCCGCAACCGGACATGCGAAAGGGCGCCCGGAGGCGCCCTTCCAAACGGGCCCAGCCCGGATCAGATCGCCGATTCGATCCAGTTTTGCAGCGCGGCCTTCGGTGCGGCGCCGACCTTGTTGGAGATGATCTGGCCGCCCTTGAACATGAAGAGTGCCGGAATCCCGCGCACACCCATCTGCGCCGGCGAATCGGGATTTTCGTCCACGTTCACCTTCACGATCTTCACCTTGCCCTCATACTGCGCCGAAAGCTCTTCAAGCGCGGGGCCGATCTGCTTGCACGGGCCGCACCATTCCGCCCAGAAATCGACGACGACGGGAATGTCGGATTGCCGGACTTCAGTGTCAAAGGTAGCGTCGGTTACGGCAACGGTGGCCATATCAGTTCTCCAGGTTCGGGATGCGTTGGCAAGAACGTATGAACGGCCGAGGGTGCCGTCAAGGGATGGTGGTGCGCGACAGGGCGTCCCTCACGATGTCGCGAGGCAGCGGCATCAGATCGCCGGTCTTCGTCCAGAGGATCGCCGTCTCGACCCGGCGCCCCGGATAGATCCGTTCCAGCACCGCCGCATAGGCGCCCATCTGCCGGAGAAGCCCGTCGGGCACCTCCTCGGCGCGCGCGGGAACGACCGCGTTGGATTTGTAGTCAACGGCCAGAATGCGGTCCGCGTCGATCAGCAGCCGGTCGATCGTCCCGTGCACGACCCGCCCCCCGAGTTCGTCGAGAGCTGCCGTGACTTCAACCTCGCTGAGCGCACCCGGCACCAGCAAGGCCGCCATGGAAGAAGAACGGAGAACATGCCGGGCTTCGTTCAGAATCGCTTCAGTCTCGGCCGGAACCACGAACTCATCGCCGGTCTCCAGCAGCGAGGACGCAATCGCGGGCCAGTCCTTCTCTGGCCAGAGCGGCAGGTGTTCGAGCAAAAGGTGCAGCCACGTACCGCGACGCTTTGCGCTGTCCTCGTCCAGCCCCTCCTCGCCCGGCAATGCCTTTTCCCCCCCAAGTCCCGAGGGCGACAAAGGCTGATCCGATCCGGCTTGGGCTGGAGCGTCAACGCCTGCCCAGCCGGGCAGGATCACCCCCGGTCCGGCCGTCACCAGTCCGCGCGGCATATCGGCCGGCCAGGTCCCGCATTCGTGCCGACGTCCCGGCCCCCCCCCGGTTGAGAGGTCGATCGCGCCCGCCTTCTCGACGGCCTCGGCGGTCAGCGAATACCAGCTGTCCGCGCCCTGCCCCACGTCGCCCGCGCCGCAGACGATCAGCCAGACCTCGGCCCGCGTCATCGCGACGTAGAGAAGCCGCATGCGCTCCTCGCGCTGCCGGTCCTGAAGATCGGTGCGCAAAGCCGCGATACGCGCCGGGCTTTCATTGGCCTTCGTTTTCCACACCGGGTGGCCGTCAAGCAGGTAGATCTCGTCTTTCGGATCGTCGCGCCGCTTGGCCGTGTCTGGCAGGATCACGATCGGGGCTTCCAGCCCCTTTGCTCCGTGGACGGTCATCACTCGGATGGATTTCGAGGCGGAATCGAGCCTTCTCTTGATCTCCACATCATCGGTTTCCATCCAGACGAGGAAACCCGTAAGGCTCGGCACGTCCGACCGTTCGAAGGCCAATGCCTGACCGAGAAGCGCGTCGATCCCGTCCTCTGCCTCCGGTCCGAGACGGGCGATCAGCCGGTCGCGGCCGCCATGCCGGGTCAGCATCCGCTCGATAAGGTCATAGGGCCGCAGGAAATCCGCCTGATCGCGGAGGTCGTTCAAAACTGCCAGCGTTTCGGGATGCGCCGCGGCCTTGTCCCGCAGAGCAGCCCAAAGATAGGCGTCGCCCCGTCCGTGGGCGAGGTTGTAAAGCGCGCCCTCGGACCAGCCGAAGAGCGGCGAGCGCAATGCGGCGGCGAGCGACAGGTCGTCTTCGGGCGTGGCGAGGAACCGCAGGAGCGCGCCGAGATCCTTGACCGCGAGTTCGCCGCCGATCTTCAGCCGGTCGGCGCCGGCGATGTCGAGCCCGGCCGACTTGCAGGCCCGGATGATCTCGTGAAAGAGGTCGGAGCGGCGCTGGACGAGGATCAGGAAATCACCCTCGTCAACCGGCTTCGGCCCGTCTTTCGTCGCGATGCACGCGCCTGCGTCGATCATGCGTTTGATCTCAGCGGCGATGCGGCGGGCCAAGACGATGGTCTCGTGTTCCTCGGGCAGGATGTCTGTCGGGTCGTACCAGTTTTCCGCCTCGGGGTTCTCGGTCTTGGGGATCGCGGGCCAGATATCCACCCGCCCCGGCAGGTCGGTGTGGAAGGCGACATGCTTCGGATAGCCGCCGAGGCCGCGATTGACCCGTTCGGCGAAGGTCAGGTCGACCACCCGCAGGATCGCGTCGGACGAGCGGAAGGAATGCTCCAGTTCCAGCCGCTGGAAACCGATGCCGACCTCTGCGTATTTCGTGGCGAAATGGTCCTGCATGCGGTCGAAAGCGACCAGATCGGCGCCCTGGAAGGAATAGATCGACTGCTTCTTGTCTCCGACGACGAAGACCGTGCGTACCGCCCCCCGCGCGCTTTCGCCCGCGGTGAAGTCGTCCGCCAGGCGTTCGACCACTGTCCACTGGCTGGGGCTGGTGTCCTGCGCCTCGTCCACGAGAATGTGGTCGATGCCGCCGTCAAGCCGGAAGAGAACCCATGCCGCGACGCCGGGATCGGACAGAAGCCGGGCGGATCGGACGATGAGATCGTCGAAATCGAGCCAGCCGTGCGCCGCCTTGCGTGTTTCGTATCGGGGTAGGAAGGCGGTGGCGAAGCGGTGCAGGGCAAGGGTCTTTTCGGCTGCTGCGAGCGTCTGGAGGAGGCTGAAGGCATCCGCCACCCGGTTCATGAGCGCGTGAAACGCGTCAAGAAGCGGGCCAAGCGCCTTTTGCGCGTTCTTGGTCGGCACGCTGCCGGTCTTTGCCTCAGCCCGGTATCCGCCGCCGCTCTGGCGATAGAGGAACGCCGAACAAAGCGAGTCGAAGGCCTCGACCGGGCGGTTCACCGTGTCGACGCCGGCGAGCAGATTGGCCAGATCGACCACCGTCTTGCTTTGAAGTCGAAGGATCGGGACGACGCTGGAAATCAACGCGGCCTCCGAGCCATCAAAGGCGGTCGCGATGGCGGCGGCGGCATCGAATTCCGCCGGAAGCCCGAAAAGCCCGAGTGCCCCCGCCCTGTCGAGCGGTTCGGAAAAAGCGTCACTCATCCGGCACAAAGTGCCCAGAAGCCCGGACAGATCCTCCCCAGAAAAGATCCCGGAGATGGCGTCAACCGCAGCCACGTCGGCGCCTGCGGCAAGCTCTTCGACGATCTCGTCCCGCATCAGTTTCGCCGCACGGTCGTCCATCTCGGTGAAGTCCGGCGAAATGCCGGCCTCAAGCGGAAAACGGCGCAGGAGCGCGGCGCAGAAGGAATGGATCGTCTGGATCTTGAGCCCGCCCGGCGTCTCGATCGCGCGCGCGAAGAGGCGGCGGGCGCGGGCCAGCGTTTCGGCGTCGATCCCGCCTTCGATGCCCAGTTCCCGCAGGGCGTCGCGAAGCTTCGGCTCCGGCAGCATCGCCCATTTGCCGAGCCGGTCGAACAGCCGGTTCTGCATCTCGCTTGCCGCCGCCTTGGTATAGGTGAGGCACAGGATGCGTTGCGGTTCCGTCCCGCCAAGGAGAAGCCGCGCGACCCGGTCGATCAGGACACGCGTCTTGCCCGACCCGGCATTCGCCGAAAGCCAGGTGGATTGCACCGGATCGGCCGCCTGAACCTGCCGCTCGCTCGCTGCCGACCGGATCATCCGACATCCTCCGGTTCGGGTTTGTCGCCCATCTGCCATTCGCCGAAGCGGGCGAGGTGGTCGTAATCCCCCTCCATCCGCGCGGCGAAGACCGCCCGGCGGGAGGGGTAGCCAGTGGCGCGGCGGTCGTACGATTCTATGAGACGCTGGAGACCATCCCAGGTCTGGGCGAGGGTCGCGTCGTCGATCGTCACGGGCCGTTCTTCGCCCACGCCGCCAATTCGGATATAGGTCGCGCCCGCGACCTCCCGTTTTCCAAGTGGCGGAAAGCCCCCGCGTTCCGCCATTGCCGCTTCCAGAAGAAGCTGCTTGTCGAACGCTTCTTCCTGCTTTTTGGAAGGCGGATTTCCGGTCTTGTAATCGTAAATATGAACCCGGCCATCCTCCAGAAGGTCGATCCTGTCGGGCCGGGCCGTCAGGCGAAAGGCGCTCGATTCCAGCAGAACAGTGCCTTTTTCTTCCAGAACCACCGGTCGCCCAAGCCGGGCGCGTTCGGCCTCGGCCGCCGCGAAACCCTCGGCGATGCGGCCAAGCCGCGACAGCCAGATGCGTTGCGCGGCGGGCCAGGGAATATCCTCGGCCAGCTTCGTTTCGGCCAGTGCCAGCAGTCGCCGGGCCGCTTCCGCCTGGGATTCGCCATCGGGACGATCGAGGATGAAGCGCTCCATGATCCGGTGCAGGACGGTCCCGCGCTTCCGGGCATCCGGCTCGGCCCGGAGGGGGTCGAGCGGGTAAAGGCGCAGGATGCGGCGGGCGTAGATCTCATAGGGATCGCGGATGAGCATGCGGATGCCGGTCACCGGAAGCTCGCGTGGGCGCGCTTCGACAGGTGGGCGAGGAGCGGGACGCCGCGCGGCTCCTGTCGGTTCCGGTGTTTCCAGCGCCAACGTTAAGTCCAGCCATTCGTTGCCGCGCGCACGCATCGCACGCAGGGCCTCGGGCCCACCCTGCTCGGGGAGGCCCTGAAGAAGGTTCGTCATCCGGGCCAGCCAGCGGGAGGCGACAGTCGCCGCCGCCTCATCCCGGATCGCGCGCGACAGGACGACTTCTGCCGCGCCCGCCGCTTGCTGGAAGTCATGCGCGGAGAGGCCGATCTGACGTTCGGGCAACAGAAGACCGGCTTTCAGCCGCATCTGCCGAGAGAGCCACGGATCGGGCGCGGGGCTCGCGGGCCAGATCCCCTCGTTCAGCCCGGCAAGGATGGCAAGGTCGGCGCCGCCCGCCCGCGCTTCCAGCGTGCCTTGGATCGCGATCAGGGGATGCGACGCGGCGGCTTGCCGGACGCTTCCCTGGGACAGAAGCGAGGTCACGAGGTCGGTATAGTCGGCCGGCCTGAACGTGCCTCCGTTCGGGGCTTCGGCGACCAGTTCGGCCATCGTGCGTAAGGCAAGCCGGCCGGCCTCCTCGCGCCAAAGCTCGCTTGCCTCGACCTGCCCCCCCGGCCCGGCCGCAAGGGCGCTGGTTATCTTCAAATGCGTGTTTGCAATGGCCGAAAGCGGCTGCTCCCCGAAATCGGCGCTGCCAGCGAGGCTGTTCGCGATCCACTCCGCCCACACAGCCCGCTCGCCGCCGCCAGCCTTCTCGGCCCAGGCGCGCAGGTCGGCGCCGGTTGGAAAGGGCGGGCCGGACCGGCGGAGCGACAATTCCAGATCGCGGGTGAACCTCAAATGGTTGCCGCGGTCGTCGGCCCCGGTCGCGGTCAGCGGGTGCTTCAGGACGATCAGAAGGGACTCCGCCGTCAGCGCTTGGCCGATCAGTGCCGCGACATGGCGAAGGAACCGCCCGGGCGCCGATTGCACCAGCGGCAGCCCCGCGCTGTCGTCCGGCACGATCCCCCACCGGTCGAGCGCCGCAGTTACCCGGCGGGTGAGCATCCGGTCCGGCGTGATCAGGGCGGCGCGTTTCCCATCCTCGACGGCTTTCCGAAGGAGGAGCGCGATCGCCAGCGCCTCGGACCGCAGCGATGGGGCTTCGATCAGGGTCAGACCTTCCGTGGCCGGGCCGAGCGGGCCAAGCCCCGCCCCGTCTGTCATCCATTGATCCGTCACCGGCGCCGGGCGCAAAGCGAGCGACAGGAGCCGGTTTCGCTCCGGTGCCGGCGCCGCGACATCCGACCACCGGCCGACCGATCCGGGCGGAACCTCAAGGGTGCGGCAGAGGTGCAGAAAGCGGTATTGCGGATGGTCTTCCGACGGAATTGGGCCGGTTGAGAGACTGTTCCACGCGCGATCCGGCATGTCGAAGTCGAACCCGGGCAGCACGATCGCGCCTTGCGGCAGGCGTGCCACGGCCTGCATCAGCATCTGTGTCGCACCGCGCGATCCGGTGGAGCCGGCGACGATAACGGGATCCGACGGCGGCGCATCCTGCCATCGGGCGGTCATCGCCTCCACCACCCGGCGCTGCCGTGCTTCGGGGTCCGGCGCGCTGTCGGCTTCGAAATAGCGGGCGATGATCCGGATGAAGGCAAGGCTGCGTTCCCAGTGGGCGGCATGGTCCTCGGCCAGATCAGCCGCTTCCAGAGCACTGAGCGCGACGCCTTCGCCCTGCATCTCGTCCATCAGCCGGGCGAGGCTGTCGGCAAGATCGAAGATAGCGGAACGGGCCGCGAAGTCGTGGTCCTGCCGCATCCGTTCCGCCACCAGCCGGGCGAGATCGAGCCGCCGCCGCAACGGGGGAACAGCAGGGGGAAGACCCGGCAACGGGTCGCGGCCGAGATCGGTGATCAATCGCAAGCGCGGCAGGAAGCGGGCGCCGTGACCGTCGAAGGCCGCCCGCACCGAACGCTGCATCCGTGCGGTGTTGAGGTAGAGCGTCACCCGCGCCATCGCTTCCGGCGGTGCGCCGGCCATGCGCGCGATCAGCCCGTCGGCAAGATCTTGCGGAAAGTTCGCGCCCGGGGGCAGGCCGAAAAGGCGGGGCATCGGCGAAGGGTCAAACACCGGCAGCCTCGCGCAGAAGGGCCTCGGCAACGGGGATCGACTCAGGCCTTCCGACATCGCACCATCCGCCGTCATGGACGAGGCCGAAAAGCCGCCCATCGGCGAGCATCCGGTCCCAAAGGAGGTTGAGCGAGAAGACCTGCGCGGGGATCGCGGCGAGGCCGGTGGTGGCGACGATCTGGGCGCCGGTATAGACAAAGCTCCGCCCCCGGGTCAGCCGGCCATCGGCATCGCGGTCGAAATCACCGGGGCCGGAATGGCCGCTTGCGCGGGCGGTGGGGACGAGAAGCATGAGGCCGTCCATGCGATCCGCGTCCCAGGCGTCACGCAGCTCCGTCAGCGGGTTGGCGCCGGTCCAGACCGCATCGGTGTTGAGCGTGAAGACAGGACCGTCGCCAAGGAGCGGTAGCGCTTTCCGCAGGCCGCCGCCGGTTTCCAGAAGCGTCTCTGTCTCGGCGGAAAACCGGATATCCCTGTACAGCGACAAATGCGCGATGATCTGTTCGGGCAGGTAGTGGAGGTTGGCCACGACCCAGCCGATCCCCGCTCCCTCCACCTGCGCCAGGGCGTGATCTATCAGCGCCCGCCCTCCGACCTCGATCAGCGGTTTCGGCCTATTCGCGGTCAGCGCGCCCATCCGGGTGCCGAGGCCGGCGGTGAAGAGCATCAAAGCGTCGGGTGTCGTCCGCATTGGTCCTTGATCCTTTGAACCCGCTCCGGCGTCGGTGCCGGCAGGCTTTCATGCACCGCACGGGCGAGATCGCCAAGCGCGGGATGGGCGAGATTGCGGTCGAGATGCCGCCAGACCCGCGGCAGGTAGGCGAGGTAGTGCGGTTTGCCGTCACGCAGGGTGAGACGCGCGAAGATGCCGGCGATGCGCAGCGCACGCTGTGCGCCGAGCAGCGCGTATACGGCGCCGAAACCGGCAGGATCCAGACCGTTGGCCCGGACGTACCGCGCGATCATCGCGGCCTCCGTCATCTCGGACACGTCCCGACGAGCATCTTGCAGGAGCGAGACGAGATCGTAAGCCGGATGGGTCGCAACGGCATCCTGAAAATCGAGGAGACCGAGGCGGGCATGGCCCGACCGCTCGGGTAGCCAGATCAGGTTCTCCGCATGGAAATCGCGGAGCGAGGTGACGACGGCGCCATCGCCGAGGCGCGCGAACTCCGCGCCGATCAGGTCCGGCAGCACCTCTGCGGTGGGGTTTGCCGGTTCGCCGATCCCGGGCAAATACCACTTCGGCACGAGCATGGTGAGCTCGGCGAGCCCGGATGCGTCAAGCGGCGCGACGAAGTCGGGGGCCGGGTGGCGGTGCAGGTCGCTCAGGAAATCGGTTGCGGCGGCGTAAAGCTCCGCCTCGCGCGACGGGTCGGCGGCGAGCAGCCGCGCGAACAGGTCGTCGCCGAGGTCTTCGAGGAGAAGAAAACCATGCGCGTGGTCTGCGGCAAGAAGAGCCGGTGGCGAATAGCCGTGGTCCGCCAGCCAACGGGCCATGCGGGCGAAACGTTCCGTGCTTTCGCCCTGCGCCGGCGCGGCATCCATCAGCACCGCCGCCCGACCGTTGATCGTCAGTCTCTGGTAGCTTCGGGCCGACGCGTCCCCGGCGAGCGGCGCGTGGCTGGCCGTGTCCCAACCGGCCCCGGTCAGGAAGCGGGCAGCGAGGATCGTCCGGTCACTCATGCCGATGCCAATCAACCGTCTGAAGAATATCGAGAACCGGTCGCCAGCGGGGATCGCGCGCCGAAAGGCGCGCGCTTCGATCTGTTGGTCCGGCGCCAGGGTCCAGATCCACCCTGAGCGCGGAACCCGGCGCCATCTCCCCCAACCTGTCTGGCCACTCGACAAGGCAGATCGCCTGGTCGAACGCCTCTTCGAGGCCGAGTTCGGCCGCTTCGTCGGCAGCCGTCAGCCGGTAGAGGTCGGCATGCCAGATGTCGACGCCGTCAAGCTCGTAGATCTGCACGAGCGTGTAGGTCGGCGACGGCACATCCTCCATCCGGTCGAGGGCCTTGAGCCGGGCCTGGATCAGGCTGCGGCAGAAATGCGATTTCCCGGCACCGATGGGGCCGTCGAGGAGGATGACGTCGCCCGCGTGCAGGCGCGGCGCGAGCCACCGCGCCAATTCGGCCGTAGCCTCGGGCGTCGGCAGGTCGAGCCGGACGGATAGGGGGAGCAGTGTCGCGTCGTTCATGGCGCGATTCTGACCGCCCTCGGCCCGGCCCGCAAGGCGATTGCGTCAGGCGGTTCAGGCCTGGACGGTTTCGCCTTGCGAGCCGGGCGCCGTGGCGTAGCGGTTCCGGCGGATACGGCGCACCAGCGGACGGTCCGGCGCGACCCGCTCGAATCCGACCAGCGTTGCCCCCCCGAGGAGCGGCACGATCCGGCATGAAAGGGCGCCGCCCGCCGTGAGGGGGAGTTCGGCCGTCCACTCGGCGCGTTCATCCAGTGTCGTCACGAAATCGCGGATGTCGCCCAGTGTCGGGTTCGGCCGTGTCTGTTCCTGCCAGTGCTTGAGCGAATCCATGATCGTCATGGTGCCGAGCGTCCGGCCCGGCTCCACGCCCCAGAGATCCTCGTAAGCGCTGTTCGACAGGATCAACTCCCCTGCCGGCGAGAACACCGCGATCGCTTCGTCCAACGTGTCGACCACGGACTGGCCCAGCTCGATTTCGGACCGGAAGCGGCGGGTCAGCGCGATTTCGGCGGTGATATCCTCGATCAGGAAGGCGACGGCGCCATCGGGATGCGGTCGGCCGGTGACATGATAGGTCTGGCCCGACGGCAGGGTCCAGGTCTCTTCATATAGCCCGCTCGCCGCTGCCTTTTCGAGGTCGAGCATCTGTTGGCGCCAGCTGCCGTAATCTTTCGGCTCGGGGATCACATGGGCTTCGCGCAGGCGGTCGAGAAAGGCGAAGAGCGTCGGTCTTGCGGACAGGAACTCCGCCCCGGCCGAGGTGAGGTCCACAAGGGCGGGGTTGAACAGGGCGAGTTGCCGCTGCCTGTCGAAGATCGCGAGGCCGATCGGCAGATGGGCGAAAGTCTTGGTCAGGGTCTGGACGAACTCGCGCAGCGACGTTTCCGCCTTGACCACCGTGTCGGCGGGCAACGCGAAGTGAAGCTGTCCTTCGGCCGCGGGATAGGAGTAGCAGTCATACCAGTGCCCGGCCCCGCCGTCAGGCGATGAGAGCTTCTTGCGCAGAGACTTCCCGATCGGGTTTCGCCCACAATCAAGGAAGAGCGCCGGGACCGGCCAGGTCATGTCGTCCTCTTCGCCGTCCTGTCGTTCCGCGACGCGGTCGAGATAGGCATGATTGGCCCAGACGATCGTGTTGTCGCCGTCTGTCCGCCAGACCGGGAAAGGTGCGGTGGCGACGGTTTCGCGTAGCGAGGCCAGTTCTGCCTCCTGCGCCCGCTGGCTCAGCCCGTCGACGAGTATGCCTTGCCCCTCGACCGAAAGATCGCTGACCGTCAGCCGGGCCATCTGCCCGAGCCATTCGGCCTTGACGCGAAATCCGTCGTCATCCTGTCCGCGCATCTCAAGCTCACCGCGTTCGGCGAGACTGCTCATCTCGGCCTCGAAGCCGCGAAGACGCAGCGAGAGGTAACCGGCGAGCCGGCTCCATTCCGAACCGGGGCCGGGAATGGCGCCGAGAAGGGCGCGTCCGGTACTGGTGGCATCGACGAGTTCGCGGTCATCGAAAAGGAAGATCGCCTGTTCGAATGGCGCGGAAAGCTGCGGCAAGTCAGCCTTGGTTCCGCGTCTCTGCGGTACAGCCGACAGAAGCAAGAGGGCAACGAGCGCAGCAGCGATCGACGTTGTAACGACGACCGCCGAAAGCATCAGCGGTGTAACCATGTCAAATCCGTTCTTCCCAATGAGGTCTGTGCCTCTTACCCGCACGGTTCATCTATTGGGTTAACGCGGCGTTAATGTTGCAACCTTTTGGTGAATTAATGGCAATTATCACGAAAGGATCTGCCGGTTCTCACCCAGACCGCCGGTAGCTTCGGCTTCGATCGTCGCACGCGGCCAGATGACTTCGACCACCGCACCGGACCGTTCCGGGCGCTCTTCCTCGGTCAGGAACGGATCCGAGCCGTTGGTGAAGCGCAACTGGGCGCCGGTGCGTTCCAGAAGTGTCTTGGCAATGAAAAGGCCAAGACCCATTCCGTCGTAGTCGGGGCGCCTCGCCGGATCGTCGTCGCGCCGGCGCGGCAGGAACGGGTCGCCGATCCGGCCGATCAGATGCGGCGGATACCCCTCTCCATCGTCGGCGATCGTTACCGTTAATGCCCGCTCGCTCCATTCGGTATCGACCCAGACCTCGGAGCGGGCGAAATCGACTGCATTCTGGATGAGATTCCGCAACCCGTGAATGATCTCGGGCTGACGAAGGATCTCGGGCTGGCGGCCGGAGCCTGGCGTGTCGTCAAGATCGAAATGCAGGTCTTTCCCGCGGCCCATATGCGGCTCGGCCGCCTCCCGGATCACGGCGGAAACCGGGGCGGAGCGCAAATGCAGATCCTGCTTTCCGGCACGCCCCATCGAGCGAAGGATGTCGCGGCAGCGATCGGCCTGTTCAAGAATCAATTCCGCATCGGCCCGCAGTTCAGGATGGTCCGCAAGATCCCGGGCAAGTTCGCGGCTGGTCAGTTTGATTGTCGCCAGCGGCGTCCCGAGTTCATGTGCCGCCGCCGCGACCACACCGCCGAGATCGGTCAGCTTCTGCTCTCGCGCGAGCGCCATCTGCGTCGCAAGGAGCGCGTCGCCCATGACATGGATCTCGGACGCGACACGCCGGGCATAAAGACCCAGAAACACCACGCCAATGACGATGGCGAGCCAGAAGCCGAACTCGAACAACGCCGGCACGGTGATCGACGTTGCGTCCAGCGTCTTGAGCGGAACATGGAAAAAGGTGACAAGCGTCACGAGCGCGATGGTCAGCAGACCCACGAAAACCGTGGAACGGGTTTGCAGCGCCGTCGCGGCTATTGTCGCCGGCGCAAGGATCAGAAGCGCGAAGGGATTGTTGAGCCCGCCGGTGAGAAACAGAAGAAGCGAAAGCTGAAGCGTGTCGAACAGCAGCGTCAGCATCGCGCCCCTCTCGCTCAGTCGCGTATTCACCGGAAAGGCGAAGATCGCGATCACGTTCGCGAGAACCGCGGCACCGACGACAAGAAGACACAGGACGAGGTCGAGGCGGATGTCGTAGTACTTCCAGGCCACGAGGATCGCGGTCGCTTGGCCGAAAATCGCCGTCCAGCGCAACAGGATCAGGGTGCGCAAGCGCACCCAGTCGCCATGTCCGATCCGCGCGGCGAGGGCACGGTGCGGGAAATGAGGCTGGGGATCGGGGGCCGGCTGGCTCATCACGGGTCCTGTTGTCGCATTCCGGCGCTTCCGAATTGATAGTCGGCGCGCGATGAGCGATCAATGGCGCCGCAAGGAATAGGGGGTCAAAGATGGCTGTATCCACGAAGAGTTATGCCGTCGCGGCGGTATCGGTCGCGGCGATCTTCATGATCGCGGTCTATCAATACACACGCAATGGCGGTGACGACCGGTTCGCACCCTGCCGGAGCAGCGCCATCGCGGGCGGTCCCGGCGCGATCGGGGGGCCTTTCACCCTGACCGATGAAAACGGCCGTCAAGTGACGGACAAGGACGTCTTGTCGGGACCGAGCCTCGTTTACTTCGGATATACGTTCTGCCCGGATGTCTGTCCCACCGATACCGCGCGCAATGCCGAAGCCATCGATGCGCTTGAAGACAAGGGATATGACGTCACCCCGGTCTTCATTACCGTCGACCCCGACCGCGACACGCCGGACGTGTTGAAGGAATGGACTGATTTCATCCACCCGAAAATGATCGGCCTGACTGGCACACCGGAGCAGATCGCATCCGTCGCGAAAGCCTACCGGACATATTACAAGGCGCCGGAGAACCCGACCGACGAATATTACACCGTCGACCACATGACGCAGACCTACCTGATGCTCCCCGAATACGGTTTCGTCGAGTTCTTCTCGCGCGAGGATACGCCCGAGGATATCGCCAACCGCGCGGCCTGTTTCATTGACGCCATGAAGTGAAATTGACCGCGGCGTCCTGACGACCTAAAACCGGTGAACGCGCGGATACAGGGATTCACCATGGCTGAAGACGAGTTTGCCGACCTCGGGCCGGACAGGACCCTCCTTCTCGTGGACGATGACGGTCCCTTCGTCACCCGTCTGGCGCGTGCCATGGAGAAGCGCGGATTCCTTCCGCAGACCGCGGAAAGTGTCGCCGCCGGGAAGGCGGCCGCGCAGTCGCGTCCACCGGCCTACGCCGTCGTGGACCTGCGTTTGGGCGACGGCAACGGCCTTGACGTCGTCGAGGTGCTCCGCGAGCGGAGACCGGATTGCCGGGTGGTGATCCTGACGGGATACGGGGCGATCGCGACGGCCGTCGCCGCGGTCAAGATCGGCGCGGTGGACTACCTGTCGAAACCCGCGGACGCCGACGACGTCACGAACGCTCTTTTGTCGCGCGGCGATCTGCTTCCACCGCCGCCGGAAAACCCGATGTCCGCCGACCGTGTACGCTGGGAACATATCCAGCGGGTTTATGAATTGTGCGACCGCAACATCTCGGAAACCGCGCGTCGTCTCAGCATGCACCGGCGCACACTTCAGCGGATTTTGGCTAAGCGCAGCCCCAAATAGGGAAAGCATCCTTAAAACACATCCAATTCGCGGCCATGCACTTGCCAATTCCGCCATGTCGGGATTAATTGCGATTGGGGATGGGGCAACAAATAAAGGAAAAACGAAAGTGAAAACCGATCTCGACGCTTTGACGTTGAAAGAGCTTAAAACACTTCAATCTCAGGTGGCAAAAAAGATCGAGGGGTATGAAGAGCGAAAGAAGCGTGAAGCTCTGACGGCCTTGGAAGAACAAGCAAAGACGTTGGGCTATTCGCTGACGGAGCTTGTCGGCGCCAGTGCTGCGCGGAAAAGAAAGCCCGCACAGCCGAAATACGCCAACCCGGCGAACAAGTCCGAAACCTGGACCGGTCGTGGCCGCAAGCCGCGTTGGGTGGAAGCCGCGCTCAAGTCCGGCAAGACCATGGAAGACCTCGCGATCTAGATCGCGGTCTTGAGCCAGCGAAGGAAGGTCCGGGCCGGGTGACGCAGCGGCCCGGGCGGTGTCACGATGTAGTAGCCGGGATTGTCTTGATCCGTGTCGACGGCGACACGCAGGGCCCCGCTTTCAAGATCCGCCTCGACAACTGCTGCGCTTGATATATGGAGTCCGAACCCCTGCCGCGCCGCCGTCAGGGCCAGTTCGTCTGTCGCGAACTCGGTGATCTTCAGCGTCTCGGGATCGAGGCCGGTGCAGCAGGCGATCCAGCGCCGCTGTTCCGGCCAATCAGGCTCCAGAACCCAGGGCAGGGCAAGCATCTCCTCCCGGCTCAACTCCGACTTTCCTCCGAACAGCTTTGGCGCCCCGACCACGACATAGCGCGCCGAGGTCAGATAGCTGCTTTCCACCCCCGGCCAGTCACCCTCACCGAAACGGATACCGAAATCGATCCTCTCGCGGCGAAGGTCGAGGACGCGCGGGTCGGGGCGCAGCGACACGGCGATCTCTGGATGTTTTGCCCAGAACCGGCCGAGGCGCGGCATCAGCCAGTTGGTGGCGAAGGTCGGCGTAAGGGTGATGGTGACCGGGCGGTCCTCGTGACCCTCGCGCAGGCCATCAAGTGCCGACTGGATCCCGCCGAATCCGTCAGAGAGGGCCGCCGCCAGTACCTCGCCTTCAGGCGTAATGGCCAAGGCCCGTCCGTCACGATGGACGAGAGAAAGACTGAGATGGGCCTCGAGTGCCCGCACCTGCTGCGCCACGGCGGCATGGGTGACATTGAGCGCCCGCGCCGCGGCGCTGAAGCCGCCTTCGCGCACCGTCGCCTCGAACGCGCGCAGCGCGTGAAGTGGCGGAAAATGGAGCCAGTCGATTCCAGCCATATGTTAGCCTGACTTACAATCAGAAAATCATTCTGACTCGGAATTCTAGCCAAAAAAACCGATATTTCCAGCATGAACCCAAGTTGGAGGAAAACAAGATGTTATCCGTACTTGCAGACACGTTCCGCATCGCCACCTTCCAGGGCCCGGTGCCGAAACCGCCGCACCGTTCCGGATCCCGTGAGCAGGAGCGCAAGCGCCGTGGCTGGCACTGGATCGCCGGCATGCACCTTTAGGATGATGCCGCGAGAAGCGTATGATGCCGGAACACGAAGTCTGCGCGTACCTCGACCGGCGCGCGCAGGCGAATCCGGAGGCCCCGCACCATCGCCTCGTCCGGGGCGCCGAAGAACCGGTCCGCCTCGCTTCGTGTGAAGCCCGCGATCTGCACCGCTTCCAGCCAGGCAGACAGGTGGTCGGCGCGCTTGATCTCCTTCTTGATCGGCGCGGGCAACTGCCCGGGAAGCCCAAAGCGAAGGTGGATCGCCGCCGTAAGACGTTCATCAAGTGCCCCGTATCCGGGACCGACCGCCGCCTTCACCGGGCTGATCATGTCGCCAATCACGTATTCCGGCGCGTCATGCAGAAGTGCCGCCAAACGCCAGCGGGCGGGAATGCCCGGATTGGCCCGGCTGAAAATCTCTTCGACCAGCAGCGAATGCTCGGCCACCGAGAACGGAAAATCGCCGATGGTCTGGCCATTCCAGCGCGCCACGAAGGCGAGGCCATGGGCGATGTCCTCGATCTCGATATCCAAGGGCGTCGGGTCGAGAAGATCGAGCCGCCGTCCCGAAAGCATCCTCTGCCAGGCCCTTTTCTGTCTCGGTGCCATCGTGGCGCGAATCCCTGATTGAAACCCGCCCCGTGCGGGGCCATTGCCGAACGCACACGCCAGGCGCCCGTTCCCGAAAGCCTCATAGCCGATATCCGACCGCAAGGAAAATGCAGCCTTGCTGCCACCCGCGCCGGAGCGTCCGGCCCCGAGATTCGTCGATGTGTCGCCGCGACGTCCGATATAAAAAGCACGCGATACGGCACGAATTTCTGGCCCGTCCTAAGGTCAGGGCCCATTCTGCAGCCGAGGTTGGAAAGCCAGAACGAATGAGAATGCCGCAGGACGAAGGCCGCCAGATCGAACTTCTTCGTGTCCTCTGCATCACGTCGATGATGTGGGTCCACGTCAACCCGGGCCTTTCGACTCCGACCATCGTCTCAACGGGCGAATACCAGCTGATCGGCACCGTCTTCGGCAACACACTTGGCCGGATCAGCGTTTCGCTCCTGAGCTTCATCAGCGGCTATCTGATCTGGGCGTCGCTTCGTCGGGACAGTTTCGGCAGCATCACGTTGCGCAGGTTTCGTGCGGTGATCGTCCCCATTCTGGTCTGGAGCGCGATCTTTCTCGCGCTCGCCTACACGAAGAAAGCTGTCACCGGAGACGGAGCGCATGCCGTCGCGGAGGTTGAGTTGCGCCCCTGGACGCTCTTCGTCGCGTGGAGCGGATTGACAGGACCGACCGCGAACCAGTCGTTGTTCTTCTTGCGCGACCTGTTCGTCTCGACGCTGATTCTGCGGGCCACCGTGCCGCTGGTCGAACGCGTTCCGGCAATCGCGGCGCTGGCGGCGCTGGTTCTGGCGTCGAACGACGCTCTCGCACCGATCGTCTTCCGGTCGAGCATTCTGCAGTTCATGTTCTTCGGGGCGATTGCGGCCCGCCTCGGCTACACGATTGCCGGGATCTCGCGACCGCTTGTCGCGCTGTCGCTTGGCTACCTGATGACGGTGGCGGGATTCGCGGCCATCACTGATCCCGGCATTCCCCAACTTCAGTTTCTGCACTTGCCCCTGCTATTGCGCCGCGCCGGGATCGGCTTTCTGCTGCTGGCCTACTCGGCCGCCTTCCTTGCGCTCTTTCCGAGAACCAATATCGCCAAACTGGGGCGGCACGCCTTTCTTGCCTATCTCATGCATGTCCCGACGATGGGGATCCTCTGGGCGGCCTGGGTCGAGGTCGTGGGCGACGGCGATCAGCAAAGTTATGTATTCTTCTATCTCGGCGCGCCCGTCGTGGTCTTCATGCTCGCCAGCTGGTTGGGGCGGGCCCTGGACAGGGCGCCGCCGGCGGTCCAGTTGCTGCTCCGCGGCAAGGTTGGTTCCCCCAAAAGATACAATTCGCCGGATTGATTGCCGCTGGCGGGCGGCAATGCTATCTGACCGCAAACTTAATTTTTCGCGGGAGTGCGGCCGATGCCGAAGGATTACATCGTCAAGGATATCAACCTCGCCGGCTACGGTCGGAAGGAACTCGACATCGCCGAAACGGAAATGCCCGGCCTGATGGCGCTGCGGGAAGAGTTCGGGACCTCAAAGCCGCTGAAAGGCGCCCGGGTCGCCGGCAGCCTCCACATGACGATCCAGACCGCCGTCCTGATCGAGACCCTGACCGCGCTCGGTGCCGATGTACGCTGGGCGTCATGCAACATTTTCTCCACCCAGGATCACGCGGCCGCGGCGATCGCCGAAAGCGGCGTGCCCGTCTTCGCGATCAAGGGCGAGACGCTGGAGGATTATTGGGCCTACACCGACAAGATCTTCCAGTTCGAGGAAGGCACATGCAACATGATCCTCGACGATGGCGGGGATGCGACGCTTTACATTCTCTACGGCGCGCGGGTCGAAGCGGGCGAGACGGATCTGATCGAGACACCGACCTCGGACGAGGAGGTCTGCCTCTTCAACCAGATCAAGAAGCGCCTGAAGGAAAGCCCCGGCTGGTTCACCCGGCAGCGCGACGCGATCAAGGGGGTTTCCGAGGAAACCACGACCGGCGTCCACCGCCTCTACGACCTGCACAAGAAGGGCCTGTTGCCCTTCCCGGCGATCAACGTGAACGACAGCGTCACCAAGTCGAAATTCGACAACAAATACGGCTGCAAGGAATCGCTCGTCGACGGTATCCGCCGCGCCACCGATACGATGATGGCGGGCAAGGTCGCTGTCGTCTGCGGTTATGGCGATGTCGGCAAGGGCTCCGCCGCGTCCCTTCGCGGCGCCGGTGCCCGTGTCAAGGTGACCGAGATCGACCCGATCTGCGCGCTTCAGGCGGCAATGGACGGCTACGAGGTCGTCGTGCTTGAGGACGTGGTCGACAGCGCCGACATCTTCATCACCACCACCGGCAACAAGGACGTGATCCGCATCGAGCATATGCGCGAGATGAAGGACATGGCGATCGTCGGCAATATCGGCCACTTTGACAACGAGATCCAGGTGGCGTCCTTGCGCAACCACAAATGGACCAACATCAAGGACCAGGTGGATATGATCGAGATGCCGTCGGGCGCCCGGATCATCCTTCTGTCCGAAGGCCGGCTTCTGAACCTTGGCAACGCCACCGGCCACCCGTCCTTCGTCATGTCGGCGTCGTTCACCAATCAGGTTCTGGCGCAGATCGAGCTTTGGGCCAAAGGAAGTGAATACAAGCCGGGCGTCTACATCCTTCCCAAGCATCTCGACGAGAAGGTCGCGCGGCTGCATCTTGCAAAGATCGGCGTGAAGCTGACGGAGCTTCGCAAGGATCAGGCCGACTATATCGGCGTGACCGTTGCCGGGCCGTACAAATCGGATCACTACCGGTACTGAAATCAACCGGGGCCGCCAGAGCGGCCCCATTCGATTTCCCCGTGATGGATCCAGCATTCAAATATGCGCTGATTTCCGGATATTTCCCCTCGAACCGGCACCGCAAAAGGTGATTTCCTTTGCCCGCGGGTGCATTTCGACGTTACCTTTCGCCCGCGACGGGCAGGGCGAAACTGTCCGTATGTTGTAGCAAGACAGGGATAGTTGGAGAAACCCATGGGCAAACGTGACGAGCTGATCGCAAAATATGCCGACGATCTGAAAAACAAGTGCGGAATGACGCCGGACATGGCGCTTCTGACCAAGGTCACGATCGGCTGCGGCCCGTCGATCTATGATGCCGATGCCTCGACCGTCGCCGGCAGCCAGGAATCCGAGCTCGAAACAGTGAAGAACAATTTCCTGATCAAGAAGCTCGGCCTGAAGGATGGCCCGCAGCTCATGGCGGCGATCAGCTCGGTGATCGAAACCTACGGCAAGTCCGAACGCAACAAGTACCGGGCGGTCGTCTACTACATGCTCGTCAAGCATTTCGGCAAGGAAGCGGTCTACAGCTAGGCCCGACGGATCAGGCCGGGCCGCCCGCTTCGCATCGGGTGGCCCCGCCGCGCTTGGTGAACCAAATCTTGCATTAACCTTCTGATTTTGAACAGTATTGTCGAAAGACGATGCTTGCGCGACTCGGGCGCCGCGTCTAGATTCATCTCAACAAGGCCAGGACGGCCGAGACCTGTCAGTTTCACGCGTGGTGCGAAGGGAGCACGTGGGGTGGTGAAGGGTCCCGGTCGGGGTGTCCGGGGCCCTTCTTTATTTCAGAACAGCGCCAGAACCGTGCCGATGATCGTGGACCCGATCACCGCATATCCACCGTCGATATAGGTCAGCGCTTTCGGCCGGTCGGCATAGGCATAGTTTATCACGATCCACGGCAGGGCGATGAAGGCGCCGAGACCGAGGCCCGCGACCAGACCCGCGCCGACAGTGCCAATGCCGGCCATGCCGAACATGTGCCGCATCATGCCCGCAACGACCAGCATCGCAATTCCGGACAGGATGAACGGCGTGATGCTCTTGTTTGCGGGGTTGCCGTCCGCATCGCAGGCGACGCCCGATGCCGCGATCCACTGCTTCGACAGGGTCATGTACCAGAAGGCGCCGAAGCCGTAGGCCGCAGCCGCCGCGACGATCACGTTGATGAGTTCCATTTGTCCCTCGCGCGTTGTTGGGTAGACCATCCTTACGCCAAACGCGCGGCCGGTCTACAGCCCGCCGAGCGTGCAGACCACCTTCCACTCGTCCTCGGTCACCGGCTGGACCGAAAGCCGCGTGTTCTTGACCAGGGCCATTTCGGCCAGCCGCGGATCGGCCTTCGCGTCTTCCAGCGTGACCGGCCGTTTCAGCGGTTTCACGGCCTTGATGTCCACGCAGTCCCAGCGCGGATCGTCGGTCGTGCTGTCCGGATGACTTGTCGCGCAGACCTCGACGATCCCGACGATCTCCTTGCCCACGTTCGAGTGGTAGAAGAACCCCAGATCGCCGATCTTCATCGCCCGCATGTTGTTGCGCGCCTGATAGTTGCGCACGCCGTGCCACTCCTCGCCGGCCTCACCCTTCGCTACCTGCTGATCCCAGGACCAAGCGTCGGGCTCGGATTTGAAAAGCCAGTACGCCATCAGCCGATCACCTTTTTCCATTCGGTGACGCTGACGCCTTCGAAGAGCCCCGCCGCCTTGTAGGGATCGCCGGCAGCCCAATCCTGCGCCGCGTTGAGGTTCTCGGCGTCGAGCACGATGAGGGAACCGCACATCTGGCCATCCTCGATCAAGGGTCCCGCCATTCTCACGATCCCGGTTTCCTCGACATAGGCCAGATGGGCGGCGCGGGTATCGAGCCGGACTTGCAGTTGGCCGGGCTTGTCCCGGCAGATGACGACATAAAGCATGGTCACTCCTTCTTGAGCGGACGGGCGAGGAGGGCGGCAGTCGCCTCCTCGACGGTGATCTTTCGGTCGACGAGCGCTGCGACCATATTGGCAATCGGCATGTCGATCTGGTGATTTTTGGCAAGAACAGAGACTGCCTTTGCCGTCGCGCTTCCTTCGACCGTAATCGACGGATCAAAAGCCTCATCCGCGCCCAGCGCATGGCCGAAACGAAAGTTGCGCGACTGCAACGACGTGCAGGTCAAGACGAGATCGCCAAGTCCCGACAGCCCGGCAAGCGTTTCAGGTCGGGCGCCGAGCGCCTGCGCCAGCCGGTTCATCTCGGCAAACCCTCGCGTCATCAGCGCGGCCCGGGCGCTGTCGCCCAGCCGCGCCCCGATGACGACACCGGCGGCGATGGCGATCACATTCTTCAGCGCGCCGCCAAGCTCCGCGCCAACCGTGTCGGTCGTGCGGTAGATCCGAAGCACGGGCGTCGAAAGGGCATCCTGCAAGGACTCGCCCTGCGCATCGTCGGCGCAGGCGAGCGTGAGGGCAGTCGGCAGACCGCGCGCGATATCGCCGGCAAAGCTCGGCCCGGTTAGAATCGCGGCCGTGGAATGAGGGCAGGTTTCGGAAATGATCGCCGTCGGACCGCGCCGGGTGGTCAGGTCGATCCCCTTCGCGCAGGCCACGAGTACCTTGCTGTCAAGCGATCCGGCATTGGCCGAAAGGAAGCCCGCCATCTGCTGCATCGGCATCGCCAGAAGCTGGACCGGAACGGCCGCGAAATCACCGATTTCAGCCGAAACGGACACAGATTCAGGCAGATCCACGCCGGGTAACCGGCGGGTATTCGCACCGTCCTTGCGCATCGCCGCCGCGTGGCCCGGATCCCGCGTCCAGAGCCCGACTTCCGCACCGCTGCGCGCCATTGTCACGGCGAGCGCCGTGCCGAACGCCCCGGCGCCGAGGATCGCGACTTTCATGCCTTCGCCCCCTTCTTCCCCGATCCGACCAGCGCCGGCTGGCTGACGTCGAGCGGCCAGCGCGGCCGCGCCACGAGGTCGAGGCCGTCGAACAGGCCCAGCCGGAACCGCTCGATCCCGGCCCAGGCGATCATGGCCGCGTTGTCGGTGCAAAGCGCGAGCGGCGGCGCGACAAAGCCGAGGCCGGCCCTGTCGCAGACCCGCTCCAGCGCCCCGCGAATCGTGGCATTCGCGGCCACCCCACCGGCGACGGCCAGAACCGGCACGGTGGGTGCATGGCCGAGGTAATCCGCGATCGCGCGCCGGGCTTTCTCCGCCAGAACGTCAGCCACGGCCGCCTGAAATCCGGCGCAGAGATCGGCGCGATCCTGAACGGTCAGGCCACCCTTTTCCGCGACGACGTGATCGCGGGCGCGCAAAAGGGCAGTCTTCAGCCCGGAGAAGGACATGTCGCAGCCCGGCCGGTCGAGGAGCGGGCGGGGAAACGCGAACCGCTTCGAATCGCCGTTCCCAGCGGCGGCCTCCACTGCCGGCCCGCCGGGTTGTGGCAGGCCCAGGAGTTTAGCCGTCTTGTCGAACGCCTCGCCCGGCGCGTCGTCGATCGTGCCGCCGAGGCGGGTAAACCGGTCGGGTGCATGCGCGATCAGGAACTGGCAATGCCCGCCCGACACCAGCAACATCAGATAGGGAAAGCCGAGCCCGTCGGTCAGGCGCGGTGTCAGCGCGTGTCCGGCGAGGTGATTGACCCCAAGGAGCGGCAGCCCCGTGGCGGCCGAAAGGCCCTTCGCACACATGACGCCCGCCAGAACGCCGCCGATCAGCCCCGGCCCGGCCGTCACGGCGATTCCGTCGAGGTTCTTCAATCCCAGCCCCGCCTGTTCCAGCGCCGTCTCGACGCAAAGGTCGATCTTCTCGACGTGGGCGCGGGCGGCGATTTCCGGAACGACACCACCAAACTCGGCGTGGAGTTCCGTCTGGCCCGCGACGACGGAGGAAAGAATCTCTCCCCGCTCCTCCGACAGGCGGACGACAGCCGCCGCCGTATCGTCGCAACTGCTCTCCAGACCAAGTAGGGTGATCGTCTCGCTCATGTCCCGGCCGATTGCGCTAGGGTTCACCGGCAGGTAACACCGGGGACGACGCCAGACAATCCCGAGGGACCCGTGGATCCAAACCGTCCGACCCTGCTCCTGACCCGGCCAGAAGCGCAATCCCGGCGCTTTGCCGACTCCTTCCGCGCGCGCTTCGGGGCGGACTGGCCCGTGGTGATCTCCCCCCTGAGCGAGATCGCCCTTCTGTCTCCGGAATTGCCGGAGGGTCACTGGCCCGACCTGATCTTCAGTTCCGAAAACGTTGTGCAGGCCTATGCGCATCTGACCTCCGATCGGTCCGCAACGGCATGGTGCGTCGGGGGCCACACGGCGTCGGTGGCAAAGGCAGCGGGTTTCCGGACCCGAACCGGACCGGGCGACGCCGAGGGCCTTTGCAAGGCGATCATCGCCGCGGGCACCGTCACCCGTCTTCTCTATCCACGCCCGGTCCATGCCGCCGGCGCTGTCCAGAAAACGATGGAATTCGCCGGAATAGAGACGGTTTCCGTTGTGCTTTACGACCAGATCGCCCGTCCGCCGTCCGCCGACGCGTTGCGCCTGCTGGCAGGGCCCACCCCTGTCTTGCTGCCGCTCTTCTCGCCTCGCTCTGCCGCTTTGGCGGCCGACGCTTTCGAGGCGCGCTCCGCGCCGCTCTGGATCGCCGCCATCAGCAACGCGACCGCGGAAGCCGGACGCGGGCTGCGCGCAGCCAGACGCATCGTCGCGTCCCGGCCTGATGCAGAGGCGGTGCTCGACGCGCTTGGCGAGCTTATTGCCGCATCTAAGATGGGTTGAGGGATGGGGCGGCTGGTCCTAGATTGAACCTACCCGCGGTATCCGGACGGGTCCGGAGCCGCCGCAACGGAGAATGCCGGTGGCGAGAGCGAAGAAAGACAAGGCTGTAGAGGGGGATACGCCGGCAGAGACCGAACCCTCGGAATCGGCTGAACTCATCGATACCCAGCCACAGGACGTCGAGATCGAGAAACCAGGGGAACAGGCCGAAGATGCGGTTTCAGAGGGTGACGAGACTGTCATCCTGACCGAGCCGGCGGCGACCGAAACGCCGGAACAGGATTCCATCGGAGCCGAGCCGCAGCCTGAACCCCGGGCGGCGGGCCGCAAGGGTGGTTTCGTCCCGATGGTTCTCGGCGGCGTCATCGCGGCAGGGCTCGGGTTCGGTGCCGCCGCCTACGTCCTCCCCCGATTCTGGGTGCCGGACCAGCGAGCGGCAGAGTTTGCCAGTGTTCGGGAAGAGCTGGCGGCGCAAGCCGCGCGGATTTCGGGCCTCGATACCGATCTCGGCAAGATCAAGTCGGATACAACTGCCGGAGATGTGGCGGCAGGGCAGGCGGCGCTGGCCGCGCGTCTGGATGGCGAGATCACCGCGCTTCGCACATCGGTGTCGGCGCTGGATGAGGATCTGAAGAAAGCGGTCGCGCGATTCGAGTCGCTCGACGTCCGCCTGTCGGAGATCGAGAAACGCCCGGTCGAAGGGGGGGCGGCCTCTGCCACCGCGCTCGAAGCGTTCGGGCGGGAGATGGCCGATCTCCGGGCCGAGATCGACGCCCAGCGCGCCGCCGCCGCGCAGGCGCAACAGGATATCGCCGCAACGGCCTCTGCGGCGACTGAAAAGATCACCGCGGCCGAGGCCGAGGCAAGCCGCCTCAGGGACGAAGCCGAGGCGGTGACGCGGCGGGGGGCTGCCCGTGGGGCCCTCAGCCGCATTCAGGCGGCGCTCGAATCCGGCGGTGCGCTCGAAGGCGCGCTCGCCGATCTGGCGTCGTCTGGTGTCGACGTCCCTCCGGCCCTCGCGGATCAGGCGCAGGGCGTGCCGAGTCTGGGTGCCCTGCGTGCCGCCTTTCCCCCCGCCGCCCGCGAAGCGTTGGCGATTTCGCTCAAGGAAACCGCCGGCGGGGGAACGTGGGACCGGATCACGGCTTTCCTGCGCAGCCAGTCCGGCGCGCGGTCGCTCAGTCCGCGGGCCGGCGACGATCCCGACGCGGTTCTTTCGAGGGCGGAGGCCGCCCTGACGGCCGGCGCGCTCACCACCGCGATCGAGGAGATCGCCAAACTGCCGCCGGCAGGTCAGGCCCGGATGGCCGAATGGGTCGACATGGTGAACCGCCGGATTTCGGCCACCGACGCGGCGGCGATGCTCGCGAAGGAACTTCAGTGAGGAAGCTATGATCTGGTCCTTCGTCAAAATTGTTCTTTTCGTCGCGGTGGTCGCGGGGCTGACCCTCGGGGCGGGTTATCTAGCTGAAACCGGCAGCGGCATCCGGATTTCGCTCGCGAACATGGAATACAACCTCCGCCCGGTGCCGATGGTCATCGCGGTTCTGGTCTTGATCCTCGTGCTCTGGCTCTTGCTGAAGATCGTCGGGCTGATCGTCGCGGTGATGCGCTTCCTGAACGGGGACGAAACCGCGCTCAGCCGCTATTTTGACCGCAACCGCGAACGCAAGGGCTTCCAGGCGCTGGCGGACGGCCTGATGGCGATCGCTTCCGGCGAGGGCAGGGTGGCGCTGTCGCAGGCGGCGAAGGCGGAAAAGTATCTCGGCCGGCCGGAGCTGACGAACCTGATCGCCGCGCAGGCGGCAGAGCTTGCCGGCGACACGAAACGCGCGACCGAGGTTTACAAGCGCCTTCTCTCCGATGACCGGACCCGGTTCGTGGGCGTGCGCGGGCTGATGAAGCAGAGGCTTGCCGAAGGCGATACCGAAACCGCCCTGAAACTGGCCGAGAAGGCGTTCTCGCTGAAGCCGAAGCATCAGGATGTTCAGGACACGCTCCTCCAGCTCCAGGCCGAGAAGGGCGACTGGAAGGGCGCGCGCAACGTTCTGGGCGCGAAGCTGAAACAGGGTCTGTTGCCGCGCGACGTGTTCAAACGCCGCGATGCGGTTCTGGCCTTGCAGGAGGCGAAGGAGGTCTTTTCCGACGACGCCCCCATCGAGGCGCGCGAGGCGGCCATCGCCGCAAACCGGCTGTCGCCCGACCTCATCCCCGCGGCGGTGCTCGCGGCGCGCGGCTACATCCAGTCGGGGAAACCGAAATATGCCGCCCGCGTCCTGAAGAAGGCATGGGAGGCGCAACCACATCCCGACTTGGCCGCCGCGTTCGCGTCCATTGCCCCGGACGAATCGCCCGCGGCCCGGCTGAAGCGCTTCGACACCCTGCTGTCAGCCAATCCTGGTCACGAGGAGTCGAAGCTCCTCCGCGCCGAATTGCAGATCGGGGCCGAGGATTTCCCGGCCGCCCGGCGGGCGCTGGGCGAGTTGGCCGAAACCCATCCGACCTCGCGAAGCCTGACGGTCATGGCCGCCATTGCACGCGGCGAGGGCGCCGACGACGCCGTCGTGCGCGGCTGGCTGACGCGGGCCCTGACGGCGAGCCGGGGCCCGCAATGGATGTGCGAGAAGTGTCACAACGTCCACGCCGACTGGGCGCCGACCTGCGACAATTGCGGCGGTTTCGACACCCTCGTCTGGCGCGAACCGCCGCACAGCGCGACCCCGATGCCCAATGGCGCCGACATGCTGCCGCTGATCGTCGGCAGCGCCGCCGCGGCAGAGCAGGAGCCCGCGATGGATCTGCCGGCCGGCCGGCCGGCCGGCGAGCCGGAGGAAGCGATCATCCTCGACGAGGAAGTCGGCCAGCGCAGTTAAATTTTGGGCTACACACCCGCGCGAGTTGATGCTATCAGCCCGCCACTTGGCCGCAGCAACCACGCCGACCCGCGGGTCCGCGGACGCAACGCGGCCAAGGATTACCAGGCAGGGTCCTGCGGGAGCCATGCGAAGAGAAGTGCCGGTGTAGCTCAGCTGGTAGAGCACGTCATTCGTAATGATGGGGTCGGGGGTTCGAGTCCCTTCACCGGCACCACTTCTCAAAGAAAAGCCGCTTGATCCTTCAGAAGTGAGCATCTGCCCAAAGATCGGACGGTGGACCCCAGCCTCGATCTGCTGCCTGCTGTTCTCCACGAACGAAGGGATCAGCTGATGTCTAAACGCGGGAGCCAGATTGCAGGCGTCAAGTTGCGCGTTCTTGACCGGCGAATCCGAAAAGGGCTGAACGTGACTGGCAGTCGGGACTCCGGTCGGAGACGTGTTCCCGTAGACCGAGGCCGCCAGCCAGGGGCGAGCAATCTCTATTGCTGGCCATCCACGTTCCCAATGGTCACTGTCCCCGCGCTTTTCCCCGTAGGGTCTAAGCCGTTGCCGAATGTCCTGCGTGACGCGGGCAAGGACAGCTGTCAGCCGGGTCTCTATCTGCGGAAGAAGAGCCGGTAGAGCGGTGGTACGAACAGGAGTGTGATCGGCGAGGCCAGAACGAGCCCGCCGATCATCAGGGCCGCCATCGGCTCGAACAGGGCGCCGCCGAAAAGCGCCATCGGAACAAGGCCGAGCACCGTCGTCAGCGAGGTGAGCAGGACCGGGCTCAGCCGTTTTACCGCCGCCGTGACGATGGCGTCGTCGAGCGGCATCGCCCCGCGCTCGATGTCGATCTGGTCGATCAGGACGATGGCGTTGTTGATGATGATCCCCATCAGCGAAATCAGCCCGAGGATGGCGAAGAACGACAGCGGCTGGCCGGTCGCGAGCAAGGCCAGGGGCGCGCCGATCAGGATCAGGGGGATGGTCAGGAAGGTGATCGCCACGCGCCGGACCGAGTTGAACTGGAACATCAGCGCCGCGACCATCACGATGAGCGCGTAGGGCATCCCGGCGAGGAGGTCCGCATTCGCTTCGGCCGCATCGGCGCTTTCGCCGCCGATCGCCACGTTGTAGCCGGGGCCGAGGTCCAGCGCCGCGAGCGCCGGCGCGATCCGCGCCTCGACCTCAGCCGCCGCCAGCGAACCGCTCTTGCCGGAGACGGTGATCCTGCGGACCTGGTTTTCGCGGCGGAGCTGCGAGAGGTCGAGCCTCGGCCGGAAATGGGCCACCTGGTCGAGCGCGACAAGCCCACGATCGGTGGGAATCGTCATGTTGGCGAGGTCTTCGAGGCTGTCCCGGAACGCCCCGTCCGCACGCAGGACGATCGGGATCTGGTCGGCGCCGTCGCGGAACACCGAGAACTCCGCGCCGGAGAAATAGGCCTGAAGCACATTCGAGATGTCGCGCGATGTCACGCCAAGCTCGCGCGCCTTCTCCTGCTGGATGTCGATGGCGACCGTGAGGCTCTTGTTGCCCCAGTCGTTGGCATTCAGGACGAGGTCGGGCACCGTGTCGAAGGCGGCCTCGACCCGCGACGCGGCGGACAGAAGCGTGTCGCCATCGGGCCCGGTGATCTCAACCTCGACGATGCCGGACTCGCTTCCCCCCATCGAGAGCCGCGTCACCCGCCCCCGCACTGCCGGGTGGTTCTCGATCAGGTGGCGGCGGGCCCGCTCTGCGGCCGCGACGGCCCCTTCGAACGTATGCGTGTTGACAACGAAGAAGGCGCTGGCGGGATCGGTGTCGGCCGGCGCGAGCGCCAGGTAGAAGCGCGGGCCGCCGTGGCCGACAAAAAGCGTGGTGCTCGCGACTTCGGGATTGGCGGCCGGATCCCGCAGCCAGGCATCGATCGCCAGCGCCTCGTCGCGGGTCGCAGTGATCGAACTGCCCTTCGGCAGATCCGCATAGATCAGGTATTCGGCGCGCTCCGAGAGGGGGAACATCTCGGACTTGAGCGATCCGAAGGCCATGATGCCGAGGAACACGAGCAGGTAGCACCCGGCCATGATCGGCAGGCCGAGCCGCAGGCAGCGCCGGATCAGCCGGCCGTAGAGACGTGCCAGCGTGCCCTCGCCCCCCTCTGCCTGCGGCTTCGGACGCAGGAGCGCGGCGGCAAGGAAGGGCAGGATGTAGTGCGCGATGAGCCAGGATCCCGCCAGCATCAGCGCCACCACCGCGCCGAGCGAAAAGGCGAATTCCCCCGTCGTGCCCTTCAGGATCAGCATCGGCAGGAAGGCGGAGACCGTGGTGATCGAGGCCACGGCGAGCGGCACGAAGAACTGTCGTCCGGCCCCGATCGCGGCCTCGGGCGGGGCGGCGCCTTCCTTGATCCGCCGGTCGATGTCCTCGACGACGACAAGGCCGTTGTCCACCAGAAGGCCGAGCGAGATGATCACCGCGGCGATCGAGATCTGTTCGAGGTCGATCCCCCATTGCGCCATGCCGAGAAGCGCGAAGGTCACGGTGAAGGGCACGATGCTGGCGATGATGAGGGCAGCCCGCAGCCCCAGGAATATCATCATGACCACGAGCACGACGCCGAATGTCTGGGCGACGTTCGACAGGGCGCCGTTGATCGACCGGGTGACGTTCGTCTCCTGGAAGGTGGATAGGTTGAAGGCGATGCCGATGGGCTGGGCCTGTTCGAGCTTCGCGATTTCGTGGCGAAGCGTCCGCCCGATCTTCTGGATGTCCCGGTCGTCGGACATTTCGACGCTGACCAGCACGGCCGGGGCGCCGTTGAAATAGACCGGCTGCTGAACCGGGTCGACATAGCCGCGCCGCACCGTCATCAGGTCGCGCAGGCGAACGATGTCCCCGGTCGGAAGCCGGGTCAGGACCGACGCGACATCGTCGAGCGTGTTGAGGTTGCCGTTCGCCTCCAGCACGATGTTGGTGCCGTCGGCGTCGATGCGCCCGGCGGGCAGGATCACGTTCTGGTCGCTGAGATCGTCGAGAAGCTGCGGAAGCTGGATTCCGATCGCGGCGAGCCGGCGGCTGTCGATTTCCAGCCAGATGCGCTCTTCCTGCGTACCGGAAAGGCTGACCTTGGTGATGCCGGGAACGGCATAGAGCCCGGTCTGAAGATCCTCCGCCGCGTCCTCGATCTCGGCATAGGAGAACCCGTCGCCGGTCACCGCAATCGTTGCGATCGCCACCGCGCCGTAATCGGTGTTGACGACGGGCCCCGACGTGCCGTCCGGCAGGTCGTCGGCGGTATCCTCCATCTTGCTGCGGATGTCCGCGAACACGCGGTCGAGTTCATCGACCGGAACGCCGTCGCCCACCGCCACGTTGAGCTGCGCCCGTCCCGTCGTGACGAGGGTCGAGATGTCCTCGACCTCGCCGATCTCGCGGGCGGCGCGTTCCAGCGGTACCGCGATCAGATCCTCGACGCGTTCGGGCGCCATGCCGGGGAACTGGGCGGTGACGATCACGGTGCGGATGGTGATCGCCGGGTTCTCGCGCTTGGGCAAGGCGAGATAGCTCAACGCCCCGATTAGCAGGAGGCCCGCCATCACGAGGAGCGTGAAGCGCGATTTCTCGATCCCGAACCGGGCGAGCGCCTCCATCACCTCACTCCCCGGGATCGAGGAGCCGGACCTCCTGCCCATCCTTGAGGAAGGACACGCCGGCCGACGCGACGAGATCGCCGGACGAAAGCCCCTCGACCACCACGATCATGTTCTCACGGATGCCGCCGACGGTCACTTCGCGCCGCTTGACGGTGGAGCTTGTCACGTCGAACACGAAAACGCCCGCGCGCGCCGGGGTTTCCGCGTCGCCCGGGCTGCCGCTCCGGCCGTCCTTTATGATCGCCGAAAGCGGCACCGGATAGCCTTCGCGGGCGGGCAGGGGGAAGTCGATGGCGGCCTCGACCGCCATGCCGGCCTTGAGCAGCGGATGTGTATCCTTGAGGCGCAACACGATCGGGAAGCTCGACACCGCGTCGGCCCGCGCGCCGATCTCGCCGACAACGGCGGCGAGCGCGATATCCGGCCTGTCGGCAAGCCGCACCTGCGCCGGGGTGCCGACCACGAGCGCGCTCGCGGCATCGAAGCCGACCGAGAACGACACCTCGAATGCCTCGGTCGAGTAGACGGTCGCGATCGGCGTGCCGGCGGCGACCGTCGCGTAGGACGTGGCCTCGACTGAGTTGACGATCCCGTCGAACGGTGCCCTGAGTTCTGCCTTGCCGAGCGTCTCCTCTGCTGCCTCGAGCGACTTTTCCGCCTGCGTCAGCGATGCGGCCGCCGCGTCGGCCTGCGCGCGGACATCGTCGACGACGACGCGCGTGGTCGTGCCGCGCTCAAGCAACGCCTCCTGCCGGGCCAGCGTCTCGGCGGCATTGCGGGCCGATGCCTCGGCCTGCGCGACGGCGGCTTCCGCGGTTTCGACCTGCAACCGAAGCGTTTCGGGATCGAGCCGCGCGACGACCTCGCCCGCGACGATGCCCTGACCGACATCGAGATTGAATGCCGCCAGCTTCCCGCCGATCTCGAACGACAAGACCGTCAGGTCGGCGGGCTCCAGCACTCCCGGAAACCGCCGTGTCTGGGATCGTTCGAACTCCGCAATCTCGTGAACCTTGAGGCCGCGCTTGACCGCATCGGTGTCGGCTTCCTCTTCCCGACATCCGGCCAACAAGGCGACGGCGACGACAATGGGGAGAAAGCGCAGCATCATCTCCGGCTCCGATCAATCCACGCAGCAAGCGTGCCTGATGTCAGGCACGCTGTCTATAATTCGGGCCGTTCGGCGCGGGATTCTTAGATCACTCCGCCGGGTAGGGCACGGCGGTGGGGGGCAGGCCCGGCCGGCGGCGTCTGGTGACCATCAGGAAGAGCGAGGTCACCAGCAAGAGGTTCACGACGCCCGCCCCGACCGCGACGGCGAACGTCAGGTCATAGGTTCCCGTCAGATCGAAGAAGAGACCGCCGAGATACCCGCCAAGCCCGTGCCCGGCCCAGCCAAAGGCCAGGATGATGCCGGTCGCGCTTGCCCGGCGGTCGGCGGGGGTCAGCGACCGGACAGTGGTCAGGACTCCGGTCATGACGCCTGCGTAGCCGAAGCCGTAGATCGGTGCGAAAATATAGAACAGGCTCAGGTCGTCGATCCGGGTGAAGAGGAAGACGAGCGCGGTCTGCCAGGCGGAGGCCGCCAGATAGGCGGGCACCGCGCCGATCATGTCCGCGAGGCGTCCGAAGGCCACCCGCCCGAAGATCGCGGTGATCATCATCACGAAGACGACGCTGCCCGCCTGCGGGGCCGGAATCCCGCAACCCTGGATCAGTGGCACGAGATGCATCAGCGGCACCGACATCAGGCTGCAACAGCACAGGACGGCGGCGCCCATCAGCACGACGAGACGCGGCAGGGGTACCGGCGGAGCAGCTTCGGCAGCGGTCTGCCCCGTCGCGGCGGGCGCCGGTTCCGGCCTGCGGATCAGGAGCGCGAGCGGGACAAGCACGACGAGCGAGAAGAGGCCGAGCGCGAGGAGAGCGCCTCTCCAACCGAGCGCCTCGATCAGGATCGCGTTCGCGAAGGGAATCCCGCCCTGTCCGATCGCCTGTCCGGCCGAGGCGATGCCGATGGCCAGCCCGGCCCCGGTGCGGAACCAGCCGCCAACGACGGCGAAAAGGGGCGCGAACAGCGCGCCGCCGCCCAGGGCGCCTGCGACGAAGAAGATCGCGTAAAGCTGCCAGAGCTCGCTCGCCCGGGAGGCCGCGATCATGCCGAGCGCGGTCGCGCCGGCCCCCACCAGAATGACGTGGCGGACGTTCAGCCGGTCGGCGACGAAGCCCATGACGATGCCGCCAAGTGCGATGCCGATGAGACCGGCGGTGTTGACGAAGGCGATCTCGCCGCGCCCCCAGCCGAACTCCTGTTCGAGCGGGGCGAAGAAGGCCGATAGGCCGTTGACAAGCTGGCCCATCGCGATGGCGAGCATCCCGGCCGCGGCGGCCACGATGACCCAGCGATAGCGGGAGGGGGTTTCGGATCTCTGGGTCATGTGATGGCTCCTCTGCCGGGGCTCGTTTCAGGCGGCGGGTTTGCGGGGGTGAAGCCATGCGGGCAGGAACCCGTAGGCATCGGCGACGTCGGCTTCGGCGAGCGTGACGCCGCACTTCCGAACGAGCCTGTGCAGATCACCGCTGTTGAAGGCGTCGAAGGTTTCGGTCGCGCCGCCGATATGCCGGCCGCCGACGAAGATCTGCGGGATCGTCACCGCACCGGTCTTCTTCGCCAGCGCCTTGCGCACGGCACCGCCCCAGTCGTTTTCGCGATAGCCCGGACCGTCGAGATCGACGGAGCGATAGGGGATGCCGGCCGCCGCGAAGAGCTTGCGGACCGACCAGGAAAATTCGCACCATTCGAGCGCGAAGAGCACGACGGGCTGATCCTTGTCGGACAGGATGCTCTCGACATGATCCAGCGCCGCGACCGTCGGCATGGGCGCCGGAGCCACGGCAGCAGGAGCCGCCGCGTTGGGCGCATCGAAGCGAAAGCGCGGGGTCGAGGCGGCGATCGCGGTCTCCTCGTCGCTCATCGCTTCCGCGATGTCGGCGAAGAGCGGGGTCGACAGGTAGCGCTCGCCGGTGTCCGGCAGCATCGCGAGGATGCGCGATCCCTTGGGCGCGCGGCGCGCGACCTCCAGCGCGGCGGCGAAGGTCGCGCCGCCCGAGATGCCGCAAAGGATGCCCTCGTGCCGCGCGAGGTCGCGGGCGCATTTCAGCGCCGCGTCGCCGGGCACGGGCTGGACCTCGTCGATATGGCCGGCCTCGATCACGTCGGCGGTCAGCTTCGGGATGAAGTCCGGGGTCCAGCCCTGCATCAGGTGCGGGCGGAAGGCCGGGTGGCTTGCCGCAGGCGCGCCGTCATCGGCATAGGCCTGCGCGATGCCGGAGCCGAGCAGCGGCGAGTTGTCGGGTTCGGCCGCAATGACGCGGGTCACGGGGCTTTCCGCCTTGAGAACGCGGGCGACGCCCTTCATCGTGCCGCCGGTGCCGAAGCCCGACACCCAGTAATCCAGCGGCGCGCCGGCGAACCCGTCGAGGATTTCGCGCGCGGTCGTGCGGGAATGGATATCCGGCCCTGCCTCGTTCTCGAACTGGCGGGCGAGGAACCAACCATGCTTCTCGGCCAGTTCCCTTGCCTTAGCGAGCATGCCGGAACCCTTTTCGGACGCGGGCGTCAGGACGACTTTGGCACCGAGGAACCGCATCAGCTTGCGCCGCTCGACCGAGAAGCTCTCTGCCATCGTCACGACGAGCGGATAGCCCTTGGCGGCGCAGACCATCGCAAGGCCGATGCCGGTATTGCCGGAGGTTGCCTCGATCACCGTCTGGCCGGGCTTCAGCGAACCGTCCCGTTCGGCCGCCTCGATGATGCCGAGGGCGAGGCGGTCCTTGACCGAACCCATCGGGTTGAAGGCTTCGAGCTTGACGTAAAGCTCCACCCCTTCGGGGGCGAGCTTGGTGATGCGCACGATCGGCGTGTTGCCGACGGTGCCGAGGATGGAGGGGTGGGACATGTTCATTGTGATGGTTCCTCAGAGAAGGGGGGTAATGCTGTGGGCGAAAACCGCGGCGGCGGTGACGGTCGTGCCGAGGGCGACGTAGCTGCGAAGAGGGCGCCTGGCCTTCTGGCGCGGCCAGCGGCTGAAGGGGCCGACGATCTCGGGATTGCGAAGGGCCATCATCGGTTGCGTGGCGTTTGCGCGGGCCATGGGGTTTCTCCCTGCTTTTCGGGGTCAGGCGGATTTCTGGAACGCGGTCGCCGCGCCCGCCATCATGGCGGCGGCGACGGCCGCGTAGGCCGCCACCCAGGCGTCGCGCATCGCTTGCGTGAACGAGGGGCCGTGGAACCCGGCGATGGCATGGATCAGGGCGCGACCGACGGCATCGTACTGCGCGTCGGTGGCGCCGTAGCCGACATGCCTCCGTCCCATATCCTCGAGCGCCGGCGCGATGGCGGAAAGATTGTCGGCGTGATGGACCACCATCGCGATCGCGGATGCGAGCTTGCGGCGCTGGGCGCGCATGTCCGAATTGGCGAACAGGGGCCGCACGCCCGGTGCGATGCGGAACAGCTTCGCATAGAAGCGCTCCGTGAGAGTGTCGGGGTCCATCGAAAGGGCCACCCAGCTCTGGCGGATGGCGGCAATGTGGTCAGGGGTAAGGCTCATGGTGGCATCCTCCGTTCGGGGTGATGCCGCCAAATTGCCTCCGGGCCGTTTCAGCGCGGTGTCGCGCGCGGCCCGTCAGGGTTTCATTTGTTTCACGAGGGATCGTAGATGTAGCCGACGCCGCGCACCGTGCGGATGACCTCGGGCTTCTGCGGGTTGCTCTCGATCTTCTTGCGGATGCGCGAGATGCGGATGTCGATCGAGCGGTCGAACGGATCCCAGTGGCGGTCGTGCGCCCCTTCGAGGATCTGGTCGCGGTTCAGCACACGCCCCCGGTTCCTGGCGAAGAGCTTCAGGAGGTTGAACTCCAT
This sequence comes from Defluviimonas sp. SAOS-178_SWC, assembly GCF_039830135.1. NCBI lineage: Bacteria > Pseudomonadati > Pseudomonadota > Alphaproteobacteria > Rhodobacterales > Paracoccaceae > Albidovulum > Defluviimonas sp. SAOS-178_SWC. The sequence goes on along the minus strand of NZ_CP156081.1, from coordinate 22,011 downwards.
CGAGGTCAGGGGCAGTTCGTTGCCATCTTCGTCGAGGAGCTTCGCCGCCTCGAGATCGAGCCATGTCTTGCCGAAACGGAACCGGGCGCGCTCTGCGACGGGCTCCGCCGAGGTGCTGCCACGGCGGCGCAGCACCGCCTTGATGCGCGAGGCAAGCTCGCGCAGGTCCACGGGCTTGGCCAGATAGTCGTCCGCCCCCATTTCAAGCCCGACCACCCGGTCGATCACCTCGCCCGCCGCCGTCAGCATGATGACGAGGGGCGCATCCGGCCCCTGAAGGCTTCTGAGGACCGAGAGGCCATCCTCGCCGGGCATGTTGATGTCGAGAAGGATGAGATCCGGCTTTTCCTTGCCAAGGCTCGCGCGCAGGTCGTCGGCATTCGCGGCAAGGCTGGTGCGGAAGCCGCGCTTGCCGAGATATTCAGCCAGCATCTCGCGCAGTTCGGGTTCGTCGTCGCAGATGAGGATGTGATCGCTCATGTCGAGTCCCCCCGTTTGCCGAGCATCGAATGGGCGAGCTTGCGCAGTTCGGCCGGCGCGATCGGCTTTTCGAGATAGGGCCGTCCGGCCCCGTCAAGGAAGCCGCGCGCCTGCGGGCTCATCGTGTCGCCGGTGACGAAACCGACGCGCCGCGCCAGCGACGGGCGCTTGCGAAGCAGGGTTTCGTAAAGGCCGCGCCCGCCGATTCCGGGCATGTTCAGATCGGTCAGGATCAGGGTGAAATCCCGCTCTTCGACGATCTCCAGCGCGGTTTCGGCGGCCTCCGCGACCTCGACCTCGAATCCGTCGCGGACAAGGATCTCGCGGATCAGGTCGGACACGTCCTCTTCGTCGTCGACCACGAGGATCCGGCCTTTCGACGGGGCAACCTCATCGCTCGGCAGGGATGCGGCGCCCGCATCCTCACCGGTCGTCGTCGGCAGACGGACCACGATCACCGCACCGGTGCCGGTGTCGGGCATGACCTTGATCTGCCCGGAATGGGCCGTGACGATCCGGTGACAGAGCGCGAGCCCGATGCCGGTGCCCGACCCCACGGGCTTGGTGGTGAAGAGCGGATCGAAGACACGGCTCTGGATCTCGTCCGGGATGCCGGGGCCGTTGTCGGCGACGGTGATCTCGATCGCGTCCCGGTCCTGGCGCGCGACGACACGGATCAGGTCGCCGGTCCCGCTTTCACGGATCGCCTGATCGGCGTTGGTCACGAGGTTGATCAGCACCTGCGCGATCTGGTGCGCGTCACCGCGCACGGGCGGCAGGTCGGGCGCGAAATCGGTCTCGATCGGCGTCGCCAGCCCGTCCGCGCCGTTCTGCAACGCGTCGATGGCCATTTCGAGCGTATCGGTGACGTCGATCGGCACAAGGCGCGCGGGCTGCTGCCGCGCCATGGCGAGGAAGGATTTCACAATCTTGGCGCAGCGCTCGGCGGCCTCGCTGATCTTCTCGACACGGCGCAGCGTTTCGGGCGCGATGTTCTCGTCGCGCAGCATCAGGGCATGGCCGACGACGACCGAGAGGGGGTTGTTCAGTTCATGCGCCACCCCGGCAAGAAGCTCCCCCAACGCAGACATCTTCTCGGCCTGGAAGATCTGTTCGCGCTGTTCGGCCAGCCTGCGGCGAAGCTCGACCTCCTTGCTGATATCGACGGTGGTCGAGACCATCACATCCTCGCCGCGATAGTCGATCAGCCGGGCCGAGATCATGCAGGGGAACCGCGTCCCGTCGGCCTTGACGCCGGTCACGGTCATGTCGTCGATGCGACCGTCCGGCAACAGCGCGGTGATGAAGTCCGCCCGTTCCTCGCGGGAGGAAAAGATGCCGGTCGGGCGCTTCGCGGTGCCGAGAAGTTGGGTCGCGGCCGGCGTGCGATAGATCACCTCGCCGTCGCCAACACGGGTCATCACGATATTCGCGGGGCAGGCCTCGAGAACCTGGCGAAGCAGCATGTCGGCCTCGCGTTCGGTTTCCTCGAAGTTGAGGCGTTCGGTGATGTCGTTCTGCACAAGCACGAAGCCGCCGGTCAGGGTCGCGCGCATCAGCACGTCGTAGACCCGGTTGTTGGCTTCGAACTCGATCGGCATCACGCCGCGTTCGCCGTTGGCGAGCCGACCTTCCATCCAGGCGAGCCTTTCGCGGGTCGTCGCCGGAAGTCCGCCCCGCCCCGCCCATTCGCGCAAGAGAATGTCCCAGCTCAAACCGGGCTCCAGAAGGTCGGCGATCTGCGGGTTCATGGCGCGGAACCCGGCGTTCAGGCGGATCAGGTACGCGTCCTCGTTGAAGACCGCGAGCCCTTCGGACAGGGCGTCGATCACCTCATCGAGAATGTCCGAAGACCGCTCGGCCGGGCTGCCGGTATGGTGCGTGTCGGGCACGGAGGGATCGAAACGCACCGCCATCGTCAGGTCCCCTCGGCCGCGTGCACGTCCGCCTCGATCTTGAAGACCTCTTCCGGCTTCTCATCGGTCAGCTCGATCTTTCCCTGCGAAAGCGCGACGAACTGATCGTCGAGCTGCTCGGTCATCAGCCGGTTCGCGACGATGCACATCGGGTTCGCGAAGTAGCGCAGCCGGCTCGCATGGATCACGGCGGCGCCGAAGACGTCGTAGATGTATTTCTGCACGCCCACGACCGAGCCGACGACCGGCCCCGCCGCGATGCCGATGCGGCAGGTCCACTGGATCGGGTGCGTCTCGTTCCGTTGCCTGAGGTAGCGGATGAAGCGCACGGCGGCATTGGCGGCCGATTGGGCGTAGTCGTCCACAGGATCCGGCATCCCGGCCATTGCGATGTAGAAATCGCCCACCGCCCGGATCCGCGCGCAGCCGAACTGTTCGCCGATCCGGTCGAAGGCGGTGTAGATGTCATTGAGCTCGCTCACGATCACGCCGGGGTCATGTTCCGTCACCATCTCGGCGAAACCGATGAAGTCGAGGCAGAGAACCGCGACAGGATCGTAGAGCCGGGGCGTCACGATGCCGAAGGTCTTGTATTCCTCGTAGACCGAGCGCGGCATCATGTTGAGCAGGAGCTTTTCGACCTGCTCCTTCTCGCGCTTGATCTCCCGCGTATTGCGCTCGACCATCATCGAGTAGGAGTCGATCATCGACTCCAGTTCCTTGATGCGCGAGATGTTCTGGCAGACGAGAACGGCGATCGCCTCGCTGTTCTCCAGGGCACGGTTGAACGCAAGCGCGACGGTCATCGTCCGGCGGCGGACACGGAAGGTCGTCTCCGTCGTGAAACGGCCCTCTTCCGCCAGCGCCGCCTTCAGCGCGTCCGGGTCGAAGCCAGCGAAAAGGTCCGTCAGGTGCTGGCCGACCTCGATGTCGCCGAACCATTCCTGGAACGTGTCGTTGTAGAAGCGGAGCCGGAGCGTCTCCATGTCGATCAGGGCGACGCCGACACCTATGGCGCGCAGGAGCTGTTCGTTGATCGCGGCAATCGACAAGGGCCTACTCCACTACCAGCTTGCGGCGCGCCTCGAACGAAGCGGTGATCGCATCGGCATCTTCCTCGCTGACGCCATGATCGAGGAGCGTCTGCCGCAAGATCCCCTGCAACGTGTCGAAATGCGCGTTCGTGATCGTGAGACGCGCATGCATCTTCTCGATCTGGTCGTCCGTATAGGACGCCGGCCCCCCCATCAGGGACGACACGAACTTCGTCTGGTGGTCGACGATGCGGGCCATTTCGACCTCGTCGAAGAACGGACCGACATCGTCATCGTCGAGGAGCCGGTCGTAAAGGTCGAGGACGATCCTGCTGACGACCGAAAACCCACCATACTTCTCAAAAAGTGATTTTTGCATGGGAACCCCCTCCTGACCCATGAGAGCCTTCTTGTCGCCGACGCGATCTGTTGTTGTGTCGTCGAGCATGGTCAAACCCGGCCCATGTGGCAAGTTTTTCAATCAGTTCCCCGCACAAGCATTTCCCGCGCGTGTTTCAGCTCTGTGTCTGAAAGGGCACCGTCCTGTTTCAAATGTATCAGGCACCCCCACCCGGGCGCAGGAATTGAAGCACGATCGCCCCGCGCCGGACATTCGGCTGAAACGCTCGGGGTGGATAGTCAGGGCATCGCAACCGAAACCCGGAGACAAGACATGAAAGCCCTGAACGATCTTCACAACTCCCTGCTCGAACGCCGCGAGGCACGGACGCTCTACCGCGCGACCCGCCATCTCGACCCCTGGCACGCCCGCGATATCGGCCTCCAGCTCGACCACGCGACGCGCCTTGCCCATCGCATCTGAGCGGGGCCACGTTCCCAGCCTCCCTCCCTGACTGACCCGCCCTCGCCGGCGGGTCTTTTTGCGTCTGGTCGAACGTCCGACCCTGAAGCGACTATGGGCAACGACGAAAGGCCCGCCATGCAGGCGGGCCTTTGTCGTGTTCGCGCCGGATGGTCAGGCGGCCCGGGGGAGCGCGCCGCCGATTCCCGCGATCCGGTCCTGATTGGCCTTCATCACCTTGTTGAGCCTGTAATGATGGCGCTGGATCTCTTCCATCGACCAGTCGAGCGCGGCGATCTGGTCGGTTATCTCGAAGAACTCCGAAGACAGCGCATCGCGAAGCGTCGGGTAGGCGCCCACATTGCCGCGCACGACCGCATCGGCCAGCACCTCGGCGTCCCTGAGCGCGTCGGTGATCCCGTGCGCGGTCAGCGGGTCGCGGAAGTAGCCCGCATCGCCGACAAGCGCCCAGCCCGGCCCGGCGGATTGCCGGAAATAGCCGTAGCTGCCGGGGAAGGTGACCGGCCGCTCGACAGGGGCGGCACCGGCGATCTCGTCGGCGAGAACGGGCAGATGACGCGCGATGAGCGCTTCGTGCGAGGCGGTGCCATTGGTCCGGGCTTCCGCCAGGACGCCGGGCGCGACGGCCGCGAAGACGCAGGACAGGCCCTCGTTCGTCGGGATGATCCCGCCAGCCGCGCCGGGCGCGAAATGCCAGCGGTAGCCATGATTGGGCAGGCCGCTCATGTAGGCATAGACGCAGGCGATGCTGTTCGTCGCCTGCCGCGAGACGGTGGCGCCGACATACCGCGCGACGGCGGAACGGCGGCCGTCCGCGCCGATGACGATCCCCGCGCAGACCTCCTCGGTCGCGCCGGACGGGGCGCGCAGCGTGACGCCCCGCACCCGGCGGGCCTCGTCGAACAGAAGTCCCGTGCAGCCCGTCCCGTAGCGAAACTCGGCGCCAGTCGCGCCCGCAGCCTCGGCGAGCGTCGCATCGAGGAGGCTCCTGCGCGGAGCATAGAGGGCATCGACGCCATGCTCGGGCTTGATGTCGACGTCGAACACCTGATCACCGTAGAGAAAACTGGTGCGGCGAATGGCCGGCGTTCCCGCGCGGATGAGCGTGTCGAGAACGCCCCATTTCTTCAGCTGGATCACCGCGCCGCGCATCAGCGCATGGGTCGACATCGTGTCAGATCCCGGCTGGTCGTGATCGACGACGAGAACACGCGCCCCCTGCCTGGCCAGCAGCAGGGCGGTGGCCGCCCCGGCGCAGCGCGCGCCGACAATGACGGCATCATAGTATTGGGGTTGAAGTGTCTTGATCATGGTAGGTCCTTTCAGGCGGCGCGCGCGGCGCTGTTGTCGAGGTGGCGGGAAACGGAGGACGCGATCGCCTCGGCGTCGCGACCGGCGCCGTAGATGAAGGCGGAACTGCGATGGCGCATGAACGGCAGGCCAAGCGTGAAGAGCCCGGCCACGGGCGTGTGCCCGCCGTCGCTGATGATCTCGCCCGATGAATCGAGCACGGGAAGGTGCAGCCACGGATAGCTGCGTCGGAAGCCGGTCGCCCAGATCACCGTCCGGATCTCGTCCCTCGGCATCTCGGTGCCGGCGAAGCTCGCCGTGGACGGCACCTGCGGCTCCCACGCGCCCAGGTCGCCGGGGGCGTCGATGTCCGACGCGGATATGTGCCGGTCCATCACGGCAAGGAGCTTGCGCCGCCGCACCTCTGCGGCCGCGCATTCCATCGCGAGCGTGGGGGCAAACCGCACACTTGCGCCGGTGGTCCCGAGCGCGCGCCCGGCGATCCTGACGCCTTGCGCGGCAAGCGTGGCAAGGCCGATCTCGCCGTTGTCCGCGCTGCCGACGAGTTGCAGCGAGGGCAGGGCGACCGGGCGGGCCGTAGCGCGAGAGCGCGGCTCGTAAAGAAAGCCACTGCCGTCGAGCCAGCGAAAGAGATCCTGACCGCGATACCGGCGCGGTGCCCGGACATGCCGTCCGGCCGAAAGCGTCACCTGATGTCCGCTTGCCTGGATGTCCGAGGCGAGCTGAACGCCCGTGGCCGAGGCGCCGACGACGAGAACCCCGCCGGCGGGCAGCGATTGCGGGCCCCGATATTGCGAGGGCGCCAGTTGAAGAACGCGGTCGGGCAGCTCCGCCGCCCAGGCCGGGATCGCCGCGCGGTCGCAGGCGCCCGTCGCCAGCACCACCGAACGGCAGAGCCATTCCCCGGCCGTCGACAGAACCCGAAACCCGCGCCCCGCCCGCGTGACGGAGAGCACCGCGCAATCCGTCACGACGGGTGCCGCGAGCCGTGCGCGATACCGGTCGAGGACCTCGGCGAACTCTGCGGCCGGCATGAACGCATCGGCCGCTCCGGCCGGTTTCATGCCCGGCAGCGCGTTCATCCAGTTCGGTGTCAGAAGGGTCAGCCCCGGCCACCTTTCGGACAGCCAGCGCTCGCCCACCCGGCCGCGTTCGAGCACGATGTTGTCGATGCCACGCAAGGTCAGCGACCGGCTCATGGCGAGGCCAGCTTGCCCTGCCCCGATGATGATGACGTCCCTACGCGTCGACATGTCGTGCTCCGATATCCGATTTCATGGACGCAGAGTGCCGGGACGCTGTTTCAAACCGTCGACGCGACGCGGGGCTTGTGGTTTCAGTTGTTTCCGCGCGTCCCGTAGAAACGAAGACGCCCGCAGCCTTCGCTGCGGGCGTTCATCCGGGCCGGTGGCCGGTGTCAGGCGGCCAGGGGGACGTCCTGGTCCTCGTCCTGCTCCATGTCGACCGGAAAATGGCTCTTCTCGTTCCACCATGCGATGAAGCTGCGGAACGCGTCTTCGGTTCCCACGTGGTCGAAACCGTCGCCGAAGGTCTTGATCATCGAGGTCGGTTGCATCGTCTTGCTCCTTTGAATGTGCGTTTCTGGGGTGGGGGCGGGGACATGCCCCGCCACCGGGGATCAGTTCGCCACGGCGGCGACGGTCACCGGAACGCCGTTCGTCAGCACGTCGAACACCGCCGAGCGGGCCACCGACTGCTGGACGATCTGCTCAAGCACCTCGTCCGGCGCGTCGCCCTTGATCTTGAAGGTCGCACGGATGCCGGCGAAACCGTTGCGCACGGTCTTGTCGAGGCCGAGGATGCCATTGAGGTTGATGTCGCCCTCGACGGTGGTTTCGACCGAGTGCAGCTTCACCTGGCGGATCGATGCGATGTTGCCGATCCCGGCGGTGATGCAGGCCGAAAGCCCGGCAAGCAGCATCTCGACCGGCGTGACGCCGTTGTCGGTTCCGCAAAGCACCTGCGGGTGGTCGCCGTCGATCGTGTAGCGCGCCTTGTGCTCCTGCTCGGCCATCGCGCCGAAATAGCCGGAGAACGCGGTCCGCGAATGCGTGCCCGAAAGCCATTCGCCATTGGCTCGGAAGGTGAACTTGGCGATGTCGGGCTGCTGGCCGACGACGCCGAGCGTGGCGATGAAGGTCGGCACGTCGACGCCGTTGATCGCGACCTTGGCAGGCTTTTCGAGAGTAGCGGTGGTCATTCTTAAATCTCCTGTCTGTCTTCTGGTTTGGCGGGCGATCCGTTCGCCCGATGGACAGGAGGTCTAGAGGCGCCGCGTTTCAGTGGAATTGCGCGCTCTGTTTCAATGGTTTCGGCGGGCGCGGTCGGCAACGGGACTGGGGAAGGCTTGGCGCCGCCACGGTCGCGGCGGCGCTTTCCCGGTATCTCGGGGCGAACGCCGGGCGTCAGCGGACGGCCGGCAGCCCGGCTTCGATCCAGGCCTGGGTTCCGCCGTAGATCCAGCTGACCCGCGCAAAGCCGAGCTTCGCGAAGGCCGCCGCCGCGCGGGACGCCATCGGGCCTGCCTGGCAGGATGCCACGATGTGGATCGAGCGGTCGGCAAAGGCCGGTGGCAGGGTGCCCGCCTCGATATCCGTGATCGGGATGACCCGCGCGCCGGGGATCTTGCCCGTCGTCGCCGCGATGGCTTCGGCCGGGCGCGGATCGACGAACTCGACGCCGGCCCGTCCGTGGAAGGCTTGCGCCTCGGAAACGGTGATCGCGGTCGCGATGGAATTCTCGACGACGCCGGTGTTGCTGCAGGAAGTCATGGGTGTTTCTCCTTGTCTCGGGTTTGTCTCAGAAGCTCAGCGTCGCGGCGCCGTCGAGGATGAGGGCGTGGAGCGCGGGCGAACCGACGACCTGCACGCCGTCGATGAAGTCGCCCTCGGTGTATCCACGCACCTTGGCGCAGGGCGGGCAGACGAGGATCCGGCCGCCGCCCGACTGGAACTTGTCGATCAGCTCCTTCAGCGGCGGATCGAAGGGGTTCATGCGCACGTTGTCGGCGGCCCCCTTGCGCACGACGTCGACGCCCGCGCTGACCATGAACAGCGTCACCTGCTGTCCGGAGGCGATGCCCGTGTTGGCGATGGTGAAGGCCACCGTCGCGCGTTCGTCATCGAGACCGCGAGAGACGACAATCGCGAGTTTCTTGGTTTGGTTTTCCATCTTTCTGTTCCTTTGCTGATGATGGGATGGGTTCCGGACAGTCCCCGGTCCGGCCGGGATCGGGTTCAGGGCGCTTTCGCACCGGCGCGGACGTCGCGCTGTTCGCGGTGAAGCGCCGAGACGGCGATGCCGAACGTCACCAGCGCGCCGGCGACACAGGGCCAGGCGCCGATGAGAATGTCGTGGGTCGCGTTGAAGGGCGTGGCGCCAAGTTGGACGCGCCGCATCGCCAGCGTTTCGGATTGCAGCCGGCCGATCATGGTCAGGCAGCAGGCCGTGACGGCGAGGATCGTGGGCAGGCCCGCATAGGTCAGCGCGCCGATCGCCAGCACGGCCGGCAAGAACACATAGCCCATCTTGCGCAGCCAGGGGCGGTCGCCGGCCAGAAGCGCGACACTCGTTTGTATCGCTCCGGTGAGGCAGATGGCGGTCGCCGTCTGTTGCGCCAGAAGCGCGTAGGTCGCCGCGTAACAGCAGGAGGCGCCGAGCTGCACGCTCAGCATCGCCTCGCGCTTGCGGAACAGCGGCGAGACCAGTTGCGCCGCAAGACCGGCGGCTGCGAACAGGGGGGCCAGCGGCATGTCGGCGGCATGTTCAAACAGAGAGGTCATGGTCGGCTCCGTCATTTACAGACTGTTTGGTCTGTTAAATGCGTACCATTTGGTCTGTTATTGAGATAGATTCCGCCGGGTTTCGATGGTTTCAGAGAATGGATTGTTCTGAAACACGAATGAAACATGCAGATTCAGGGTGGCTCTCGTGGTCTGCCTCACCTATGATAAACAGACCTATTGAACCGGAAAGCAAAAGGTATGACCCCAAAAGGCGCGCAGGCGAAAGAGAAGATCCTGACAGCGGCCAAGGCCCTCGTCATGCGGAAGGGCTTTGCCGGCACGTCCGTCGACGACATCCTCGCCGAAACCGGTGTGTCGAAGGGCGCCTTCTTCCACCACTTCAAGTCCAAGGCCGATCTGGCGAACCAGCTGATGCGCTGGTACGGCGAGAACGACATCAGGATGTTCCGCACCATTCTCGCGCGGGCGGAAGCCATGCATGACGATCCGATGGATCAGCTCGTGCAGTTCCTGACCGACTTCGAAATCTACCTTGCCGATCCCGAGAACCCGCCGAAGGGCTGCATGTACGCGCTCTACACCTACGAGGACGGTCACTTCGAGAATGACGTGAAGGACTTCGTGGCCGAAACGCTCCAGACCTGGACGGCGATGTATATCCGCAAGTTCCAGGAGGTGATCGACCGCTACCCGCCCGTGCGGCCGGTGACGGCCAAGCGCCTTGCGGAACTGTTCGTTTCGGTGATCGAGGGCGGGCTGATCCTGCAGCGGGCTTACAGCAACCCGGGCATGACCGCGCGCCAGTCGGAGCAGTTCAGGGACTATCTGGAGCTTCTGTTCCCGAAAACCGCGGCGCCGTCGCCGGCGTAACTCCGTTCAGCCGCAATTGCGCGCGGTCCCGGAAGCGTGCCCCGCATTCCGGTGTATAAGCGGGGCTCCGTCACGCGCTCGCTAGACTGCGCCGATCACCTGTAGGGGCGCGTAATCGTACGCGGCTGCCTACGGTTTCCTTTCGCTTTTCGGACAGTCAAAGCTCAAAACATTGCGCGCATTTTGCGCATAACATGTCGCCATTGACCCGATATCTTGCGCTCTTTAAGAAGTGCCAACACACTGATACCAATTAAAAAAAACCACACCAGACTTTCATTTTCGGAAAAACCAGATCGAACAAATCTTCTCGGGGGGATTTCCGAAATTGTCGGTTCTCGACGAAATCGTCCAGATCCGAGATCCGGCGACTTCGTCGAGATCGCGCTCTTCGCCGCGATCATGATCCCCGTGCTGACCTTCGCGCCGTGGCTAATCACGGTCCTGACGACCCTCTACTTCATCTACGCCGCGATCACCGGCACGGAAGGCAAGGGACCGGGCCAGTACGGCCGCTATGACGGTGACGGCGGTTAGAACACTGTCCCGGACCCTTTCCCGAAGTCTTCAACCGGCGCCGCGGTCATCCTGAATCACCCACCACGCAAGGCTCGTCCCCGAGATGCCGACGGAAAGTTCAGATAAAGCATGGAGAACTCGGCAAACGCCGGAAGACGCGATTGCAGGCAGATCGTCGTACGTTCAGGGTCGATGCCTACGGCCAGGTAATCGAGCGCGACCTCCATCACATTTCTGCGGACCTTTGCCGGATCACGCGCGTTGTCGGTGAGGGCCTGCATGTCCGCCAGCAAGAGGAATTGCTCATGATCGTCTTGAAACCGCAAACGGTTTCGAAGCGGGCCTGCATAGTGGCCGATGTGCACTGGACCGGTCGTGCGATCCCCGGTGAGGATGATTGGTCTGGTCATGGGTGTGTCCTCTGGGAGCGAGGAGGCGCCGCATGATCGGGTCCGGGAAAAATCAGGCCGCCCATGCGGCGGCCTCGGGATGAATGAAAACTCCGATCGCCTGAGTTAGCAGGCCAGCCACCAGCGCTGAGCGATGATCATCGGGTTGTTCATGTGGTGACGTGTAGCCCGGCGCCGGACGGTCGTCAATCTTGGTCGGCACGGGCAACCCTATGGCTGACGGCGGTCCGCCGACTCTTACCGGTGTCACCTGATCCGCCCACTTTATACATTACTGTGTATTTTCAATTTTTATACAGGCTACTGTACATAAGATATTTATACACTACGCCGTATATCCAGGGCAGGTACAGAAAAATGTAAGAAATGACCCCAAGCCATCCCTCGATCCGCCCGGCCGCGGTGCGCTCCGTCAAGGAGCTTGGTCACGCCCTGCGCAACGCCCGCAAGGCCAAAAAGCTCACCCAGGCCGATCTGGCGCGCCGGTCGGGTCTCCGGGCCCATCATATTTCCTCGATCGAGACGGGAGCGACGAACCCCACCGCCCCGACCCTCTTCGCACTCCTTGCAGCCCTTGATCTCGACTGCATCATCCTGCCGCGCGGCCAAAGCCTGCACGGCAACCCTCCCGGGATCGAGGACATCTTCTGATGGGCCGGCGTTCAAAGAGTGTCGCCTTGGCCATCTACCTGAACGGACGCCGCGTCGGCACGCTGCTGCGCGAACCCGACGAGGCGATCGCCTTCACCTATCATGATGATTGGTTGAGTTGGGATCACGCATTCCCAGTCTCCCTTTCCTTGCCGCTGAGACCGGAACGGCAGTATGGAAGCCATGTCGTCGCGGTCTTCGACAATCTCCTGCCGGACAACGACAAGCTCCGAAAAACCGTTGCCGCCAGGATGGCGGCCGACGGGACAGACCCACATTCGCTCCTGGCCGCCATCGGACGAGATTGTGTGGGCGCCATGCAATTCGTTCCGGATGGCGAAGATCCGCGTGATCCATTCCGGCTCGACAGTGCCCCCATAGACGACGGCGCCATCGAGGCGTTGCTCAATGATCTCGAGGCACATCCCCTCGGTCTCGACCCCGACCAGGCGTTCCGCATCTCCATTGCTGGTGCCCAGGAAAAGACCGCACTCCTGCGGCGCGATGACGCCTGGCACATCCCGCATGGCCTGACGCCCACCACCCATATCCTCAAGAAGCGGATGGGGACCGTCCAGCACAGCATCGACATGACGACGAGCCTCGAAAACGAGTTCCTCTGCCTGAGGCTCGCAGCCGCTTTCGGCTTCGACGTCAATCATGCCTGGATCGAGCGCTTTGGCGAAACCGATGCCCTTGTCATCGAACGCTTCGACCGGACCCTTGCCCGCGACGGCCGCATGCTGAGACGCCCCCAGGAGGATTTCTGCCAGGCCCTGGGGGTGCCGTCCCATCTCAAAAACGAGCAGGACGGAGGGCCAGGCATAGCAGCCTCACTTGACCTCCTTCAGGGGTCGGTAACGCCTATGCCGGACAGGGCAACGTTCTTCGCAGCTCAGATTTTCTTCTGGATGATCGGCGCGACCGACGGACATGCCAAGAACTTCTCGATCTTCCTCGATACCGGCGGCTTCAGGATGACGCCGCTCTACGACATCATGAGCGCCGAGCCGGCATTCTCCACAGGCCAGATCCGACACCAGCAGATGCAGCTCGCGATGGCCGTCTCGGGAAAGAGCCGATACTACCGGATCGATCAGATCCACCCCCGGCACTTCTTCGAGGTCGGCGCGCGGGCTGGTGGCGAATAGCTCCCGGCTCAGGCGTTCAAACGGATCCTGGACATCGAGGAGAACGTATTCGACCGCGTTGCCAACGACCTGCCCGCACGTTTCCCGGGGAAGGTGCTCGATCCGATCCTGTCCGGCGCACGGAAACGCTTTCAGACAATCCGGAACCATGCCGAAGGCGGAACGGCCTGACAGACCGGCGGCCAATCCCCGACATGCCCCGTCTTCTTGACATGAATCTCCTTCGACCCGGACCACAACCGCGCGTATTTGAACCCTTCCGGAGACAGTGAATGACGCACTGGTATGTCGCCGATCCGCATTTCGGTCACGATAGCTTCATCCGCAACACAGGCCGTCCCTTCCGGGACGCGAACCACATGGAAGCCGCGTTGCTCGAACGGCAATGGGACAAGGTTGGACCGACCGACGATCTCTGGATCGTGGGAGACTTCGCCTTTGGGCCGAAAGCGAAGGACGGCGATTGGCTTCTCAAATTGTTCGGTCAGTTGCCCGGGGGACGGCATCTTGTCATCGGCAGTCATGATGGCCCGCTCACGCGGTCACTGCCGGGGGACATTGTGCCACTCCTGGCGGAGGTGGAGGATCCGGCAAGCGAGACTCCCGTCACGCTCTGCCACTATCCGATGATGACCTGGAACCACGCTCGGAAGGGGGCTCTACACTTGTTTGGCCACGTGCACGGCAATTGGCGGGGATCGGCCAACAGCATGAATATCGGCGTCGATGTCTACCACAGCTCGAAGTCGAGCCGCGACCGCGACCGGCTCCGTCAGGAGGTGTTCGAAGGACTTGGCTGGCGCCTGCACCGGATATGGTCGACCGACTGGTTTCGTAACCCGAGGAAGGAGATCGAGACCCTCAAGGAGGCGATCGAAGCCGCCCTTGGCTATGCCAAGGCGAAGGGCGTGAAATATTCGGAGCGCCTCGACGCAATGGCGCTCCTGACCCATCTCGCGGAAGACACCGCGGCCGAGATCGAGACATCGTCGGCGCAGTCGACTCACCCAGCCGCGCCGCCGGCCCGACCAAAACCGGAGCAGGCGAGCCTGCCTTTCGAACCGCCGGCCGGCAGCGATCTCTTCACCGCAGCGAACCGCATCGCGGCCGAGCCGACGGTATCGCTGGGCTCGAAGGTCAAGGTCGAGAATGTTACCGACACCAAGAGGCTCGCCTTCATGTTGGTCGAGGGCGGGAATTCACCTGACGAGGGCGAGGTCGGGATACATACGCCGCTCGGTCAGGCCTTGCTGGACGCCCAAATCGGCAACGAGGTCGAGTACCAGGTCGGTCGCACATCAAGGAAGTCCGGGTCTTGGAGATCAGGTGACGGACGCCTCGTCATCTTCGTGCGGTCTGAACTACTTTTTTTGCGCTGTGCGTACGTCTTGGCAAGCGGCTGTCTATACTTGACCTCAACCGAGGTCTCACTGCGCCGTAAGGATCGCCGATGATACTTCTCGGTAATCCATACTCCGGAAAAAGAGGCGAGCCGGCCCATCCAAATGCACGGAATTTCCGGCCTGTTTTTCCGCCCCCGGATTCAGAACTCGCGCAACACTACGCGCAATTCGCGCAAACCTTTGGGTAGAACGCAAGGTTTTGCGCGATCCTACATCACCTCAGAAGTCGAGGTTCTCGACGTTCAGCGCGTTCTGCTGGATGAACTCGCGGCGCGGCTCCACGACGTCGCCCATCAGCTTGGTGAAGATGTCGTCGGCTTCCGCCACATCGTCCACCTTCACCTGATTGAGTACCCGCGCCGACGGGTCGAGCGTCGTTTCCCAGAGCTGTTCGGGGTTCATCTCGCCCAGACCCTTGTAGCGCTGGAGAGTCAGCCCCTTCTCGCCCTCCTGAAGGATCGCCTCCAGCAACTCCAGCGGCCCGTGGATCGGCTGCTCCCGGTCCTTGCGGACCAGTTTGGCGAGCGATCCGTAGACCTCCTGCAGGTTCCCGGTATGGGTCGCGAGCCGCCGCGCCTCGCCCGAACGCAGGACCACGCCGTCGAGCGTCCGAACCTCCTCGACCCCGCGCAGCGAGCGTGAGAAGCGCAGCCCGTGATCCTGTGTCGGACGACCCTGCCAGCCGCGCTCGTATTCGACCGCCACCTCGTCAAGACGCTTCGCGACCTCGTTTGCCACGCCCTGCGCATCCGCATCGACCCGGCCGGGGACGAGAGCGCCGGCAATCGCCGACTGTTCGAGGATCCGGGTCGGGTAATGCGTCGGGAAGGCCATCAGGCTGCGGCGCACGACGCGCGCCTCCTCGACGACGCGGGCAAGATCGGCGCCGGTGATCTCCTCGCCGCTGCCAAGCCGCAGGATCGCCCCCTCGATGCCCTGCTGGATCAGGTAATCCTCCAGCGCGGCCTGATCCTTGAGGTAGACCTCCGACTTGCCGCGCGCGACCTTGTAGAGCGGCGGCTCGGCGATGAAGAGATGCCCGGCCTCGATCAGGTCCGGCATCTGCCGGAAGAAGAAGGTCAGAAGCAGTGTCCGGATATGCGCGCCGTCCACGTCGGCATCGGTCATGATGATGATCTTGTGGTAGCGCAGCTTGTCGAGGTTGAACTCGTCGCGCCCGATCCCGGTGCCGAGCGCGGTGATCAGCGTGCCGATCTGGTCCGAGGACAGCATCCGGTCGAAGCGCGCGCGCTCCACGTTCAGGATCTTGCCGCGCAAGGGCAGCACCGCCTGGTTCTTCCGCTCGCGGCCCTGCTTGGCCGACCCGCCGGCGCTGTCCCCCTCGACGAGGAACAGTTCCGACAGCGCCGGATCCTTCTCCTGGCAGTCCGCCAGCTTGCCGGGCAGCGAGGCGACATCCATCGCCGTCTTGCGCCGTGTCAGCTCGCGCGCCTTGCGCGCCGCCTCGCGCGCCAGGGCTGCCTCGATGATCTTGCCGACGATGACCTTGGCATGGGCCGGGTTCTCCTCGAACCACTCGCCGAGCTTCTCGTTGACGAGGCTCTCGACCGCCGGGCGCACTTCGGAACTGACCAGCTTGTCCTTGGTCTGCGACGAGAATTTCGGATCGGGAACCTTGACCGAGAGGACACAGGTCAGACCCTCGCGGGCGTCGTCGCCGGTGAAGTCGACCTTTTCCTTCTTCGCGATGCCGGAGGATTGCGCATAGGCATTGATCGTCCGCGTCAGCGCGCCGCGGAAGCCCGCCAGATGGGTGCCGCCGTCGCGCTGCGGGATGTTGTTGGTGAAGGGCAGGACCGTCTCGTGGTAGCTGTCGTTCCACCACATCGCCACTTCCACGCCGATGCCGCCGCGCTCGCCGGTGATGAAGATCGGATCGGGCAGGGCCGAGGTCTTGTGGCGGTCAAGATACTTGACGAATTCGCGCACGCCGCCGTCGTAGAACAGCTCGGTGCGCTGCAGCTCCGCGCCGCGATTGTCCTCCAGGATGATCTTCACCCCGGAATTCAGGAAGGCCAGTTCCCGCAACCGCGCCTCGAGCGTCTTGAAGACGTATTCGAGGTTGGAGAAAGTGCCATCCGGGTGATTGGTCTTCGACGAGGCGAGGAACCGCACCTCGGTGCCCTTTTCGCCGGGCGCGGCGTCGCCGACGACGCGCAGGTGCTCGACCGTGTCGCCATGCTCGAACCGGGCGAAATGCTCCTTGCCACCCCGCCAGACGCGCAGTTCCAGCCAGTCCGACAGCGCGTTGACGACCGAAACCCCGACCCCGTGCAGACCGCCGGACACCTTGTAGCTGTTCTGGTCGAACTTCCCGCCGGCATGAAGCTGGGTCATGATGACCTCGGCGGCGGAAACACCCTCCTCGGGATGGATATCGGTCGGGATTCCGCGCCCGTTATCGCGGACCGAGACCGAGTTGTCGGCGTGAATCCGCACCCGCACGAAGTCGGCATGGCCCGCCAGCGCCTCGTCGATGCCGTTGTCGACGACCTCGTAGACCATGTGGTGCAGGCCCGAGCCGTCATCGGTGTCGCCGATATACATGCCCGGCCGCTTGCGGACGGCCTCCAAGCCTTTGAGAACCTTGATGGAATCCGCGCCGTATTCGGCCGGTTGCTGCGCGTCGTCGGTCATGCAAGCCTGTCCTTGTTCTTACGCGCATTTTATAGTCCCTCGGGCGGGGATTGTCACGCCGAAGACACAAGATTTGGTGGCTGGTGGATGGTCCGCGCCGCGGCCGGTCGCCGCCGTCGCGGCGGCCTCAGATCTCGACCATCGCGATCAGGGCCCCGACAGCGATCAGCAGCCCCCCGGCCCCGACATTGATGCGCCAGAGCGCCCGTGGCGATTTCAGCAGCCCGCGCGCCTGGGCCACCAGAGCGGCAAGGAAAAGGTTGCCGACCAGCGGCACCGTCATCGAGGCGGCGGCGATCAACGCGATATCGGGCGCGGTCACCTGCCTGAGGTCGAAGAAGCCCGGCAGAACCCCCATGTAGAACAGGATCGCCTTCGGATTGCCGAGGATCGCCGCGATCCCGGCCGAAAGGCCCGCCCAGCGGCCTGGCCGCGTCAGCCGTCCGTCGGTCGCGACCGGCTGCCCGGCATGGCGGATCAGCAGCCACCCCATCAGGATGAAGATCGCCGCGGCCATATAGCGCATCACGGTCATGAACGCGCCCCACTGGTCGACGATCCAGCTCAGCCCGAAAATCGCGACCAGCGGCCAGATCAGATCGCCCAGCGTCACCCCGAGCGCCAGCGGCCAGGCGCTCGCGAACCCGCCGGAAAGCGCACGCGCCGTGAGCGCGACCCAGACCGGGCCGGGCGTCAGCCACAGCAGTCCGAGCGCACCGGCATAAAGCGCCAATGAAAGCGGGGTGACGGTCACGGCCGTGTATCTACATCTGTAGCTACGCAAAACATACGCATGTCCGACGCCGTCCCTACGCGTCCGCTACTGGCAAGGTCAGGCTCCCGTCCTGCCCGAGCGGCCAGAACGGGTTCATCGCGACCTCCCAGACATGCCCGTCCGGATCGGCGTAATATCCCGAATAACCGCCCCAGAAGACCTTCTCCGGCTTCTTCAGCGGCTCGGCGCCGGCCGCGACCGCCACCTCCCACGCCGCGTCGACCTCCGCCTCCGTGGTGAAATTCTGCGCAAGCGTCATCGCCCCGGTTCCAAGAACGGCCCCCGCCCGACCCTGGTCCGCAGCCAGCGCATCTTTGCCGAAAAGCCCCAGCACGGCGCCATTCATCTGATAGAAGACGACCTCCTCCATCGTCTGTGTCGGCACCCAGCCAAGGGCTTCGTAAAAGGCCCGCGCCCGACCGATATCCGCCACGCCAAGGGTGATCAGGGTCACGCGTTGCGGAGTCATCATCCGGTCCTTTCGCTCACGACGGAAAGTCCTTCCTTTTCAGTTACTTCGAAGGCCTGGGTCCGGGAGCCGAGCGTGTCGAACAACTCCGCGCCGGTCCCGGTCATGAAGGCCTGCGCCCCGAGCGCGCAGATCTCGTCATAAAGCGCCGCGCGCCGGCCGGCGTCAAGATGGGCGGCAACCTCGTCGAGGAGGAGGATTGGCGGCGCGCCGAAATCCTCGGCCAGCGCCCGGCCGTTGGCGAGAATGAGCGAGATCAGCAGCGCCTTCTGCTCGCCCGTCGAGGCCTGCGCGGCCGGAACCCCCTTCGCCGCATAGGCCGCGCCCAGATCGGCGCGGTGCGGCCCCGCCAGCGTCCGCCCTGCCGCCATGTCGCGACCCCGGCCCGCCGCGAAGGCCGATGCCAGCGCCTCCGCGCCCTCCGGCGCCATCTCTCCCTCCGGCCCGAGGATCGTCAGATCCGCTACCGGGAACGCCGTCTCGGCCCCGGCCTGCGCCGCCACGACCCGTGCGACCGCCGCCATCCGGTTGGCCTGAATCACCGCACCGGCCCCGGCCATCTGCGCCTCCAGCGCGCCATACCAGCCCGGATCGCGAACCTCGTCGCGCAACAGCCGGTTACGCTCCCGCATCGCCTTCTCGTAGGTCAGGACCGCCTCGGCATGGCCGGGCTCGAAGCTCAGCGTCATCCGGTCGAGAAACCGCCGCCGCCCTTCGGCCGCCTCGATCCAGAGCCGGTCCATCGCCGGCACCAGCCAGAGCATCCGCGCGATGCGTCCCAGGGCCGCCTGCGGCGCCGGTTTCCCGTCGATGGTCACGCTGCGCGGCGCGCCCGGCTCGGCAAAGGTCTCCACCTCATGCATTTGGTGCAGACTGAGGATCCCGGCCTTCAGTTTCCAGCCAAGTGCCTCAGGCTGGCGCCCGATCTCGTCGGGGCCTGCGCGTCGTAACCCGCGCCCGGGCGAAAACAGCGAAACGGCTTCGAGAATGTTGGTCTTGCCCGCCCCATTCGGGCCGAAGATCGCTACGGGCCGTCCGTCGAACGCCATTTCCGTCCGCCGGTGAGAACGGAAATGCGACAAGAGAAGCGATGTGACGGCAAGCGCTGGCAAGACCCGTTAGCCCTTCATCTTGCCGAAAAATACCTTCGCCGGAGGCGCCGGCGAAGCCGGATCAGACCCGCATCGGCATCACGACATAGACGGCGGAGGTGTCGTTACCCTCGCGCATCAAGGTCGGATCGCCCGAGGAATTGAAGAGGAAAACGGCGTTCTCGCGATCGACCTGGCTGGCGATCTCCAGGAGGTACTTGGCGTTGAACCCGATCTCCAGCCGCTCGTCGCCATAAGCCACGGCCAGTTCTTCCTCGGCCGCGCCCGCATCCGGGGCGTTGACCGACAGGACCAGACGGTCCTCGTCAAGCTGCAGCTTCACCGCCCGCGACCGCTCTGACGACACCGTCGCCACCCGGTCCACAGCCTTGGCGAATTCAGAGGCATCGACCTCGAGCCGCTTGCTGTTTCCGACCGGGATCACCCGGGTGTAGTCCGGGAAGGTGCCGTCGATGACCTTGGACGTCAGCGTGATCGCCGGGGTCGCGAAGCGAACCTTGGTCTCCGAAACCGAGACCGCGATCTGCATCTCGTCATCGTCGAGAAGTTTGCGCAACTCGCCCACGGTCTTGCGGGGAACGATCACGCCCGGCATGCTCGAGGCCCCGTCCGGCAACGGCGCGTCAATCCGCGCCAGCCGGTGGCCGTCGGTCGCCACGCAGCGCAGGACCGGACCATCCTCCGACTGGGCGACATGCATGTAGACGCCGTTCAGGTAGTACCGCGTCTCCTCCGTCGAGATCGCGAACTTGGACTTGTCGAAAAGCCGGCGCAGGACCGGGGCGGGGGCCGAGAAGTTCGCGGTGTATTCCGACGACGCCATGACCGGGAAATCTTCTTTCGGCAGCGTCGCGAGCGAAAACATCGACCGCCCGGCCTGCACGGTCAACCGGCCGGCGGCGCTGTCGTCCGACAGCTGGACCAGTGCCCCGTCGGGCAGTTTGCGCACGATCTCGTGCAGCATCACCGCCGAAACGGTCGTGGCGCCGGCACGCTCGACCTGGGCGGGGGCTTTGTCCACCACCTCGATATCGAGGTCGGTGGCGCGGAAGCTGACGGTGTTGCCGTCCGCCTCGATCAGCACGTTGGCGAGGATCGGGATCGTGTTGCGCCGCTCCACGACCGACTGGGCCTGACCCACCGCCTTAAGAAGCGTCGCGCGCTCGATGCTGATCTTCATATCCGTCCCCTTGAGATCGCCGGGAGGGGAAAGTTAGCAACTTTCCCCTCAGGCTCAAGAATTTTCGGGAATGTCCAATGGATTGGACAGAGGGTCAAGGCCGCTCGCGCGGGTTTAGGCCTCCAGAAGCCGACGAAGAAGGTCGATATCCTCGGCCAACTGGCTGTCGGTCGCCTTCAGTTCCTCGACCTTGCGGATGCCGTGCATGATCGTCGTGTGATCGCGGCCACCGAAACGGCGACCGATCTCGGGCAGCGACCGTGTGGTCATCGACTTCGCCAGATACATCGCCACCTGACGTGGCCGGGCGATGGTGCGGACCCGCTTCGGCCCGATCATGTCCGACAGGCGGATGTTGTAGTGCTCCGACACCTTGCGCTGGATCTCCTCGATCGTGACCTTGCGGTCCGAGGCGCGGAGAATGTCGGCGAGGCAATCCTGCGCCAGATCGAGCGTGATCTCGCGGCCGACGAGCGAGGCGAACGCGAAGAGCCGTGTCAGCGCGCCTTCGAGGACGCGGACGTTGGTGGTGATCCGGTGGGCGAGGAATTCCAGAACGCCATTCGCCAGCTTCAGGCCGGGATATTGGCCGCGGTAGTGCTCGGCCTTCTGCTGAAGGATGCCAAGGCGCAGTTCGTAGTCGGTCGGATGCAGATCGACGACCAGCCCGCATTGCAGGCGGCTCTTGATCCGATCCTCCAGATCCTTGATCTCGCCCGGCGCGCGGTCGGCGGAGATCACGATCTGCTTGTTCTGATCGACGAGCGCGTTGAACGTGTGGAAGAATTCTTCCTGCGTCGAATCCTTGCCGGCGATGAACTGGACGTCATCGACCATGAGGACGTCGACGGAGCGGAACATCTCCTTGAATCCCATGATCTCCTTCTCGCGGAGCGCCTGCACGAACCGGTACATGAACTGCTCGGCCGAGAGATAAAGCACCCGAAGATCCGGGCTGCGGGTCTGAAGCTCATGCGCAATCGCGTGCATGAGGTGGGTCTTGCCGAGGCCGACGCCGCCATAGAGGAAGAGTGGGTTGAACGTGACCGGCCCGCCTTCGGCGACGCGGCGCGCGGCGGCGTGGGCAAGCTCGTTCGGCTTGCCGACAACGAACGTGTCAAAGGTGAAGCGCGCGTCGAGGGGCGCCCCGGGAAGCTCTGCCTCGTCGCCCCTGCGCGGCGCAGGCCGAGCGGCGGATTTCGTGCGCGGGCCCGCGACTTTCTCGATCGGGTTCGGACGCGGCGCGGCGACGTGGAATTCGACCCGCTCAACCTCATGCCCAGCCTTGGCCAGATGTTGGCGAATCTGCTCGGCGAAGTTGCGCGACACCCAGTCGCGCATGAACCTCGTCGGTGCCTCGAACCGCGCGATCCCGTCCTGAAGACGGTCAAGCGTCAGAGGCTCGATCCAGGTTGTGAAGTTATTCTTGCCAAGTGTCTTGAGAAGTTCATTTCGTACCCGCCCCCAGGAGTCTTCTGTCAT